>MIBD01000062.1:7154-9672 GCA_001829395.1 Spirochaetes bacterium GWF1_49_6 | reverse complement strand
TTCTATACCCTCGCGGGAGTGAGAATGGGGTCAGTATATTGCACCCCTCTGGGTTCTCCGTGCCTCTGCTTGTCCTCGCGACTTATCCCGAACATAAACGAGAAAAGCGGGGGATGGCTTCTCCCGTCATTCGAAGATGTTTTTCGCGTTTATTCGTGTGCATTCGTGGTTAACTTCCCTTCCCCCCTGCTCCCCCTTTGTGCCTCTGTGGCTTTCCTAGGCTGTTTGCCTTCGACTTTTCCCGCTCCTGCACATCCTGTGCTCGCGGGACTCCTCACGTCCTGTGAGTCGCCCACACCTGCACATCCTGCGCTCGCGGGACTCCTCACGTCCTGTGAGTCGCCCACACCATCGGCTCGTTCGGCCAACTTGCATAATCGATACGTCCCTCCGCGAACATTTTGATCACTGCGGGGAGCACTTGATGCTCCTCCTTCAGGACGCGCGCGGACAGAGACGCTTCGGTGTCGCCCGGGCGGATAGGGACTCTCGCCTGCATGATGCGTTTGCCCCCGTCGATCACCTCGTTGACGAAGTGGACGGTGCATCCGGTTTCACGGTCTCCCGCTTCGAGCGCGCGGGCATGGGTATGCAGGCCGGGGTATTTCGGGAGAAGGGACGGGTGTATGTTGATGATACTGTTCTCGAACGCGCGGATGAGGGGGGGCTTGACGACCCGCATGAAACCGGCGAGTACGATGAGGCCGGGTGCGGCGGAGCGGAGCGCGGCGATATACGCCTGCTCGGCGGCGCCTTCGAGTTTGGTCTTGAAATCGCCGGGATGGATATACTTCGACGGGATACCGTGCTTCGCGCAGAAGTCGAGGGCGGCGGCGTCGGGGCGGTCGGACAGGACGAGCACAATCTCGCCGTCGAACACCTTATCACCGATCGCGCGGTGGATCGCCTGGAGGTTCGACCCGCGTCCGGAGACCAGTACCGCGAGCCTTATTTTCATGCCACGGCGTCCCGGATGATATTCACGATATCGTTGATGAACACGATTGCCGCGAGCGATATGATAAAGAACAGCCCCACATATTCGATCACCGTCAGCACTTTCTCGCTGGGCTTGATGCGGGTGACCCATTCGAACAGGTTCAGCAGGAAGTGACCGCCGTCCAATCCGGGCAGGGGCAGGATATTGAAGAACGCCAGCGCGACCGCGATCATCGCCATGAACTGGAGGAACTTGACGAAACTTGCGTGGGTGGCCATAGCGCCGGTGACCTGGATGATGCGGAGCGGGCCGGACATATGTTTCTGCACGTCGATCTTGCCCTTAATCATCACGACCAGCCCTTCCCATGTGCGGACGAGCGACGTGTTGGCCTCCATGAAACCGAGCGCGAACGCGTGGAAGATGTTATTCGCGCGGATCTCCTTCTCCATCGTCTCGTACTTTACAAGAGGGTAGATGCCCATCAGGCCGGATTCGGTGACTACGCCGTTATTGGTGGTTACTACCGACGAGAGCTGGAGGGTCGCGTCGAATGTTTTATCTCCGCGCTGTATCTGGAATACGACGATCTTATTAGGGTTGGCATAAATGAAATTGGTGAGTTCCGCGTAGGTGGCGATAGGCTTGCCGTCGGCGGCGAGGATACGGTCATCCTCTTTCAGCCCGGCGTCCGCGGCGGGACGGTTCTTCACCAGCCCCCCGATGACGGGTTCGATCGGGAGCTCGAACGGGCTGATACCGATATACCCCGCGCCGGTTTTCTTGCTCAGGATAGGCGTCACATCGGCGGTATTGGTCGCGCCGTCGCGGACATAGACCATCGTGAGCTTATCGCCCGCGCCGAGAAGGACAGACTGCCCGAGGTCGGAGAACGATTCGGCTTGCTTGCCGTTGACGGAGACTATCCAGTCCCCGGTGCGAAGCCCCGCGGCATACGCGGGCGATTGCACGTTTTCTTCCATCATCTCGGCGACCGTCACCTTCGGGGTGACCACGTTATCTTTATACCCGAACAGGAACAGGCTGAAGAATATCAGGATAGCGAACAGGTAGTTGAACAGCGACCCGCCCACGACCGCGAGAACGCGCGCCCACGGGGGACGGTTGTACATCGCCTTAGGGTCTTTTTCCACGGGTACGGGAGTTTCCTCCTTTTCGGCGGGGGCGTCCTTCGCGTCCTTGGGATTACGGTCCTTGGTCTCGTCGCCGCGCATCTTGCAGTATCCGCCGAGCGGGATGAGCGCGATCCGGTACTTTGTCTCGCCCCATTTCCACGACACCAGTTCTTTACCGAAGCCGATGGAAAACACGTCCACCCCGATGCCGGAAATTTTCGCCATCAGGAAATGCCCGAACTCGTGCACTGTCACCAGTATGCCCAGGACGAGTATCGCTATAAGAATGCCTAATATATCCAATTTCAGTTCCTCCTGAAACTTATCTAATGGAATCATAACCGTATATTTTAATGTATCGCGCGGTTTTGGTCAAATCCGGGGGTAGGGAGATTGAGAAATTTCCATATCGGGCTTGACAATCCCGAAAAAGCGCATTACA
>MIBD01000062.1:0-7119 GCA_001829395.1 Spirochaetes bacterium GWF1_49_6 | reverse complement strand
GGAATCCGTATCCCGGAAGAATGGGCTGACGAATTGAAGTCGCTGAGTAAGAAGGATGGGCGGCCGCAGAGCGAATTGGTGCGCGAGTCTCTCCGGCAGTACCTTGCGGTACGGAGATTCCGCGAACTGCGAAACAAGGCGCTCCCGTTAGCCGAACCCGAAGGGATATTGACCGATGAGGATGTATTTCGGAGCGTGTCATGAAGCTTATGCTCGATACAAACGTTATTATCGCGGCGTTTATCGCGCGCGGTCTATGCCGGAGCGTTTTCGAGCTTGCGTAAAACGGCATGAAATCGTCTTATCCGAGCAGATTTTACGTGAAACGGATCGTGTAATATCGTCAAAGATAAAACTTCCCCGCGAACGGGTCGCGGAAATAACTGCGTACCTGCGGGATATAGGCATATTTCTCCCGATTCTATTCCCAACCAACCGATTTGCGACGACACTGACGACGATTCGATTATCGAGACCGCCGCGCGAAACGGCGCGGCATATCTGATTACCGGCGACAATGCGGTACTATCGGTCGGAGTGTACGGTGATGTAAAGATCATTTCCCCGCGCGGATTCTGGGAAGCGGAGACAGGGTAATGGCATCTTGATATACCCCGCTTCACGGCGGTAATGTATTATCCAATTTCGCGCGGATTCCCGCAGATGGGAGAATCTAACCACAGAGACGCAGAGAACACAGAGAAGATTTATTTACGGGATTTCTGCGTAGGGATTGACAGAATTAAAAATAGATGTATAATAAAAATAATTATATTTTGGTCTATAGGAGAAAGATTTGAGAAAGATAAATCTTGAATTAAAAAACTATTTCTATTTATCAAAAGATGATATTAATATGCTATATAATCAGATTAGCGAGCATAGCATTACTAGAGAAACTAAAAGTACTGAGTTTTCAAAAAGTGGCGAATTGAAAGTTAAAGGGGGAATACCACGAATACTAAATGGCGAAATATCGGGTATTTTGGATTCAAAAGATATAAATAATTTTGAGTTTTCAAAAGAAACAGAACAGAAAATTTCCGATATTATCAAATTTCTCGAAAATAATGAGGATTGTTATACTGAATTAGATGTTGCATCAAAAAATGTAATTATTAATAATAATTCATGCTATATTAATATACGAGAAAAATTTAATGTCCCGCAATTTTTTCCCAATAATATAAATAAGACAAATATAAAAGAAATTGGTTTTATAGAGTTTTCAAAAAATATGATTGAGATTGGAAACTATCAATATAATGATGAGTATTATAAAACATTACCATATAAATATGCTATGAATGCAAGTCTGAATAATCTTCGATACGCGGGTTCTTCAGATTACAGTCTTACACATCATCTTAGTTTTAAATTTAGAGAAAGTCAGGGAGAAGGTATATCAATAGGTATTTTTGGAAATCTATCTCAGATAAAAGAAAAATATTTATATATAAAACCTATAGCATTATGGTTTTAACTACAATATAGATACCCTAATCCCTAGACACTTCCCTTCTCATCCGTGCAATCCGTGAGCAAAAGGGGTCAGTGCATTGCACCTTCTGCTTGTCCTCGTGTAGCAGAGATGCCTCTGCGGCACATTCTCCCCCATCCGCGCCTATCCGTGAGCAAAAGGGATCAGTGCATTGCACCTTCTGCTTGCCTTCGCGTAGCGGAGGTGTGGAAAGGGATATAAATTATCCCTCCGTATCGGGGGACTATCCGAGAATGGAAGTTGTAACCAGAATGGAATTACGCTTTGACAGGTGTGTTCGAACCGATCAGTTCGCGAAGGAATTCGGGGGCAAGGTCAAGGCCGGTATCCCATACCACCGTGTCGGCTTCCAACCTGAATGCGCGGAAATTGGCAGGGTCGGCGGTGGTTTTAAAAATGGGGCGCGAGTCCTGTTTAAGGACTTTTTCCAGATCGGCTTCGCCGGAAACCCCGTCGTTAAACGTGAGCCGTATTTTATATCCGCTAACATATTCGGCATTTACAATCCACGTCATACTTTACCTCATACCAATGGTTTAATTTTTTTTACCTTGCCGTCCGTTACCATACTATCCCAGTTTCCATTCAGTTCGCCGGAATGCATTTCCGCCCATTCGACCACCAAGCCGAGTACGCGTGGCGGAAGATGCCCGTCTAAAACTGAAAAATCGCTTATCCTTATCGATGCCCTGAATTCGTTATACTGCACGTGAAAATGCGCCGGATCGTGGTCGTTGAAGTACATATAGATGATTATACCTAAAAACCGGCATAATTCGGGCATATTTCTCTCCGTTTGTATTATAACATATCCCGCTTTTTTCGCAAATTATCGGGAGCCATGGATGGCGGAGATGGCCGTCTTCGGCATCCTTGCCTCCGCTCGGCACGTCGCCCATTCGTGCTCGCCGGAACATCTCATCACGGGTACTATATCGATATCGGGATTAGCTCCCGCGCGCGAGCCATATCGCTATCAAATCCCGCTCATTGGGGCTCAAATGCTTGTAATTTTTCCGCGTTGTGTTACATTTTCTCATGGACGTTTCTCCTTGTGGTTGGCTTTTGTGGTAATTAATCATACCACGGAGAACGTCCATCTTTCAATTATTCTAGCCTATACTGTTGCACTTTTCCCTTGAACCCGTCAGTTCAATAATTGATGGACACTTCTATAACCACCGATTCTCGGTGGCAAGGAAGTGACCATTGGGCGTATTTTATAAAACTATAAGGCTATTTGTTATAAATGTTAATAGTTTTTAGAACCGCCCTGATTTTAAATAATATACTTACTTTCATTATTCAATCAAAAGCCGGAGATACATCGCGTATCCCCGGCATATTCATTCGATAATATTTCATAGACCGCTTCTACCGCGCTACAATAAATTTTAAAGCGCGGCATCGCGGTGACACAATTTTTTTCTCTGTGCCTCTGTGGCATATTTTTCCCACATTCGTGCCTATTCGCGTTCATTCGTGGATAAACAATGACTTTCAGCCGTTCACTTTCCCCTTTCAACTTGTCACTTACCGCTTTCATGGAACCGTTTCCATATTTTCCTTGCGTTTTTTTCCCGCCGCGATATAATATCCCCGTACTATTTAATACTTCGGAGGCCGGTATGAAAAATCTCGCCGCAGTTCTCATCGCACTATTCCTCGCGTCATGCGGGGGCAGAATCGTCAAGTTCACGGTGACCGATAAGGATACGGGCAAGCCTATCAAAGGGGTGAACTTTGTCGCGGGGGACGTACTCGCTATCACGGGCGACGACGGTACCGCCGAGGTGGACACCGGGAGTATCGACACGGAGAAGCTGCAGGTCTCCAAGAAGGAGTACAAGTTCGTCTATATCGGGTGGGACGATCTCGATGCGAACTCCGAGATGAAGATCGCGATGATCGAGAAGATACCGCCCGCCGACGTCACCGGACTGCGGATCGAGACCGAGGGCGCGGACTCCGTACTCAAATGGAACCCGTCCCTCTCGGACGATACCGCCTACTATGAGGTGCATCGCCAGATCGGGCTTTCGCCCGCCGCCATACTCCAGAAGAAGCTCGACGGCTTCTCGGTCAAACTCGGTAAAATCGAAAAATACCAGGATTTCGTGTTCACGGTATTCACATACGACAAGAACGGCAATAAGAGCAAGGGCGCGGCGTTCAAGTATTACAAGGGGGCGGAGAAGATGGAGCTAAAGAAGACCGCCAAGCTCGGCGGCAAGATCACCGGGGCGGGCAAGGGCGCGCTTTACGCGGTGCTGTACCCGGTCTATATCAGCGACTTCGAGGAGTACGATTTCGCGCCCGTCACCGTCAAATGCGATAAGGACGGGAAATATCTGTCCGGGGCGGTTCCGGCGGGTAAGTACACCGTCAAGGCGTTCGAGGACATCAACGGTAACGGCTTGTGGGACGGGAACTGGCTCGGCAGCGCCGCCGAACCGGCCGCGGTCAGGAACGCCGTGTACCTCGCGCCGAACCAGACCTCGATGTGCGACCTCGCGGTACGCCCGGCGGGCACCGGACTCCCGGAGGTCATCTATGACGAGAACCCCGGCTATATCGATTTATATAACGCGGCATGGGGTTTCGCGCGCGAGAAGATATCCAAGGGCAATGTCGCCAAGGGATTTGTCGCGGCGTATATGGACGAGGGTTTCAACGACCATATCTATCAATGGGATACGTGCTTTATGATGTTCTTCGGGGTGTACGGCGGTAACGAGTTCCCGGCGATGCACTCGGTCGATAACTTCTACCTGAAACAGCGCGAGAACGGGTATATCTGCCGCGTACAGAGCGAGACCACCGGCAAGGACTACGACCCTACCCCGACCGACCCGCATGTCAATCCCCCGTTATACGCGTGGGTGGAGTACAATTACCTGATGAAGAGCGGCGACGAATCGCGCCTTCTCCCCGCGATCTACCACAACCATAAATATTTCCAATGGCTGAAAAATAACTGCCGCACGCCGGAGGGATTCTACTTCACATCGAACCTCGGCTCCGGGATGGACAACTCCCCGCGCGAGGGTTCCGCGTACGGCTGGATCGATATCACCTCACAAATGGCGCTGTTCGCCATGTATATGGAGAAGCTCTGCACTGTCGCGGGGAATACCAAACTCGCCAAGCAGTATCAG
Organism: Spirochaetes bacterium GWF1_49_6; assembly: GCA_001829395.1. Taxonomy (GTDB): domain Bacteria; phylum Spirochaetota; class Brevinematia; order Brevinematales; family GWF1-51-8; genus GWF1-51-8. The sequence continues at coordinate 2,460 of MIBD01000062.1, read as the reverse complement.
GGGGAGTACGACGCGCTCAAGAAACTCGTGAACGATAAGATGTGGAGCGCGAAGGACGGGATATATTACGATGTGAAGAAGAACGGGACATTCCACGCGAAAAAGACCATCGCATCGTTCTGGCCGATGCTCGCCATGCTCGCGTCGCCGGAACAGCTCAAGCTCCTCGCCGGGCATCTTAAAAACCCCGACGAGTTCTACCGCCCCCACCTCTTCCCGACCCTCTCCAAATCCGAGCCGGAGTACGACCCAAAGGGGCATTACTGGCTGGGCGCGGTATGGGCGCCGACCACGTTTATGACGATCAAGGGGCTTGAGGCGAACGGGTTCGACGACTTCGCGCACGAGGCCTCGCTCAACCATATCCAGAATATGTACGAGGTCTACGCGAACTTTGTGCCCGATAAGAAAAAACTCCCCTACAAGCAGAATAATATCCCGTTCCCGCCCGATCTCGACGGCACCAAGCAGATTTGGGAATGCTACAGTTCCGAGTTCAAGGAACCCGCGACCCGTTGGGATAATATTTTCTACGTCCGTCCGAAGTTCGTGGGATGGTCCGGCGACGGGCCTATCGCGCTCCTGATCGAGAATGTGATCGGTATCCGTCTCGACGCCCCCGCGTCGAAGATCGTCTGGACAATATCGAGCGATAAGAAGAACGGGGTGAAGAATCTCCCGTTCGCTGGCGGGTCGGTCAACCTCGTGATGGAGAAGATCGATAACGGCAAACCCGTGATCGCGGCGTCCTCGACACTGCCGTTCGCGGTCACGCTGGAGATAAAACATGCCGGAAAGGTGTACTCGCAGACGATAAAGGGAAAATAGCCGTCATACGCGGTGGTTCAGCCGGGTATCCGGCAGTCACCGCAAGATGTGAGCGTCATCCTGAGCTTGCCGAAGAGCGAACATCGAAGCGCCCGGTGCAAACAGTTTGGAGATGCCACAGAGGCACAGAGAAACAGCCGAGATGCGGTACTATGTATTACTCAGTTTTCACGCGGATTAGCGCGGATATATCGGTATCATTCGCGTAAATTGGCGTTCATTCGCGGTTAACTTTCCCCATCCGCGCTCATCCGTCTATTCCGCGCGATCCGTGTGAAAATGGAATCGTACCATTTCCCCCTTTGTGTCCTCGCGCAGCGGGGGCGGAGTCGAGGTATCCGTAAAGAATCCGCACCGACGATAGGTGAATCAGTAAGAATTCTAACTTTCTTTCTGCTTGTGCAGAAAGAAAGTAACAAAGAAAGACACACCGCGCAGATAAAACTTAGAAGCAAAGCAGGGAAATCCGAGTCGGACGTAACTCGCCGTCAAACCCCGCTCAAAATGAAAAAAAGACAGGCTCGAACAAACGTCCTTTGTCGTATTTCCCTGTAGTAAAAAGCGCTTTATAAGCGCGGAGAAGCAGCCAAAAACGAAAGACGGAAGAAAAGATAAAATGCTGAAAAAAGGGTAAAAAAATATCCCCTTTATCCCTAATTAGTATTTAGGTTGGTTTTGTTTTTGCTCCCGCCGCTATGCCGCGATTTTTCCCAGCAAAACGGATTTTCCGCGAAGCGGAAAAGAAACGCTGTTGTTCGACCGAAGGAAGTTTCAGCGTTTCCCGTTTTGCGTCTTTCTTTCCCCTAAGCGGCATCAAGGCGGGCAGTCTTTCTTTGAACACTTTCTTTCTGCTGCCAGAAAGAAAGTGTTATACTTATTGGAAGTGTATAACAACTATAATCCAATAAATTATACCTCACCCCTCGGCACGCTCGGGGTGACATTATCACCTGTCATAGTTCGACAGGCTCACTATGACAAAATAAAGATCACACCGGTATGAATTGATAGACGTGGTAGGAGAAATTTTCCGCCATCGCGAAATGGATATGAAGCTGGTAGGTCATCTCGCCCGCGGTCACGAGCATCTTATCGCCGGATATCTCTATCTCGAACTGTTTCAGCAGACTGCTGATATTCCACCCGGTAAAATCCTTCTCCGCGATCTCATAAGCCCCCCGGTTCATATACAGGATACGTTTGAAATGGTTGGTCACCATGATGGGGGTATCGAGACTGTCGATCACCGGAGCGACCGAGAAATCCGCAATAAAGCGGTCGAAATGGAAGTGGCTTTCGAACTCCTCGTAGGAGATGATCTTATTCAGGTTGCCGACCTTGTCGATCACAGGAATCACCGTGCCGGACGACACCTGTTGGGCGAAAAGTACGGTCGTCAGTTCCTCAGCGCGGATGGTGCTGATATTCTCGAATAGCTGGAAATTTCCCTCGCGAAGGCCCATCTCGATATCACGTTTGAACACTACCCCGAAATACTCGTTATCCTCGAATACCAGGAGGGCGTTTACGAGCGGGGCTTTGAAGAAAAAGGATAGTAGTTTCTGCGCTAATTCTATTTCCATATTACTGCACTTGTAGTATTTCGAGCTTATTCGTATTCACATTCGTCTC
>MIBD01000061.1:2521-9785 GCA_001829395.1 Spirochaetes bacterium GWF1_49_6 | reverse complement strand
CGTATAGGAGGCGTCGGTACCCACCGTCAGTACGCCGTCGATTTTTCTGACGGTCGTGTGAAATTTTTCCGCCTCATAGACCGTACTTTCAGCGTCGAGAGTACTGGAACGGATGAAATGATTCGCGGCTTTCACCCCGAGCGCGTTCGGATTCGCGTCGACAACCACCGTTTCCATTCCCAATTCCTTGGCTTTCAGGATAACCGGAAGCTGGAGAAGTCCCGCTCCGATAACCAGCAGAGTCTTTCCTTTCACATCGTGACCTTTCATAAACCCTCCCATATATTGGGCATAAAAAAAGGGGCCGAAGCCCCTTTTTACTATTTTTTAAAAGGTAAATGCTGTAGGGCTTCTTTTATCGCAGACTCCGGGTATTCGTAATCCTCAAGATGTCCTGTTAGATACTTATCGTAGGACGAGAGGTCGAAGAATCCGTGTCCGCTAAAATTGAAGAGGATGGTTTTCTCTTTACCCTCTTCTTTCGCTTTTTGCGCCTCGTGGATGGCGGCTCTAACCGCATGGCATGTTTCGGGAGCGGGAACAATCCCTTCCGTTCTCGCGAACATCACGCCCGCTTCAAATACCTCAGTCTGGTGGTACGAGCGCGCTTCGATGAACTTCTGATCGACCAGAGCGCTGACCAACGGCGCCATACCGTGATAACGCAGTCCTCCTGCATGAATGGCGGGCGGCATAAACGTATGCCCCAGCGTATACATCTTCACAATCGGAGCCATACCGGCGGTATCGCCGAAATCGTATTCATACACGCCCTTGGTGATCGTGGGGCATGAGCGCGGTTCGACGGCGACAATATCCACCTTTTTATTTTCGGTTATTTTGTCATGTACATAAGGAAAAGCGATACCCGCGAAGTTACTTCCGCCGCCTACGCAACCGATTACCACATCGGGATACACGTTGATGGACTTCAACTGTTCCTTACACTCGAGTCCGATGATGGTCTGGTGCATCAGGACATGATTGAGCACGCTTCCCAGCGAATAGTTGGTATCTTTGCGGGTCGCGGCCTCTTCCACCGCTTCGGAAATCGCCATACCGAGACTGCCGGGACTATTCGGATCCGCCGCAAGTACCTTTTTGCCGTATTCGGTCATATTACTCGGACTAGGGATACATTCCGCGCCCCAAGTGTTCATCAGCATCTTGCGGTAGGGCTTACTGTCATAACTGACGCGCACCATATAGACGCGAACCTCGATCCCGAAAAGCGCGCCCGCTAGCGCCAATGCGCTACCCCATTGCCCGGCGCCGGTTTCGGTAGTGATACGCTTGATCCCGGCCTGAGCGTTATAGTACGCCTGCGCGACCGACGTGTTGGGTTTATGCGAACCTGCCGGAGACGCGCCCTCATATTTATAATAAATCTTAGCGGGAGTGCCAAGAGCCTTCTCAAGATGTATCGCCCGGAATAAGGGAGCCGGTCTCCAGCGCGCGTATACATCGAGTACCGGTTCGGGAATATCAATCCAGCGTTCGGTAGATACTTCCTGCGCGATCAATGACATCGGGAAAATCGCACCTAATTGTTCGGGAGTAACCGGTTTTCCATCGGGGGCCAACGGGGGATCGAGGGGTTTAGGAAGATCGGCCTGGATATTGTACCATTTCCGGGGCATGTCTTTCTGGGCTAAATCAATTTTCTGAATCTCCATCTCTATCTCCTTCATTTAATATTCGATATAGAATAGAATTTTTCCTTTTCAGTATGCTCGCCCCGCGCGTTATCTTGCAAAGGCTGATACCCAGTTCGGATGCGATTTTCCTCTGGGGCACTCCGCTCCTCAGCATCTTCAGGAGTTTCCAGCGAAGAAACAACCGTTTTTTTTCCGGCGCGGTAAATAATTCGTCGAACAATTTTTCCATCTCCGTCCGATCCTGAATGTCGGCGAAAACTTCTATCAAATCCATATCCGCTCCGGGAAGTGTTTCTATACGTAGAAACATTATACACGGTATTGTATTTTTAGTAAAGGGGTTTTTTGTTTCGCTAAAAAAAAGAGACTGTCGAAGACAGCCTCTTATATAACAAAACGATTATACTTATGAAATAAGATCAGAGATTAGCAAAACAAAAGGAGGCGGACATACTATAATCCCCATTCAACGAAAACCCTGCTAGTTGTTAAATGCAGCTAGCGCATCGTCTTCGCTGTCATGAATCTCGAAGAAGCTGGTAAGCTTAGTCAATTCGAAGACTTTACGTACCGATGCGTACACGTTGATGAGTTTCAACGCGCCGCCGACCTTCTTCAGGTTCGACAGGCTGGAAATCAATACGCCGATACCCGAACTATCGATGTAACTGACTTTATCAAGGTTAATAATAATATTAACTTTTCCGTTATTCATTTCCTCTTTAATCTTCTCTTTAATTTCGGGGGCGTTATAGAGGTCGATTTCCCCATTGATGTCAAAAATGACAACGTCGCCCGACTCTCTTCTGTTTATTTCCATAGGGTCCTCCTGAAAAATTATCCTTTTTAGAGTTACTTCATCTTCAATACTAATAAGGTCTCGTCATCGTGCTGGGGAGCGGTACCCATAAAATGGTTTACCTCATCCAGTATCCGGTTAGCTATTTCCTGCGCGGGCATGTTCTTGCATGTGCGAACCATAGCTTGCATCCGGTCCATACCATACTCTTCGTGCTCCAGATTAAACGCCTCAGTGATACCGTCCGTGTAAAGGATCGCGATATCACCCTTCTCAAGGGTAGTATAGTTCTGACCGAACTCTATCCCCGCCATAATACCTACCGGCATACCGTCAGTATCGAGGAACTCGAAAATATCCTTATTCTTTCTGTATAAACAGAGCGGTCCATGTCCCGCATTGGTGTAACTCATTATACCCCGTTCCGCATCAAAAAGCAAATAAAATCCGGTTGCGTAACGATCTTCGACTATTTCCTCAGATATGGTATTATTCAGCTTAGTCAGCACATCCTTGGTGTCCTCTTCGAGCGACGCGATAGTGCGTAAGATACTCCGTATCATAACCATGATGAGCGCGGCGGGAACACCCTTACCGGATACGTCGAACATGGTTACCGCAATCTTGTTATTACCGAAGTTGATATAGTCGTAGTAGTCTCCGCCCACACCCTTCGCGGGAATAGAGAAGGCGAACATCTCGAATTTATCGGCCTCAGGGAACGTATGAGGAGTCAGTGAGGACTGAATTTCACCCGCAACACTTAATTCCTTCTCGGCCTGTTTCTTATCCAATATTTCTTTATACATCTGAATCTGCTTGATAGTGATAGCGGCCTGTTCGCCCAATGTCTCGATCAAGCTCACATCGCTCTCAAGGAACGAACGGACGTCGTCGACTATGGACAGTACCCCGAACACCTCGTCCTGGCTCTTCAACGGTACGGCGATAAACGACGTAACCATCATGGTATCGGGAATAGTCTGTATGAACGATTCGTCCTTCATCGTATCGGGGATATAAATTAACTCCCCGCTCTCGACCACTTTACCGAGCAGACCCTCGCCCATCGCTATCTTTTCACTTCTCAGTTTTTCTATAATAACCGATTCCGTCAATGTCATCCCGACCACCACCTTGAACTGGCGCGTAGGAGGGTATAGCCCGTTGACGTACTTCACGTTAAGTCTGCCGGTCACATCGTCGCGCAGGAGAACCGTACCCCCGCGGCAATTCGCGCCGGTCACGGAGGAGTCTACGATCTCCTTAACGATCATATCCAAATCGAAGTCGCCCGCGCCGATAATCGCGCTGATGTCGCGCATCAGCTTGATAATCATATCGCGTTCGTTCGCGAGACTCTCCACCGCTTCTTCGATATCGTGGATATACTGCGAATGCACCCGGTACGCGAAGATCGAGAAGAGGATCAGTCCTACCAGATCGATAGCAAACCATATCATCCCGCTCGAATAGTAACTCACCGTCATCGACCCGATATAAACCACTATCTGAATAAACAGGTAGAAATAGAGAATCTTTTTGTTCTTATCGATATATTCCAGCAGATTCGCAATATACCCGAATGTCGAATAGATCGCGAGGAGCGCGAAAACCATGAGGATTATTTTCCAGAGCACAAATATCGCCCTGCCGGCCCACCCCTTCATAAACTCGATGAAAGGACTACCGGAATCCAACAGGTTAAGCGTCATACTTTTCGTTTCTTTATCTTTATCACGCAATAATTGGTAAGGAATCGGCTCGTCGGTAGAAAGGTCTATCTGCTCCCAGCCCTTTTCGGAGACAAAGAACTTATCGCTGTTATTCCCGGATAGTTCGCGCACCGCTTCGGTAATTTTCACAGCGGACTTCGACTGCATGGATAACAGGATTACACCGCCGCCGATTATCACCAACAGCAATACCTGTATCCACTTCATCGCGTTGATAGCGCCGACCTTCTCGGTCTCGGCTTTCTTACGGCGGAGAATGAAAATATAACTTAACACGATTACAAACAGCGTCTCGGCCAATTGCCAAATGAAGAATTTGAATTCGTAGAGGGGTAACGGCGGTACCTGACTAGGTATATTGTATTCAGGCTTGATGATACCGAATATAATATCCCCGACTACGACCGCGTTATCTTTCTGGAAAGCGTACCAAAGTACGTCGGTAAAATTGATTCCGATATAAAGGGCGGATTTAAAAACGATAATCATAAATACAAAGAAAAGGGATTTGAATATATCCGCCGTATCTGTTTTCTTTTTATAATTCCAGTAATTCAGTATCATCAAAAAGCCCATGAATACGGCTATGATGGCTTCTATCCAGAAAAACAAGCTGGAATCCATCAAAATCCTCCTCAAGAATTATACCCTTAATATACTAAAATCCTTTTAAGTTTTGTCAAGTGTTTTTTCAATATGGTATCGCTTTTTATCACTTTTTTATCTTTCAGATTCTCATACGTTTTTCCCATATTTGAAACCACGCTCGCTTCCGATTCGAACACTCCCGCCGCGTCCACTTTCAACAACGCATATTGACGGATATCGCCTTGAACATCGAAAACCAGCATCGTGTCCCCGTTCTTCAGCCCGTTGTTCTTTCCCATACTCAGGATATATTTCCCTTTCGATTTCTCGCTCTTTACCAGTCCTATCGTAGGAAATATCCCGTCCATCCAGCTGAAAAACCTGTCCACCCCGTTATCCACTTTATCGGGATGAAAATTCATCGCCAACGATTCCACTTCTTTTCCGACCGTATCGAACACCGTGAATTTCAGCACATCGTGGTTTCCCGTCATTTCCATAATAACGAAGAAGTGATAGTTGTTCTTTCTTATATATTCTAATACATTGTTTATCCCATCTTTTTTTCGGTAATCCAGTATCGTAAACTTAAACTTTTCAAAATACTTAGAGTAAAATAAAAGTGTTTCCGGGAAAACCGTGCTGAAGTTATAATAATCGCTGTCTACCAGCAGCACTCCCTTGTATTGGAGGAGTTCGGGTTTCTGGAGAATCATCTTTTTATTCTGGATTTTCCATTCGTATGCTTCGAGCTTATCCTTAATCTTATAGTTCTTATCGACTATGAAACTCCCTTTCAGCTCGTCATAAGCCTTCATATAATCATTTTTCAATTCGTAAAACTCGACTATCTTCAGACGCGCATCCGAATGGAACGGGTTCAGGAAAACCGTGCGTTTCAGGCGCAGGAGATACCATATCATATTCCCGTTCTTATAGTCAGTCAACGCCTGCTTATAATAATCTCCCGCCAGTTCCTGCCGGATCTCCGAGTCGATCGGATAATTCTTTACCGCGAACTTCTCGAACGAGTATTTGATGAACTGGTTCTTCGGGTCGAGGTCGTATGCCTTTTTATAATCCGCGAGCGATGTTTCTATCGAAATAGCCTCGTTCGCCCATGCCATCTTATAATAAAGCCATTTCAGGAAATCGTCGCTCTTCTTAAAATCGGCGTTCAGCAGCCAGTCGTACTTTTCCAGCGCCTTGGCGCTGTTTCCCGATTTCAGGTAACAATCGCCCAACAGGTTGATACCCGATATGAAGTTCTCAAAAAGGGTCTCCCCCTTCTCAAGAAGGCTGATCGCGGAAATGTATTTATCTATCTTATAATAGAAATCCGCCAGATAATAGAATGCGAGACGGTCGCGGGAATTGAGTTCGAACGCCTTCTGGTAATTGTTTTCCGCCTCTTTATAGATGCCCAGTTGGAAGTAGTAATCACCGAGCGACACATACCCGAGCCAAAGTTCCGGGGCGAGACGCACCGCTTTCTGGAGGTTGTCATACGCCTGCGGCATCTTATTGAGCTTCAGGTAAAGTATCCCCATATTACGGTACACTTCCGAATAAGACGGAAATTGTTTCAGGATGGAATTATAATAATTCTCAGAATCCTTGTACTTGCCCAGTTCGCGGTAGCTGTTCGCGACCAGCAGCATCGCGTCCACATCGTTATGCGCGTACTTCAACGCGGTCATCGCGGTCGAAAGACTCTCGCTGTACGCCCCTATCGCGAAATACACCTCGGCGAGATAACGGTACGCCACCCCGTAGTACGGGTTGATCTGGAGCGCGTTACGAAACGAATCGAGCGCCTGGTAATAGCGTTCTTCCTGGTATAAGCTGATACCCTCGTTGAGGTAAGCTGTGGGATCCTGCGCCGCAAGCGGCGCGAAAAGCGCGGCGACCCCGAACAGACTAAAGCATATACTTCTTATTTTTCTTGTAAATCCCATCAAATTCCTTCTTTTTATCTTCATATCCCGCGCGCCCGAGAAGTCCGTAGGTAAAATTCTTCCCCTCTTCCACTCCGGGCTGATCCAACGGATCGAGCTGGTAGAGATAGCCGGAGAACACGGTCGCCACCTCGAACATATAGATTAACTGCCCCATCGTAAACTCGTCCACCTTCGGTACGGTGATCGTGATACTGGGACGCCCTTCTTTCGATAGCGCGGCCTCGGTGGCCTTCTGCTCCGAGTCGATCAGCTCGTTCATCGTATGCCCGCTCAGGTAGTTAATGCCCTTATATTCGCCGTACAGCATGGGGATTTCCAGTTCGCAGTCAAAGTCCTTGACGCGGATAAACGTAACAACCTTATCGTAGGGGCCTTCCTTGAATAACTGCACCTGCGAATGCTGGTCGGTCGCGCCCACCGCTTTTAAAGGCGTAGGGCCTTGGAAATGGATATTCCCGTCGAGCGTAAATTTCTTACCGAGACTCTCCGCCCATAACTGGACATACCAGTCCGCGAGACGGG
>MIBD01000061.1:0-2515 GCA_001829395.1 Spirochaetes bacterium GWF1_49_6 | reverse complement strand
TATTGGAATACGGCATCAGCACCGAGATCGGCGCGCCGTTCTGGTATGCGAGGTACTGCAGGGCGGCGAACAGGTACGCCGGGTTCTTTTCGAGTTCCGGCGACGACGTCCATTTATCCATCTCGGCCGCACCCGCGAGGAGCTTGTCCACATCGATACCCATCAACGCCGCGGGCAGGATGCCCACCGGGGTGAGTACCGAGAAACGTCCGCCGACCAACGGTTCTATCGGGAACCATCGGATTTTTTCCTTATCGGCGATCTCGCGGAGGATGCTCTTCTTCGGGTCGGTGACAAAGCAAAGATGCTTCCTGTATTCCGCTTCGCCCACCGCTTCTATCAGGAACTTCTGCAGGATAAAGAACGTGGTGATCGTTTCGGACGTGCTCCCGGACTTGGTGACCACGAGGAACAGGGTCTTCTTCGGGTCGATCATCTCCAGCAGTTCCTTCGTCCAGTCGGGGTCGATGTTATCGGTGACATAGGTACGCATCCCGTTCCGTTTCGACGCGGGCAGCTCGTTCCAGAACGAGTTCCGCAGCGCGGTCAGGAGGGATAACGGCCCCAACGCGGAACCGCCGATACCGATAACGACCTGCGTATCGTACTGCGCGATATATTCCTTCGCGGCGGACTTGATCGCATTGGTCAGGTCGGTCTGGTAGGGCAGATCGTAGAACGGCAGTTCTTTCGACTGCCGGCGCTTGGTCATATCGTCATGTGCTTTTTTGGTAATCTTTTCGAAACTGCGGAGACGTTCTTCGGTAATCCCCATACGGGTGCCGATATTCTCCGACATCATATTGTTGTAATCGAATTCAATCCGCTGTGACATTTTGTCCTCCGTTGTATTGAGTGAAAAGTTGCAAAGTTCCGTTGCAATGCGGGGGAAAGTGAACTCACCCGCCGTTTTTTAACTTTTATCCGTTATTCTTACTCGTCGCTCTCGGCATCCATTTTCTCGTTCTCGGCCGCCTCTTTCTCGATATTTTCGAGTTCCTCGAGGTCGCCGAGGGATTCCTTGAGGGTCTCTATTTCCGCGCCTATCTTATCGTAGACTTCGCGGGAAAGGTTCAGCAGGATTTCCGGTTTATCCTTGGCTTTTCTGCCGATACCGAACACTTTGGAAAGGATACGCTTCACTCCCTCGTATACCTTCACGCGTTCCAACGGATCTTCGATAAATACCGCCGTCTTATATTTCAGGATTGCGTCTATATAGAGGAATCCGTCGTACCCGAAATTATAATCGGTATCCGGGCCGAGCCAACGCGCCCCGTCGAGAGGTTCGACTCCCTTCGATTGAAGCTCGAGGGCAATCTCGTAGAATTCCGAGGCCTTCCGGTAAAAAATATCCGCCATCTCTTGGTACTTTGATTCGTTGGTCTGCTTGAGCAGGTCGTTCATCAGCCACGCGGTACGGAGGGAATATATTCCCATTTTTATGGTGGGCGCTTGTTTCCGTTTGTCAAAATAGGGGGCGGAACTGATGGCTAGGATATAGCTCGCTGTGCCGCTGATGATGTCGCGCGGGCCGACAAAATCCGGCACGGAGCCGAATATCTTCAGGAGATATTTCCCGCGTACCTGCTGGAGTTCCAGCAGAACCTCGACCGATTTTGGGGGAACTTTCGTGAAATCTTCTTTCTCAGCCGCGAAATAACAACTCGGGCATACCGATATGGGGTAGATTAACGTGTTGATCTCGCCGTACTTCTGGGTGGAAATATAGCTTCTACGAAGTTCGTTATTCAGGTTACCGGCATTAAACCTGCCGCGTCCGGTAAGTAGTTCCTCACGTTTATGTCCCACTCCGCAAACCGGACAGATGAGTTCGTTTTTGGAATAAAAAGAAATCGCTTCGCCCATTCCGATTCCTTATCCGAAATACTTCATCGATAACTGGAGCCAGAAATCCTGCGGGATCAGTACGACCGCCAGTAACAGAAGCAAGACTACTCCCACTACGATTTTAACAACTAAATTATTGGAGTTCTCCATTTGATTCTTCCTCTTCATTTACTATTATTATCGACCAATCATTATACTCCCGAAAGCGAGTATTCTCAAGAATTCTTTTATTATTTCACATCATCGGAACAGGAATACCCGAATTATTAGAGCTCATTTTCGGCAATCGGTTTATTATTTCCGATTTTTAAATAATTCGTCAGTCCCACCCGGTTCTTCACGCCCGCTTTCTGGTAGATATTCTTGACATGCGTTTTGACTGTGTGCTCGGAAATCCCCAACTCTTCGGCTATCATCTTAGCGGTTCTGCCCTCCATCACCATGATGGCGACTTCCCATTCCCGCTCGGTAAGATTCGCTTCCTCTTTATTCTTCAGTTCCCGTTCGTCGACCGTGCACGGGCGGGTCTCCTTCAGCACAAACACCTCGAGCATCGACCATAGGAACGCGATATTCCATAGCATATAAAAGATAGGATTAAAAAATGTTTCCCGCAGGAACGGAGTATTCATACCCTCGAACCAGTGCAGATACCCAATCCCGT
>MIBD01000060.1:4836-10454 GCA_001829395.1 Spirochaetes bacterium GWF1_49_6 | reverse complement strand
GCCGAAGCCCCGCCGTACCGGATATCGCCATAATCGCCGCGTCCGCGTCGTCCAGCGCGGCAAGGTCCTCGAGACCCCCGCCCCCGTAGAGGAACTCCACGTCCGGGTAACGCGCCTCGAAGCCGCTGTTCTCCTCGCGCAGGCATACTATCGACGGACGGAATTCGTCGATAATCTCCGCGAGCCGTGGGATATTCCCCCACCCGCTCACCCCGATCAGTTCGAACCGTTCCGGGAAACCGCGGATCACATCCAGAGCCGACTTTCCGATCGACCCTGTCGCGCCGAGTAAAACCAATCGTTCCATCATGCCCCCTTAATCCCATACCGCGAAGGTGCGGGATAGCTCGTCATAGAATATGACTCCGTCGGTGCGGAAAGAATAGCGGTAGGTAAAAAAAAGTTTGAGTCTTTCCTTCTCGTCGACACCGCCAGCGAAAATACATGCGTACTTCTTGTTGCCTTTCCGCGCGAGAAAATCCACCTTGAGAGCGCAGGCCTTCTCGTTCTCGTCGATATAGAAATGATATTCATTGGATAACGTATGACGGTAGACCTCGAAGCCCGCCCGCCGCAGTTTATACCAAAAAAACCTCCTCTCCTTAGGAAGGGAGAGAAGGCTTTTTAAAATTCGTTTTTTTTCAAGAATTTTAACGCCGAGCCAAAGCCCGCCTGCCCCGCATACCAGAACAAATCCGGCAAGGGCAAGTAGAAAGCGCGAACCCATCAGTTCGTCATAACTTTCGCGGCGTCGTCCACACTATTGATTATCTCGAAAAGACCGTCCAATTCGACGATCTTTAGGGTTTTTACGACATTCTGGCTGAGATTGCTGAGTATCAGGCGTCCGTTAATATCCTTCAACTGGCGTAAGGTGGCGATAAAGACACGGATTCCGCTGCTGCTGAGATAATGCACATCGCCGAGGTCGAATATAAATAACTTACTTCCATTGTTTATATGTGTATTTATTACTTCTTCCAATTCAAGAGCTTGATTTATTTCAAGGCGGCCGGAAACGCGCAAGATAATGATGTCACCCCTTTTTTCGGCATCAATCATACCATCCTCCATAAAGATACATTTACATTCCTAATATAATAAAAGAAATCAAGAAATTTGTCAATCTTGAGCCGGAAATTATTAGACGGAAAAATTATTCCGCTTTCGCGGTAGTCATCTCGCAGTTTCCCTCGAAGACAACCCCATCGGCGATTTTCAGTTTGGGGGTTTTGATATCCCCGTACAGTTTCGCGGTAGTCAGCAGTTCGAGACGCTTCCTCGCGGTAATATTCCCGCGAATCTCCCCGCCGATAATCACCTCGTCGCAGTAAATATCGCCTTCCAGCTTACTGTCGGGCCCGATTACCAGCAGACCCTTCGCGTCCACCGTTCCGTGATACTTTCCGTCTATACGAAGCGATTCTTTAAATTTCATCGTACCGTCAAAAAATGTGTTACCGCTTAACGTTGTCTTAGTCAGGAAATCGCGGTAAGGATCAATCGTCTGAGCCATGCAAATCCTCCAAATATCGTTTGGTTATTTTGTAGTCATCACGAATACGCCGTCCCAGTTTTCCGGGGGCGGTGTCTTCATAAAAATATCGCAGCGATCCATATAAAGCTGCGCGGGACCGTCGTTCGGAACAAACTCAAGGCATTTCTTAAAATACGCCTTGGCCTCATTAAATTGTCTCTGCTTGTACAGTTCGAGTGCCTTATTGTAATAGGGCAGCATGTCGAGCTTTTCCTTGGCAACCATGTGTCCCTCCTATCGCTACTCAGTTTTCTTCTTCATTACATCTTTCAACGCGTCCACTTTCGACGCGGTAAGAGCGGCGGCCTGGTTTTCCTTCTGGATTTCGTCATAAATCTCCATCCGGTAGATTTTGACTTCCTTAGGCGCAACAATGCCAAGCTTTACCTGATCGGGTTTCAGGCTCACTATTTTTATGACTATGTCGTCATTGATAATAATCGACTCGTTTTCCTTTCGGGATAAAACCAGCAATGACGTTTCCTCCCACCCCAATCTTTAAACGGAACTATGCCTTGCTCCCGTTCAGCGACACTTTATCATCCGATGTTTCCTCGGTTTCTTTGACTTGGAACACGAGGGCTTTCGTACCGTAATCGTTAATGTTCGATATGCCCTGGATACCGTAATGCTTGGTAGCGTTGATAACCAGCGGGCCGAGTAAATTCATCGTCATCTTCGCGGGGTCTTCGGGTATATTCACGATCACGTAATCGAGTACCTCATCCCCGTCGGTAATCTGGAGCTGCTTCATATCCGATTCGTCGATCTTCAGCTCGTAGCCGGACATGAACATCCTGGGATTGATGACTATGAAAGCGACATTCGTCTCTTCCTTACTCTGGAGCCAAAAAAATCCGGGAAGATCCTGGATCTCGAGAAGATAATAGTTATGATAATCCTCAAATCCCAAAATAGGTCCGACGAAGTCGATTGCGCTATTCTCGGGAACTTCGATTTCGCCATAAGCCTTCGTTACAATCTTCTCCAAACTCTCCTCCAAATATGACACTCTATACTTTATTATTAATCCCTATTTTTAGCAAGTTTTCTACGCACTGCGTGCGGGCTAATCCTGATAATTCACTCTCCGGTAAACTCGCGATAATAAAGTCAAATTGTCATTGCGAGGCATTGCCGAAGCAATCGATTCAGTTTTATACTGCGGACTGCCTCAACCCGGCTTTAAGCTACAATATCGCGAAGTTATAGAGTTTCAAAAGCTCATTTCAACTATTTATTACAGGACTGTCTCACAGCTTTTTTATCTCATTTATCTCAGGAAATCGAGTAAGGTCTTCGGCATCAAACGCGCCCCGACATTCAGCGCGACGTTGTGCGAGAACTCGAGCATCTTCATTTCCATCATCGCCTGCGACAGATCGGTGCCTATCGTCTTCTGGCTGATATCGGCGATATAGACCTGCTCGTTTGCCAACCTTTCCTGCACGGTCTGCATCCGCATCTCGACAGCGCCCATGCTCGCGCGGTATTTCAGTATATTGTCCATCGCCATATCTATCCCGCCGAGCACCTTCCCGCCGATAGCGAATTGGTCGTTCTTGATCAGTGCCTCGCGGAAATCCACGAGCACGTCGAAAATACTCCCGGAGTACATTTTCGCGGAGGGCGAAAGGTTATTCGGGGGCTGCGAACCGGGGTCGATGATGCCGAGGTTCTGGAGTACCGATCCCCCGTTTGTGTCCATCAGCGTCAACTGGTGCGGGGTCGTCGATTCCAATGTAAAATAGCTCGCGCCGTTCTGGGTAAATACCCCCGCTTTGACCGCGGCGCCGGATTCGTTAATCTTCTTCGATATGACGTCGAGGGAATCCCCCTGGCTGATCGCGATCTCCATCCCGTCTACAATGATCTTCGAATCATTGGGGGCGGTGTACCCTGTCGACGGCAACGTCGGGATAATGAGGGAGTTATACGCCCAGAACAACTGGTTGCCCGGCTGGTTGACATTCACATTCTCGTTCTGCTCGATCTGCATCACCTGGCTCTGGTTATTCCCGATATATTTGACGTCGCTGACGAACTGGTCGCCGCTCTTAGGGTCGGTAATCGTGTACTGTTTGAACGGCGCATCGCCGACGAACGTCCCGCCGAACATGGGGTCGCCCTTATAGGTCGAATTCCCGATCGACACAAGTTCGCGAATCAGCTGGTCGACTTCCATCGCGGTATTCAGCCGTTCCTCTTCGGAGTAGATACCGTTCGCCATCTGCACCGCGAGTTCGCGGATACGCTGGAGTATATCGGTCGCGCTCCCGAGCTTGCCGTCCACATAGTCCAGCTTCGCTGTAGCGTTCTGTATCAGTTTCCCGTAGGTATCTATTTCTTTCAGACGGCTGTCGTAGTCCATGAAGTTGACCGTCCCCGTGGGGTCGTCGCTGGGAAGATTGATCTTCACCCCGCTCGTCAACTGGTTCTGCACCTTTTCCAGTTCCGCCTCGCGGTTCATGGCGTTAAACGTGAACTGGTTAGCCATCGATATTTGCGAAATCCCTGCTGACATAATCTCCTCCTTGAGTCGCGCTTACGCGCCCATTCTCATCAATGTTTCCAGCATCCGGTCGAATACCGACACGAGTTTCGCCGACGCGTTATACCCGTGCTGGTAAGTTATCATTTTAGTCATTTCCTCGTCTACGTTGACGCCGCTCGTCTTATCCTTGAGCGTCTGGAGGTTCTGCACCACACTGTCGTTTTTACTGAAGTTTACCTGCGCGGTTTCGGAACGTGTCCCGAAGTCGCCGACGATCGTCTGGAAAAAGTCCCCGAACGTGGACTGGGTCTCTACCATCGTTTTCGAGAACCGCAGGTCCATCATCGCGATCATGTTCCGGTTATCCGCGAGACCGTTCATAATATTCGGCTTACCGTCGCCGGTAGTATCGATACCCTTGGATGCGGCGATAGTCTGCGGGTCGGCGAGTATCCGGTCGTCGAGCTTCATCCATCCCGCGGCGTTCTCCTGCGGGGTGAACGATATATTATACTCGGGCGATATGAACTTGGTGATATCGTTAACATTCTTATAGTCGAACGAGTTCTGCGCCCCGGAACCCGCGAGCAGCCCCGCGACCCCGGACAGAAGATTTCCACTGTCCTCGATATGACGGATAGCGAACTCCGGGAAATTTTTATCCTCGGGGAAACGCGCCTTGAAGCTCAATTGCCCCTTGGGATTCAGGTAGGCGGATACTCCCGCCTGCGACTGGTTGATTTTATCCATGACCTTCTGGATGGTATCGGTCGCCTGATAGTCGATCACGATATCCGGGCCGCCCTTTTTAGCGGGGCCGAAGTTCAGCGAGCCGCCGACACCCGCGAGGGTATTTTTATCGAGCGCCTGAGTGCCGCTCACTTTGAATATCGCGGTACCGTCGACAATCCCGTCGTTAGTAAAATCGTAGTCGCCGTTGGCGTAAGGGGATAGCGGTATCTCCTTGAAATAATTGACTCCGGTCGCCTTGTTGAGGCCGTAACCGTCCTTATGCACCTCGTTGAACGATTCGGTGATATTGACCGCGAGCGAGTTGAGGTTGTTCATAGCGCCCTGCAGGTCTTCGTCGCGCGCGGAGATCAGTCCGCCGAGATACCCTTCTCCGAGCTTTACCATACGTCCGTCGCCCCACTTCACGTCGATATAGCCCTTGTTATCGGGGTTCGCCACGCCGACTATATGATTGACCAACGGCCCCTGCACGAGGTTCTCGGAGCCGAGGTAGATAATGACTTCTTTATTGTTCTTGCGCTCGACCTTAATTTCGACTATTTTCGAGAGCTTGTCGATCAGGAGATCGCGTTTATCGTAAAGGTCGTTCGGGAAATCCCCGAGCGCCTCGGATTTGACGATTTGTACGTTCAGCTTCGCGATCTCGTCCGCCATCGAGTTGACCTCGGTGATCTTATCGATCGCGAGCATGTTCGCCTGGTTCTGGACGGTAGCCAGCGAGTTATACACATGGTTCACGGTGTCGGTCAGCGCCTTGGTGCGTTCGATCAGTTCGTAGCGCGCCGCGACCTCGGTGGGATCCTGCGCGACCTTGGACATCCCGTCCCAGAACGC
>MIBD01000060.1:2575-4812 GCA_001829395.1 Spirochaetes bacterium GWF1_49_6 | reverse complement strand
CTTGCCGGGCTCGTTCATAATCATCTCGATCTGGTGGAGGTAATCCTTTTTCGCCTCCCAGTACCCGAGTCCGCCTTTTTCGTAAAATATCTGGTCGTCGATCATCACGTCCTTTACGCGCTGGATATCCTGTACCATTACCCCGGTACCGATCTGCCCGGCCTGCATGGGATGATTGGCCGACGGTTCGTAGATCGGGTGGAACGTCGCGTTGTTCACCTTCTGTTTCGAGTATCCGGGAGTATCTATGTTCGACAGGTTATGCGCGATCGTGTCCATTCCGATCGAATTTGCCGCAAGCCCTTTCTTTCCGACTTCTACCCCGTGAAATGTGGATAACATGCTGTCCTCCTACCGGACGTTAGGCGATCCTGTTAATGATATGGAGGTTTTTATGCCCCTCGCCCCGTTCCCGGTAATTATAAGTTTCCGTAACCGCGCCGCGGTTCGCGAAATTTAATGTAAAATTGATAATATTCAAATTCGACTGTATCATTCGGGAGTTTTCACGCATCGTCGTTTCCATCTTAGACGTGAGTTTCTTAATATTCTTCCGAAGCTGCTGGAATTCTTCCTGCGCCTCGAGCGGGAAATGCGCGATCAGTTCGCTGAGCGGTACCGACATCTCGATCCCGAGTTCGCGGGTCAGTCTGCCGATGAGGAGCGTGCGTTTCTTGTCGAGCGCGTCCATCTGGTGCACGAGGACATCCTCCTCGGAATTAAGCTGCATCAGTTTCTTGATATCGACCTGCTTGAGCGCGTCGAATTTCTGTTCTTCGAATGACGCAAGCGATTCGATAACCGCACTGATCTCATTGAGCGCCGTACCCAACCCCGCGAGTTCCTTCATCCATTCTGCCGACATATTATCCCTCCATGGAATATTCAGACATCCCTGTCTCTCTTCAAGTATCGGCGTAATATGAAAATGTTGTAGTATTTTCATCATTTCGGCTGATTGACATATCCGTTATTAAATAATATAATATTATATTATATAAATTAGGGGTGGAATAATGTCACTATTTAAAAATGAACTAAAATCTAACAAAGTTCTATTTACAGTTTCTATAATTTTCTTAGTTTTTATCATTATCGAAGGAATACAAGCACTAAATTATCCCTTAATAATTTTAGGCATTGTTCCTGATTACCATAAAGAAATTGCTCAAAAAATGTTTCCTTTATATTTTTTGTTTGATCCAATAATTATCTTCCCGTTTATAATAATAAACCTTGTATTGCGAATCATCGCATTCTTCAATTTGTTAAGGCTAAATAAAGCCGGTAAGTCTTTTGGTATAATCAGTTCAGCCTTTACACTATTACTGGTTATAGTGATGCTTCCCGTAAATATTATTTGGGAACCAGCTGCAATGATAATTCTAATTATTTTACTGATTAAGGGTTATAAACAAACAGATAAGATGATAATGAAAAATTGATGTATTTTTTTATAATAACCTGTTTTCACCGGGGTCGACCATGACCTTCTTCGATACCTTCCAGTTTATCACACTCATCGCGTTTTTAGGCACATTGGTAATCCGGGCTGTGACTATCGCGGCGCGGCAGGGGATTGTCCCGGTGGTATTCGGCAACGAAAAGACGCTCGGACGCAGGATTCTCAATTTTATGCTCTTCCCCGCGATGCTGTACTGGCTCTACGAAATAATCAATACATCCCCCTCCATCTGGGCATCCGCCTTCTGCCGGGCTTCATGTACATCGTCCTTTTCACTCATATCGCGCCCATGATCGCCGGATGCGTGCTGATAACCGCGGGGTTCGTCCTGTTCATCCTCGCCGCTATTCAAATGGGCGGGTCGTGGAGGATCGGTATCGACGATAAACACCCCGGCGGACTGGTCACATCGGGAGTCTTCTCGTTCTCGCGGAATCCGATCTACCTGTTTTTCTTCTCGTTCTCCACCGGCATATTCCTCATAAACGGTACGATTATCTTTCTCGTATGGATATGCCTGTTCTTCCCGATTATCCATTCCCAGGTACTCTTGGAGGAAAGTTTCCTCGAATCGCAGTTCGGCGACCGGTATCGCGCGTACAAGAAAAAAGTCCGGCGGTATCTATGAATTTTACTATAAAAACCGCATCACCCGAAAACTATCCCGCGATATACGGCCTGCAGAAGCTCGCATATATCACCGAAGCGGAAATCTATAACGACTATACGATTCCGCCGCTCGTGCAGACATTCGACGAGATGACCGCCGAAT
>MIBD01000060.1:0-2447 GCA_001829395.1 Spirochaetes bacterium GWF1_49_6 | reverse complement strand
CGAAATAGTAAAATTATTAATTACGACACAAAAAAAGAATTCTTGCTGAGTTATCCACTTTTTGCCTTTGCTAGCTTTCGCGAAAGAATGTAAAATAAATTAACAATAAAAAATAAAAAACAAAACTAAAGAAGTCAAAAAAACAACGCTTCTTTTTTTTTGTGAGAAAAGGAAAAACATATGAAGGGTGATCATATGGAAAAAAACCGATCCGAAATCGTCATGGTCTGGCGTTTTTAGGTCGGTGTTTTTTTGTTTTCCAAACAGTGCCAAGAAATAGCCAAAACAAACCAAAAGCCAGCACTAGTTCGTTATCGTGGGGATAGCGGCTTTGTGCTGGCTTTTTTATTTACGAATTAGGGAAAATAAACTTTCATCCAAAAATGCTGAAATATTTTTTCTCAAAAGCAACTCTCGTTTTCGTCTCAGCCGCTTTGACTTGCGGAGCTGCCTACTATTCCTTCGCCAAGCCGGGGAATTTTTTTCTTCCGAAGTCCAAACCTGAGCCGCAACACCGCAAATTGGATCTCAAGGTTTCGAGCGTCTGCCAGTTCAACGGCGCGCTTTGCCAAGGCTTTGGCAATTGGGAGGAGGCGGATCTCAACTGCCGGCACAAATTCTTCAATTTTCCGGACTTGAAGCCCGGAGACTATGGCGAAGTCACGATTGATCTCACGGTGACGGGCGGCGATGCCTGCGGGGAAATGACCATCAAAGACATTCTTGATCGAGGCAACAAGTGCGTGGAACCGGAGACAAAAACGAGAATTGACCGCGACTGCCGGGGGAAAAACCCTGGGAGCAAAGAAAAAAACGGAGAAATGCGCGAATCCATTGAATTTCAGATTTGGCTTGATCAGGGAAGAATCCTTGGTTTTCAGGGAAAAACTGATCCGGGAGAAGGAGATAATATATACAACGAAAAAGATGCGCTGATGATGGACTGGACAAGTCTTCGGAAATGTCCCAAAACTTTTGAACTGCGCAAATTTCTGCGAACCAACCGGCAAAAATATTGGAACGATTGCCAAAACGCGGATGGCGACGGCGATGGAAAAAAATGCAAAAAAAATGTCTGCCACGGAGTGGCGCGCGACGGGCGGCTCATCGAGGGAGTGACATACTATATCGGTTTTGCCTGGAGATTGCCGGAAACAGTCGGCAACGAAGCCCAGACTGACAGCCTGAAATTTGATCTCCGCTTCACCGCCAAAGGCAGCGAATCCTGCCAACCGTGCCAGAATACCTGTCATCATTGTGAAGATCGGTGTAGGGATTGATTGCCAATTTCAAAAATAACAAAATTTAAATAATAGAAAAAAAGTCGACGCGGGTACTGCGAAAATGCCAAAAAAATCGTGATGATTCAAGACTCTCCCTCATAGGGGGAGGGTGAAAACTCTCAATTTATACTTTAGGGAGACAAAGAATTATCGCAAAATTAAATTATAAGAGAAAATAAAATGAAAAAAATATTTCGAAGTTCGGCGCTGGTTCTCGTGGTGGCGGCCATCGCCGGATACGCGACGTATTCGTTCTTCTCTGACACGGAGACTTCGACGGGGAACACATTCACCGCGGGAGCGATTGATTTGACTGTCACTCATACCGATAAAGCGACAAATGGAGCTTGCCAATTTAGTAATACAGTCGGTGGTCCGATCTTCAATTGTACCGATGTTAAGCCCGGGGACAGTGGTGAAAGCACTTTGAAGTTTAATCTCACCAGCAATCCTGCTTGGGCATGCGTGCAAGTGAATAACGTTGTCGACAGTGATAATGAGTGCAACGATCCTGAATTGGCTGCCGAATCAGTTTGCACACAAAACGGAAATGGTGAGTTGGACCAACACTTAAATCTTACAATCTGGATAGATGACGGAGCTGGAGCTGGAGAAAGTTGCGATAATGACCAAAGCGGAACCGAGCAAGTGCTCGCAAATAATGTTCCGTTAAGCACATTTATGACGCAAGTGGGCAATCAAACATCGTTCGTGCTTCCAGTCGCGGATACAACAGATCAATCAATGCTTGGGAAAAACCATGCCCTCCCTGTTGGGGAGCAATGTCTCGGGATTGCGTGGTCTGTTCCTACAACCACAGGCAATGAAGTGCAAACAGACAAACTGGGTGGCGATTTGGTTTTCTATGTCGAGCAAGAAAGGAATAATTCTGACTTCTCATGCGCAACACATTTCGCACCCCTGCAAGGAACACAGACACTCACTCTGGAAAACGAAACGCAAAATGCGACAGGTCCTTGGACACCCATCACCAATGATGCGAAATCCGCAACATTGACTTGGCAGGGAGATGGTCCGACATTCAATTACACCCTAACTGCACAAAGTCTCCCAATCAATACTCCCTATAGCTTGATATATTATGCCGATCCTTTTCCAGGAAATAATCCCGGAAAGCTTATCGGGACATATACTACCGATGGA
>MIBD01000059.1:3543-9617 GCA_001829395.1 Spirochaetes bacterium GWF1_49_6 | reverse complement strand
AAGATTCGCTTCTCCGTATGGATCGATTTCAAGCTGTGAAACCACAATATATGCTTTATGCGGTCCTTTTCCCAGATACCGGAAAATATCGCTCATGGGTACTTCATACTCGATAAGATTAATTTTTTCGCTATTTTTTGAGATATCGAAGGGGATGGATACCATGGGCATATTTTCCAGAGAATTTTTATAAACCTGTACGATGAACATTATTTTTTTTCCCTGGTGTCCCTCAATTAAAACATCGTGTAAAAGTACCTTGACTCCCTTTTCTCCGGGGATTTTAACGGCTTTTATATCGGTTTGATTGACTACATCTATCTTTCCAATAGTAATTTTTCCAGCAGCCAATACCGGAATCATTACTAAGATAAATCCGAAAACCCAGAAGCTTTTCATAACCCCTCCGATTTTGGTCAGACCTATTCTCAGCCCGTCACATCTTCAGAATGTAAAAATATGGAACAATATTATATCGGCGGCTATTTCTTCATCTGGTACATCCCGCTGATCACCGGGTAGGCGACCGTCTTAGGGGCGGTTCCCGACCAGATGCAGTGCAGGAACTGGTCCCATCCGCCGATCAGCACCTTCCCGTAAGCGACAGTCGGGTTGTTCGCGAACACGTATCCCGTCTTATATTTCCATTTCAGCGAACCGTCCTGTATATCGACGCAGTAGACATAGCTGTCCGCGCTCCCGAAGATCGCCACTCCGTCGACAACAACCGGGGATGTTTCGATATTATCTTCCGCCTGGAAACTCCATATCTCCTTGCCGGTCTTGGCGTTCACGCAGTAGAAGTTATCGTCCCAGCTTCCGAAGTAGACCCTGCCCTCGGAAATGTTCGGGCTGGAGAAGACGACGTCGTCCGTCTGGAAATTCCAAATCTCCTTACCGGTCTTGGCGTCGAGACAGTAGAGATATCCGGCGTAATCCCCGGCGTAGACCTTCCCGTCGGCCACACACGGGCTGGAGAGCACATCGTCCGCAGCCGCGAACTCCCATACCTGCTTGCCGTCCTTAGCGCTGAGGCAGTAAATATTGGCATCATCCCCGCCGAAATAGACTTTCCCGCCGGTTACGAACGGGGTGGAGCTGATGGAATCGCCGACGGAGTGCTTCCACACGATCTTACCGGTCTTGGCGTTCACGCAGTACAGGTAACTGTCCTTTCCCCCGATATAGAGATTCCCGTCGGCAATCACCGGGCTTCCGAAGTACGTACCCTCGGTCAGGGTTTTCCATATCTCCTTGCCGGTCTTGGCGTTCAGGCAGTAAATATAATAATCGTCGCTCGCGAAATAAATTTTATTATCCCAGTAGACAGGGCTGGTCTTGACATCGCCGTCGGTATCGAACTGCCATACCAGCTTCCCGCGGTATATATCGACACAGTAGAGGGAGTCGTCACGGCTCCCGAAGACCGCCCAGTTTCCTACGATGCACGGGGTCGAGAACACGTAATCCCCCGTATGGAACTTCCATGCCCCGTTGCCGGGCATGGCATGCAGGGAAACCGCAAATAAAAGCAATAACTCCATTGTTAAAAGTTTTCTCATTTCCGCCTCCTGATTAGTCAAGATATATTATAATGAGTACGTACAGGAAGGCAAGAAGATAACGGGATTTGATAAAAATGGCGCTATGTTTTGTTCGCGAATGGGAATCCCTTTATAGTTTCAGTTCCTCGAAATATAAATAACTGTCCTTGATATACGCGATTACCATGACGTTGTCCTGATTGATAGTGAACTCCACGGACTGATACGGCCCTTTCGTCTGCGTCCCGTTGACATTCACATACCATTTCCCGCCCTGCTGGTAGACGAATCCGAACTTCGAACTATCAGGGGAGAATAACGGGTCGGAAGCCATTTTATATCCGCCGTAAGTCTTTCCGTTGATATCCGCGAATGTTTGGGAACCCTTCCAATAGATGATGGCATAGGAGGAGCAGTCCGGTGAAAATACAAAACGCCCTCCCTCGTAGTATCCTCCATGAGAAGTCCCGTTCATGTTGACATAGCCCTTCCCGGTTCCGGGGTGATCGCCGTACTCGTACCAGAACGCGAACTTCGACCCGTCGGGAGAGAGCGCGGGAACTTCCGCGATATTATACCCGAAGTAGATTTTTCCGTTCACATTGACATACCACTCGTGGTTTTGCGAATAATCAAACGCGAACACGCTGCCGTCGGCGGAGAATGCGAACGAGCCGACGCCCTCGTACTCCCCGAAAACATCGCCGTTCAGTATGATTGTGCGTTTCCCGTCCTTCAGGTAACTGAAGGCGTAATAGGAGCCGTCGGCGGAAAACACCGGGTCGTCCGCCCATTGATACGCGCTAAACTCCTTACCGTTGATATTGATAAAACATTTTTCGTTAAGTTTATACCAAAATCCGAACTTCGACCCGTCGTCAGAAATAATGACCTTCCCGGTTTTCTCATATCCTCCGAAAGTCGTCCCGTTGATATTAATATATTTCTTGCCGTCCTTCGTATAACTAAACCCGAAACTTTTACCGTCATGAGAAAAAACATTTGGCCCGCACAAATCGTATCCCCCGTAAACAGTCCCATTGATATTATTATACCATTTTCCGCCTTGTTGATAGCCGAAACCGTATTTGGAATCGCTGGATGAGAACACGGGAGGTCCTGCCGTTTCATACCCCCCATAGGAGGTACCGTTTAGAAACAGATACATTTTCTCTCCCAGATAAAAATTGACCCCGAAGTTCAGGCCGTCGGGCGATAGGGTGATTAAAGGGGAAGAGCTATATTTACCGATCTTGAATTTTTTTGTTTCGGGGTATACCGTCGAAATCATCGACAGAAAAATCATCATGGATAACGCTATAATAGGGGAACCTTTCATTGCGGACTCCTTGATAAAACGTACCGTTCGACAATATTTTAGCGCGGAATCTCGAAATAACAAGAAAATGGTACGAAAGGATTGAAATACTTAGACTTACTATGCAAGATTCTGGAATGAGCGGTTCCATATCCGGGCATCGAGCGCAGCCGAGATGGCGAAAGAAAAGCGTCATCCTGTTTGTACTGTCCGGGTGAAGGCGGCAACATGTGGGTAACAAAAAAAGAGTCCCGCTGAGCGGGACTCTTTATCAGTAAAAATGGTTAGTCTTATCCGTACCCGGCCTTCATAGGAGTGAAGCGGCCGGTATTGTCAATACTACAATCCCAATACCTTCATCAGCTTCTCGGCGACTGCGTTCATCACTTCTTCGTTGTTATAGGCGCCGCTTTCGAGTTTGGCTTTCACCTCGGCGAGCTTTTCTTCACGGACGTCCGGGGCGTTATTCACCACCTGTTGGTATTTCGAAAGCTCCGCGAGCTTCTTTGCTTCGTCGGAGATCTCCAGTTTATCGGACCCCGATTCGAGGCTGTCGCTCTTTAAGTTCACTTTATTGGGCTTATTGGTATTGTCAATCGGTCTAATTCCGCCTAATCCGTTGATTTCCATAGGAAACCTCCTTCCTCACAATATATTATCGGTCACTACCCCGATATTCTTTATATTTCAAAACGTCTCTTTTTTTCTTTTCTTATCCCTTACCGGAACAAATTTCGCTTCCGGCGGTCTATCCTCTTTGCCGCCCTGATCCCGTTCGCGGTGATTATTGATCAGTATCGCGAACTCTCCTTTTTCGGTGATGGGGCGCTCCTGAAGCTCGTCCGCTCTTCCGCGGATAAACTCCTCGTTCACCTTAGTCATCTCCCTGCCTATTATAATTTCGACATTTCCGAATATTTTATTAATGCATCCGAGAATCTTTTTTAACTGGTGCGACGAAACATAGACGGTTATCACGCATTCTATATCGCGGAATACGGCGAGTTCCTTGGTCGCCTTACCTTCCTTTTTCGAAAGGAATCCGAGGAATACCGCCCTATCGGCGGGAAACCCTCCGGCTGAAAGCAGCGCCGTGAGCGCCGATGCGCCGGGTAACGGTACGATCGTAATTCCTTCCTCCGCCGCGAGACGCGTCAGACGCGTGCCGGGGTCGGATACGCACGGCGTACCGGAGTCGGACACGAGCGCGATATTTTTCCCGTCCTTCAGCAGACTGACAATCCCCTTCGCGCTGTTCGCCTCGTTCGCCGGGGAATATTCCAATAACCGTTTCTTTATCTCGAAATGATTGAGCAGTTTCAGGCTATGCACCGGGTTCTCGCACGCGATCATATCGACCGATTTGAGCGTTTCCAGCGCGCGGAGCGTGATATCCCCGAGATTGCCGATAGGGGTGGCGACCACATAAAGGGCGCCGCTCAATCTATTATCCCATGGGCGTACTTCGCGAGCGCGAGCGTGTTCGACATCAGCATCGCGATCGTCATCGGGCCGATACCGCCGGGGACAGGGGATATCGCCGACACCTTAGGCTCGACTTCCGCGAAATCGACGTCGCCGACCATCCGGTAACCCTTGGGGCGCGTGCTGTCCGGGACACGGTTCGTACCGACATCGATCACCACCGCGCCTTCCTTGACCCAGTCGCCCTTCACCATCAGGGGTTTCCCCACCGCCGCGACCAGAATGTCCGCCCTACGGCAGACCTCGGGCAGATCGACCGTGCGCGAGTGCGCGATAGTGACAGTGGCGTGCCTTTGCATCAGGAGCATCGCGGCCGGCTTGCCGACTATATTACTTCTGCCGATCACCACGGCGTTCTTGCCCTTGATCTCTATCATATAATGGTCGAGTATCCGCATGATTCCCTTAGGGGTGCACGGCTCGATGATCTGGCTGCCGATAAACAGGCGGCCGAAGTTGAACGGATGGAAACAGTCCACATCCTTGTCCGGGTCGATAGCGTCGATAATCAGGTTCTCGTCGATATGCCCCGGTAACGGGAGCTGCACGAGGATACCGTTGATTGACTTATCGGAGTTCAGGTCCATGACGATCTGGAGGAGTTCGGCTTCCGGGGTGGACGCTGGGAGACGCATGACGCGCGAGAGGAAACCGAGTTCGAGGCACGCCTTCTCCTTCGAGTTGACGTAGCTCTGGGACGCGGAGTCGTCGCCGACCAGCACTACCGCGAGACCGGGCTGTATCCCGAGCTTTTGCGTTTCTTCCCTGATTTTTTCGCGTTCTATCGCCGCGAGAGCCTTACCGTCTAATATCATTTTTTTCTCCGGTGATATTTTACATGGTACGGGCGAAAAACGCAAAGTTCGCGGAGGAAAAGCCCGCCCGTCATCCTGATAATATCGAAGGATGAGCAGGGGTATGGATAACACATTACTTCGGTCTTCCATGCCTCGTAATGGCATCCCGAATAAAACCGGGGGCAAGCCCGGTAATGGTTTTCTCAGAGAAAGGTTTGTATTATAACATGTGAAAACTATTTGAATAATGGTAAAAGTATGCTAAAATATTAATAGGATAGCATACGATTATCCCAGGAGGAAAAATGGCGAAAATATTATCCCGGATTTCGGCGATCGCCGTAATCGTGCTGATGGCCGCGTCCGCCGCGTCCGCGAAGATGCTCACCTATAAGAACAACGCCGGGTTCCAGTTCGATTATCCCGACGATTGGACGGTTTCGTCCGACGACAGCGTGGGTGTGCCGAATATCACTTATTCGTCCGCGGACGGGTTTGCCGCGTTCGGGGTGTATGTTTACCCGATGAACGATAAAAAGATGACCGCGCTCGGCCTGCTCAATGGGACCCTCGAAAATCTAGAAGCGGAAAATACGTTACCTAAAGACCAGATCATTCCGCCCTCGGCTGAGATCAAGGCCGCCGGCGCCACAGACGGAGCTGTCGCGGTGATCGAGACACAGCAGGGCGAATACAATATGGCGGTCGGTATCTGTATTCTCGTCAAGGGCAAGAAATATTATATGTACGTCCAATCGGTCGTGAAGGACTCGATTAAAGGATACAGCGGAAATTTATCGAAGATGGCGAAAAGTTTTAAAATTACCGCTAAGTAAGGAAGCATCGATATAATAAAATGATTTCGGAAGCCGTAAAGACCCTGAGACGCAATCAGGGTCTTTTATTTCTATTGTTTGCGCTCGTGATTGT
>MIBD01000059.1:2614-3452 GCA_001829395.1 Spirochaetes bacterium GWF1_49_6 | reverse complement strand
GTCGCCGCTGCGCTGATCGTCATAGGAGTCCGGAGTAACCGCGATATGAAGAATTTGGTGCGTACCCTCGAAATGAAAGTTTTCGGTGCGCGGCGTCTGGTGCTCGATTCCTATATCGAGTTCCACCGGAAGGGCATCCCCATAGACGGCGAGAACGACGTATGGCAGGGCGGGTTCGCCCGGTATGCCGGCGATATGCAAAGACGCGCCGTGTTACGGATGATCCTGTCCGCTGCGGCCGCCGCGGTGTTCCTCGCGGGGATTCTCCTGATAGCCCCGCCCGCGATGCGGGTGCTCGGCGCGGTAGATGGGTTCCTCCGCGAATCCCCCGGCTTCACCCTGCCGGTGTACTATATCCGTGAGAAACCCCTGATCATCGATCTCTCCGGCGCTGCCGGGAAATACGATAAACTGACCCTCAAGGCGGCGGACAGGATTATCGAATCCGCTGACGGGGTATTCGTTATCGGCGCGGAACTTACGTCCGGGGAGTCCCTCTCGGTGACCGTGTTCGCGGAGAAGTACGGGATAGAACGCCCGATGATGACCGCGAAGCTGATCGGTACGACCAAGCTCCTGCCGAACCGGATGTCCATGACGGTGGCGTACCCGTTCAAGACGGAGGAATATCCCGAACTCCAGGATATCGAGGTATGGGCGGGCGGTAAGGTGATTATCGGCGGGAATCTGACCAAGGAGATCAAGGAGATCAGGTTCCAGCAGGGGGTCAAGGCAGAAACGGGCGCGAACGGCGCGGACTTCCAGATCGCGTTCTACCCGTCGGGAACGAAGCAGTACAGCGCGCAGTTTGTTTCCTCCGACGGGGATTTCCTGCAAT
>MIBD01000059.1:2324-2468 GCA_001829395.1 Spirochaetes bacterium GWF1_49_6 | reverse complement strand
GAGTATCATGTGACGGTCACGAACAGCGACCCGTACCTGAGCGCCGAGTATAGCGCGACGCTGAACGGGAATACGGCTGTGCCGGAACTACCGCGTTACCTGAAGAAGGCGCTGAAATTCGAATCGGGGCAGATCGACCTGCTG
>MIBD01000059.1:693-2315 GCA_001829395.1 Spirochaetes bacterium GWF1_49_6 | reverse complement strand
GTCGCGGTAATCGATATTATCGCGGTCGACCCGTTCGGCGCGAAGTCCCCCAAGGTCACGTTCCAGATCATATCGCCCGACCTGTCCATGCTGATGGAGGAACGGATCGAGGATCAGAAGACCCTCAAGCAAACCGCGCAGGCGTTGTCGAACACGTACTCCGAGTTCCAGAAAGACCTCGCGAATAATAATCTCGCCGGGGCGAACCAGAAGATGAAGGAAATGGATAAACAGGTGGAGAAAATCAAGGAGACGGCGGCGGATTTGCAGGAAAAGTTTTCCGGCGACGAGGGCGCTATCCAGGATATAAAAGACAGTATGACGCAGATGAAGGAGATCACCGAGAAGCTGTCCAAGCAGACGGAGCTGATGAAAAAACTCATGGAGTATAACCAGAAGCCGGACGCTATGCAGAAGGATATGGCGTTCGACCAGAAACAGATACCCGAGCTTCTCAAGCAGTTGAAGGCGATGCTGAAGAACCTCGAGTATTACCAGAAATTCTCCGAGATGCTGAATAGTTTCAAGCTCCTCGAAAACACCTACGACCTCCTCAAGGAGACCGATAAAGACAACGATAAATTCCAGAAGACGACGGAAGCGTTCCAGAAACAGCTCGGCGATATGAAAGACGCCCAGACCGGAAAAATATCCGACCTATCGAAGGAGCTGATGACCGAATCCAAGCAGTACAAGATGGGCGACCAATCCACGTTCGAGAAGTCCGACAGCCTGATGTCGCAGATGAAGAACGCGGTAAAGGAGATGCTCGATCAGGCGGGACAGAACCAGATAAAGGAACGGATAGATAAGCTGCAGGCCATTATCGAGGAACTTTTCCTCGACGTGCTCCTCATCCGCGAGGCGGACAGTATCGAACTGACGCAGTTGTCGCCGGGGGTATGGGGCGACCAGCCCGAGCTGGTGGAGAAGATCAACGCGCTCGACGTATCGACCGGGGATATCGGGAAACGTATCGACGAGGCGCTCGACGGGCTGGTGTTCAAGAGCGATACGCAGGCGCAGATCGCCGCCCAACTGGAAAATCACCGAAAGGTGATGGATATTATCCTCGCGAGCATCCGCGACAAGCGTTACGATATAGTCAAGATGAGTCTCGATATCAACGGCAACTACCTCGGCCTCGTGTCGCTCTACCTGATGAAGGTGAACGCCGCGCTTGAGAAGCAGATGCAGAATATGCAGTCCGGCCAGAACGGGCAGGAACAGCAGATGTCGATGAAAATGGACGACCTGGTGCAGATGCAGGGGATGATGAGCCAGTCGCTCCAGAGCCTGATGCAGCAGCTCCAGCAGAACGGGCAGATGACGCCGGGGATGAAGCAGATGATGGAACAACTCGCGGCCCTCCAGAAGGAAATCCAGGATAACCTCAAACAGATGATGGGGGAGACCGGCGAGGGGATTGTTTCCGGCGGGCAGGAGGCCGGGAAGATGATGGACGATATTATCAAGGGTCTCCAGAGCTACAAGGTCGATCAGGGGATGGTCGAGAAAAGCAAGCAGATCGAGGAGAAGCTCCTCGACTCGCAGAAATCCCTGCAATCGAAGGGTATCAGCGAGGAACGCGAGGCGGAACAGGCGAAGGTCTATCAGCCGTC
>MIBD01000059.1:0-659 GCA_001829395.1 Spirochaetes bacterium GWF1_49_6 | reverse complement strand
AAAATCGACCTGTCGTCGATACCGAACACCGCGTTGGGCGATTATTATAAGAAACTCATCCAGAAATACCTATCCGGGAAGGAATAAGGACTGGCTGGGAAGAAAGAAATTCCTAAAGGTTAGAATTTATATACATAATGAAAGGATGGGGGTTTTTATGGTTTGAACGAATTTGAATATCTTTTCAAGTATTTCCAAACATAGAACTTTGTAGTATATTGACACAATATTTTATATTTTATATAATCGTTTATGGAAAGTAATTCTAACAGAACCAATTTTATTCAAGAAATCATTGAAGCAAGTATTAATGAGGAACTATTAATATTCATCGGTGCTGGGATATCAAGGATTTGTGATTGTTGGGGATGGGACAGACTTGCAAAAGAACTGGTTAACGAGCTCTATGAACAAAGAATCATTAGTTACAGAACTTCTGAAAATTTAAAAAATAGAACTGGATATAAAGAGATCATTTCAACTTCCTATAACTTATTCAGACAACATCATATTCAAAAAGAAAAACCATTTTGGAAGTTAATGGAAAAAGCATTACGTTATAATGATAAAATTGATAATTTGGGTAGTGTATAATTAATTGTGTCTGAAAGGACACATAATGTTAAGTGGAAAAAAGAATAAGGCTGAATTATACTCTT
>MIBD01000058.1 GCA_001829395.1 Spirochaetes bacterium GWF1_49_6 | reverse complement strand
GATCAGGAATTTGAAAAAATGATGCACCAGTCCATTCCGACGCTCTATTCCGTGCAATTAAAAGGCAATTATCATATCAACCTGATGAACCTGATTTTTACTAATCTGGAAATCGTATTCTCCAACGGGATAGCCCGTATTATGGAGACAAAAGCCGGCGTCACGGGTATCGTATACTGGGGTAATACGACGGTTATTTCGGTCGAGGATGACGAGGTGCGCACCAATCACGGGAAGGGCGTATTCATGCGGTTTAACCCGGAGATGTTCG
The DNA here is from genome assembly GCA_001829395.1 of Spirochaetes bacterium GWF1_49_6. Lineage (GTDB taxonomy): Bacteria > Spirochaetota > Brevinematia > Brevinematales > GWF1-51-8 > GWF1-51-8. The sequence continues at coordinate 9,673 of MIBD01000058.1, read as the reverse complement.
CGATGCTGACCCCGAATATGAAAGAAGTCTGTATTAAGCCGAATTGCCCCGACGATCTGGCGTTTATCAACTGTAACAATGTTTTTTACTTGAAGAAGGCGCGTTTTTATAGCGCGAACGATTTATTTCTTATTCCCCCGGAGGGCTTTGTCGGGATATCGCTGAACGACGAAAAGTATAAGAAGGAAGACGTATATATTATCCAGAATTATCACTATAAAGAAAACCTGCTCAAGGAAATGAATCTCCAGCCTGTAGTAAAGTTTCTGGAAGCCAAGCAGAAGGATGCGCAGAAAAAGTTCGGGTCGGTCGGTACTAGTATCCTGAAAGCATGGATAAAAGCCGTCAGCACGTCGGACCAGAGCTATGTTAAAAAGTATCTTTCGTTAGAGGAAGAGAAGAGCGGATATGTCCTGATCAGCCTCTTCAAGGATAAGCACTTTCAGGGCATCGAATTATTGGAAAACACCGTGCGGGTGACCGAACCGGTCGCGATGTCCGCGGAATTCTACGATGTCATGGATACCACGTCGGTATTCATCGTCACCTGTCAGTTTATAGAGAAGAACAAAAGTAAGGGGAAGATACGGCTTCTCATCGGCCGCGTCGATAACGAATGGAAGATACTGAATTTCGAAATCGAAGGGTAGACGCTAAAGACAGGCTAAGGAATGCGCATGCAGGTAAATAAAAAAATTATATTCAGTATCCTGTTGTTGATTATTGCCGGCGGTATCGCATCGTTCGTTATACTCAGGGCTAAGAAAATCCCGAAGTTCAGCGATTATGTCGAAGCCGCATCGGATAAGTTTATTATTGAAAAGGATTACTCCTATATCTATGACGCCGAATATCCCGTATCGGTACAGAAAATATTCCTCACATCCGGATTCACCAATATCGTCGGTATCAGTACGAAAGAAGGTAAAAACCTGAGCTTCGAGGTAGGTAATAACCGTGAACTCATCGTTTTCTTCGATAAACCCGTTTACTCCGGGGAAATGGTTAATCTGAAGGTGAAGGCCGAGGTATCCGAATCGTCGCCCTTCCTGAATATCGTCGATCATGGGAACGGATTATACTCCCTGCATTTTGTCTCATGGGAGAGGAATCTCGCGAAGAAGCTGAAAAAAGTGGTTCTGCCTGTTTCCGCCGTAGTGAAAAAAGTTTACACGACCGTGACCGATTATAAAATCACCGATAACGCCGTGGTATATAATTGGGTGTTTAACGGGATGCAGATATTCGATATCAGTATCGATTTTACGATGGACGGCGGAGAGCTGCTGGCGCTTCCCGCGTCTATGCCTATCGTGATCGGCAATCAGGTAAAGTTCCGTATCCCTAAGTTGCTATCCCCACAGCCCCCGCTTATTCGCGGTGATTTTTCGTTATGGCGCGACCTCCCGATGGTCGAGGAAGGGGATTTCTATGTTCTCACTATCAAACTGCCCGCGGGGGTATACCGTTACCAATTCCGTTACGGATTCCTTGTGACCGCCGACCCGAGCGTACCCGAACGCGAATACAATAACTTCGGCGAAAGTTACAGTCAGATAAAAATTCAATAATCAATAAAGGGTTCGGTTCATCAATGAAAAAACTACTCCTATTTACTCTATTGTTGTCTTCATGCGCCTCCCGATATATCCTCAAGGATGATCTCCCTCAAACGGCCGATCAGGTCGAAGACTACATCCTTGTTAAGGGTTTGAAGTTCGGTAATGTCGCGGAAGAGGCGATTATCCGAAAAAGCCTATACTACCTTTTTACCTATCTGGAACAGCGTTTCGGTGAAAAAGACTTCGGCGTATTCTACTACCGCACCCTGCATGGGGAATCTATCCCCGATGCGATGCGTGAGACATACGGGGCAGCCCAGTACGCGATCGCATACGAATCCTTTCTCCTCGTCGAATCGCCTCATGTGTCCGATATTCGGATGATGAAATCCACGAACGACGGGGTGTTTTTAGTCTATTATTTCCCGGGGTCGCAGGCGGAGAAGGATCTACCCCTCATATTCTACCAATTGGACTATTATTTCACGAAGCTCACCAATGTATTTATAAAAAACGCTCACGACCTGCATCTTTTTCAAACTAATCTGAGTTTATTTAACGACGGTGCAATACATGTCTTCCTATTCGAGAATAGAGCGCAGGGGGGAATCTTCTCGGTCGGGGAAGGATATATCGGGTTCAGTTACGATCTGGATAAAAACAGTTTCATCCCTGAGATCGGCTTCAAGACCGCGTATTATAACGCCTTATCGGGGTATGTTTTCAGTCACGAATTGACACACTTGATTATGGGGCTTACGAGAATGGATCCGCCCATACGTCCGATACCCTATCCTGAGAAGTTCGAGAAGGCAGATACTTATAAAAATACTGGAAAACTCATGACATTCATTCAATCGGTATACTCGACAAACGCCTATAAATATGAAATAATTATGGGTAAGTCCTGGGGCGAAGGAATCGCCGAGTATATGACGTCACGGTTCAATTTTTTAATCCGTTACGGGATAATCGGGGATGTCGACGACGATCTTCGTTATATTACCGGACATGGCGGAAATCTTACGCCGGTATCCATGCTTCTCGATAACGGGCTGCGTTTCGGGGCGGATATGTCGAGAGTGGTGATGCATTATCAGGAAATGCATTCGGCGGTGGCGTATATTACCGCGAAATACGGGTGGGATGCTATGCTGCGGCTGATAGACCTTCCCGGTACGGATGAGGATTTCATGGATGTGCTCGGTGTCGACCGCGCGGGATTTAACACGGCATGGAAAAGCGCGATACTTCATTGAGCTGACACAAACCGGGGCGAACGCGCTCCTGATTCTATAGATATATCAAGGAGTCTATGATGAAGCGAAGTTTAGCGGTTCTTTTCTGCGCGTTTTTATTTATTTCCTGCGGCGGTAATCAATCTTCCGAGGGCGGTAAACAAAACGGTGGCGGGGAAAAACAGAATGCGACGATTGCGGTGACAAACGGTTCGATCAGGAATTTTCTTGAGGAGAACGGGGAAATCATTCCCCGGACGATCGTTAAGGTAAAATTTAATTTTTCCGGTAAAATAGACTGGATTTATAAAGAAGAAGGCGATAAGGTCGCCGCCGGGGAAAAGCTCGCTAAAGTATATCCCGATATCAACCAGATACAGATGATCACTTCCGCGCAGATTGCATACCAGAGGGCGGTCGCATCCCTGTCGAAACTTTCCAACGAGATAGCGGAAGTAACCGAGCTTTATCAGCAGGGCATGGCGTCCAAATCGAAGTATGACGACGCGGTAAATAACTATCAAATCGGGCAGTCGGAACTCATCAAGGCGCGCCTCGAGCTGGAGTCTATCGAGGGGAGCGATTCGGTGCAGAGCAAGAAGGGAGTCAGTGTGATCGCGCCTATTAATGGTACGATTATCAGCCGTCTTGTGGATATCGGCGATTATGTGATCGCTTCCTCCAGTTACCAGACCGGAACGGTTCTGTTCGAGATAGCGAATATCTCCGACGTTCTGGTTGAGGCGAAGATCAACGAAATTGATATTCTGAATATCCATGACGGCGCGCAGGTGGATTTTTCTATCGACGCGCTTGCAGACCAGAGCTTTATGGGGAAGGTGTTTCGTGTCTTCCCAAATCCGGTCACTGAAAACAATGTGAAAAAGTATAAAGTCCAGATAGAGCTCAGTAAGAATCTTCCCGATACGATCAAACCCGGAATGTCGGTAAAGATAAAAGTGCTGACGGTAGCGAAGGATAATGTACCGATTATACCGATCTCTTCGGTAATCCGCGACGCCGAAAAAAAGAAGGACTATGTGCTGGTGCCCAGCTCCAAGGTCGAAGGAAAGTACGAGATTTCCTATGTTACAACCGGTGCATGGGATATGAACTTTATCGAGATAAAGAGCGGGTTAAAACTCGGCGATAAAATCATAAAAAAACCGTTCGAAGTGCAGGAGAGTCAGATCATTACGGCTGACGAAACTGGAACCAATAAAACCAAGGACAAAGGCGGTCCAGGGGGCCCCGGCGGTCCCGGCGGAATGCACTAAGGAAAAAAAATATGGAAAGCATACGTGTTTACAATCTCAATAAAACCTACGGGCAGAACGACGAGAAGATAAAAGTGCAGGCGTTGAAGAGTATTACCCTGACTCTGGAGACCAACAAAATCTACGCGATCATGGGGCACTCGGGTTCCGGGAAATCCACCCTGATGCATATTCTCGGCCTCCTCGACCGTCCGTCGTCGGGCCAGTACTTCCTGAATAACCGTGACGTATCCAAACTGTCGGACAGACAGCAGGCGCATATCCGTAACAGGGAAATCGGGTTTGTTTTTCAGGCATATAATCTCCTGCCCAGGTATTCGGTATATAAGAATGTGGAGATGCCGATGACCTATTCCACGGTGTCCGGCTCGGACAGAAAGATAAGGATCAACCGGCTTCTGGAGCAGGTGGGGCTGGGGCATAGAATTCATCATAAACCTAACGAGCTTTCCGGCGGAGAGCGGCAGAGGGTCGCGATCGCCCGTGCGCTGGTGATGAACCCCACGGTTATACTTGCCGACGAGCCTACCGGGAACCTCGATACAAAGACCGAAAAGGAAATTATGGCTCTCCTGACAGAACTGAAAGACGACAGCAGGACGATCGTGCTGGTTACCCACGAAGTGGAAATAGCGGAATATGCGGACGCTATTATCAAGATACGCGACGGGGAGGTAATCGAATGAAGAAACTCTGGAATGCGATAGCAAACGGCTTCCTCGAGATACGGTATCATGTCATGCGCTCGATCCTCTCGGTGGTGGGCATCATCCTCGGTGTAATGAATCTGACGGCGATGTTCTCTATCGTTAAGGGTACGGAGGTCGCGAACCGGACGTTCATCGAATCGCTTGGAGCGCAGGATATGGTGCAGGTCTCCGTCGATTGGCATAAAGTCCATGACCTCGGGGCATCCGCGATGAAGCAGTACCGGCTGACGCTGAACGATATGAATAATATTAAAAAATACGCTTCCACCGTAAAATCTGTCGGGGTAGAAGTAAACCTGCGCGAAACGCTTCAGTATAAAGACAAGAACAAGGAGTACCGGGTTTTAGGCGTATCGCCGTCTACGTTCCCTATGAATAAGTATATTGTGGTTAACGGGCGTCCGATCAACGAGTACGACATGCAGAACGCTGCGCGGGTGTGCGTACTCGGCTCTACAGTCGCGAAAGAACTATTCGGCGACGTCGACCCTATCGGAAAGGTAATCAAGGTCAGGAACGATTATTTCCAGGTAATCGGGGTATTGACCGAGTACGGCGCGACATTAGCGAAAGGCCCGGGCTCGTCGCCTAAAAAGTCGGGTTCGTCCGGTAAGAATAATAACCCGTTGGAATGGAAAAACGTCCGCATACTCATTCCCGTTACCACCGCGCTTGATCGTTTTATCGGCCAGGACACCTCGCAGAACTGGCTTTCCATCTTCGTCCAGTCGATATCGGTCGAGATGGTGCCCTCTACGATGGACGAAGTGATGAACATTATGCTCAAGACGCATAACGATCAGGATATTTATACTGTCGGTTCCGTGCAGGAATGGATGAGCAATATGGAAGAGTTTACCGGGATATGGAATATCGTGCTCGGGGTGGTCGCGGGGATATCGCTGATGGTCGGCGGTATCGGTATTATGAACGTGATGCTGGCGTCGTTCCGCGAACGGATGCGGGAGATTGGCATACGGAAAGCCATCGGCGCGAGCAACGTGGATATCTTTCTCCTCTTTATCGTCGAGACTATCGTCATCTGTATTATCGGCGGGTTTATCGGGCTTGGATTCGGGTATGTGGTCAGTATGACCGCCCTGACCGTGATGCTGCAGGGTTCGTTCGGCGCGAAGCCGGAGTTCTCGTTCGACGCGGGCGTGGTGGCGATGGCGTTCTCGATGTTCGTCGGGATGTTGTCGGGGCTTTATCCCGCTATCAAGGCGGCAAAACTTCCGCCGGTGGAGGCGTTACGTTATGAATAAATTTATCGTTATTTTAACGGGAGTCCTTTTATCGTTCGGCGCTGTTTACCCGGACGAACTGGACGACCTGATAGTCTACGGCCTTGCCAATTCCGCGGCCGGGAAGACCATTTCGAATACGCTGGGGATCAATCACCTGAGCTATTCCGAGGCGTACCTGTCGCTTCTGCCCGAACTGAGCGCTAATGTGAGCTATAACAGCGGCGCATCGTCGGGAGTGCAATCCGACCAATGGAGCGGGAGTATCGCGTTCTCCGAATCCTTCCCGCACGTGGATTCGATTATACAGGGGCTTGTCAAAGCCGGAAACCAGCTCGATATCAATAAGATACAGGCCGAGGCCGATAAACGGAGCTATATCGACAGCGTGATCCAGCAGTTCGTCCAGCTCGGCGTGAATGTGAAGCAGATTGAACTCTTAAACGCCAATATCGACGCGCAGAAAAGCTCGCTCAAGGTGATCGAGACGAAGCTGAAGAACGGGCAGGAGATCGCGCTGAACGCGAAAAAGCTGTCCAACGATATTTTGCTCGCTCAAGAGGAATTGGCGTTAAAATCGGCGGAGAGCGATAAAGCGTCGGCGCAGTTCACCCAGCTTGTCGGGAAGAGTATCGCCGCCCCGGCATGGAACCCCGACAATCTCGATATACCCCAGACGCCGGGGACGAACTCACAGTACCAGCTGAGTCTCAAGATGAAGGAACTCCTTCTCGCGAATAATTCGGTCGATATCGGCCTCGCGATACGGGAGCATTTCCTCCCCAAGCTCAGCCTGTCGTTCGATTACGGCTACGATATGTGGGATAACCAGACCTCATGGGGGGTAAGCGCGGGCATTTCGTTCAACCTGTTCGATTTCTTCGAACGGGAGAACAAGATCGCCCAATTGAATTACCAGAAGGCGAATATCGAGCTTGCGGTGGGGAATATCCGCGCCGAATACGAATACACGTTGATGATTATGATCAAGAAGCTGGACGTGCTGGAGAAGAAGGCCGCGGTACTGAAGGGGAATGTGGAGATCGAGCGCGAACTCCAGAAACTGTATACCTACCAGTACCAGACCGACCAGATCGATTACCCGGAGTACCAGCTCAGGATGAATTCGCTCCTGCAGGCCGAGCTGACATTACTCCAGACGCAGGCGGATTTGTACCTGCTCAAGAAGCGAATCCAGTACGGGATAGTGAAGATATAGATGTTCCTTGACATTCCTAATAGATTAACTGGGAATGGAATATCCCTCGGCATCCTGTAAATAACGGGACAATTGCTCGGAATGTTCCTCGACAGGCTCGGAATGACGGGAGAAAAACAATAACGAACGGACACTGAGCGCAGCCGAAGTGTGTATTTATAATAAAAAAGGACGGCTTGTCGTCCGTACAACGGGAAATGAAAAGGGAAGGACGGAATGACGGGAGAAAAACATAACGAACGGACACTGAGCGCAGCCGAAGTGTGTATTTATAAAAAAAAGGACGGGCATCTGCCCGTCCTTTACTATTGTCGCGTGAATTACTTAGAAGCGGAATACGAATTCGGCTCCGGCGAATACGCCGTTATAATCGATCGGGAGACCGGTTTTTTTCACGCCGTTGACCAAAAAGCTTAAATGAGAATCGGTGATGTCGATGGTGGATGTTTTATTCTCATCAAGAGTATCGGTGAATTTAACCTGGTAGAACGGCAGGAAGTAGAGTGCATAACCGCCGAATAGGCGGAGTTTGAAGCCCTGTGAGAACTGGATATTAATAGAGAGCTTGGGTTTCGCACCTAAAGTCGCCCCGATAAGGTCAACATTTACAGGGTTACTATAATCCTGATCATTCATAGTCAGATATAGAGAAGTACTGGCATCATATGTCCCTAAACTAGTATAATTACCGATTATTGAAAGGTCGATACTCGGGACGATACTCAGCGGGCCGAGATAGATTTCATAACCCACGCCGAGGTCGAGGTTCAGCGCTAACGGTGTACCGATATAGAGGCCGAGTTCGGCATGCCCTAAAAGCGCGTAGCCGATCTCAGATTCCCATGCGATACCGATATGCGGAACTATAGACTGTTCTACTAAGTTGATATTGGTTGTGAAAATATCGGGAGTAGGGGAATAATCTTCAAAAACCATTTGAATATTTGCAGCCGCGACATTCATCGCGCCGATACCGCCGCCGATTGTAAGACGGCCGCCCATCATCGGGGCTTCGACCAACTGATCGTTGATTATCGGCGAGCCGAAGATGACCTTACCGATGGAATAATCCGCTCCGATACTTTCCACGCGGACGAGGCCGGATTCCATCTTGATGGTTTTACCGGTCGCGCCGAGAGCGGACGATTTTTCAATAATAAACTCGTAACCGGGCAGAACTCCCATGTCCTTTCCGAGTTCCATATAAAGAGTGCCCGGAGCGGGTACTTCGAGAACTTTGGTCTTGATCTTAAACTGATCCATGTTGCGGAGGAAGAAGGTCAAACCCCATACGGCGTCCTTGATGGCGTGCTGATAGGCGTCCTGCTCTCCGGTTTCTGATTCATAGGACTGGTCTTTGCTGTACTTATCGACAAGGGTTCCGTCGGCGTCGATGAGACGGATGGAAACATTGACGTTTGCCTTATAAACCCACACCCATTTCGACGTGGTATTTCCCTTCAAATCCTTGGACTTCTTTTCAATCTGTACCTTGGTAACAGACCAGCCGCTTACGATAGGAATAGCGATAAAGAACGATTTCGTCATCGCTTCGAGGTCGACTGCGGGGATTACGACAACACCGAAATCTTCATCGATAAGATTTTTATCGTTGAGGATTTGTTCCTTTTTCAGTTCCTTAATCTTCTTAATGAACTTATCGGCGGACGCTTCGTCCATACGATACTGGAACCCGATCACTTTAAACCGCTTGAGATCGTTAAACACACCGATCATCTGGTCATCAAAATAAGCGACTGCGGCGCTCGGCATATTATAAGAAGAATACACACCGAAAACAGCTATTTCGCTTTTCTTGGATACTTCGGGATCGGCCCCATAAGAGATCCCGAATAACCCGGCGACAACAGCAACAACAAATAGCAATCTCTTCATAAAACCTCCTCTTTTATCGGCAAACCGCCGTGAAAGATATTTGTCATAATATAACCCGATTTCTCAAATTTCTCAAGATTTAATGCAATCTAAATACTATGCTGAAAAAAATCGTAGATTAACTGGCCGACTGAGACGGAACTGTTATCGGCGGGGATAGTTTTCGGGATATATACCTGAAACCCGCGCGCTTTCAGCTCGTCGTGGATGATAGTCAGACATGCGGGATTGGTGAAAAACTCCCCCCCGAGAAATACGTTCTTCTCATGGTAACGTTCCGCGATACGTTCCACGGCATCGGCAGTCGCCCGCGCGATCGTATCGATCAGCTTGCCGACCAGCCCCTCGGGGTTTTCCTGCGCGAAAAGGTCGCCCACCAGCTTCTGTATCAGCGTGTACGTATTGATGATAAACATCCCGTCCTCGTCAGTGATAGGCAGGGTATAGTAATCGAGCACCGAATCGAGCGGCACCAGTTCGTTGATAAAGCTCTCGAAGAAGTCGCGGTCGAACGTTTTCTCCTTATA
>MIBD01000057.1:10239-12335 GCA_001829395.1 Spirochaetes bacterium GWF1_49_6 | reverse complement strand
GTAATTTTAGATAAATTGTATAAAAACTCAAAAGTAATTGGGAATCTTACAACATTAAAAAATGAAAGATTTTTAAATGAAATTTCTAAGATTGATAGTTTTATTAGCGAGTATAATTGTGGAAAATTCGACGCTAGTAATTTCATACAAGACTTAAAAGTTAAAGGTTATAAAATAACACTATTTACTGAATAAAAAAACCCCGCTTGGCGGGGCTGTCTTTATTACTTGATTTCTTTCTTCAGCGCGTCGGCCTTATCGGTCTTTTCCCACGCGAACTCGGGCCGGCCGAAATGACCGTAACTCGCGGTGCGGGTGTAGATCGGCCTCTTCAGGTCGAGCATCTTCACGATACCGCCGGGGGAAAGGTCGAACACCTTCTTGACCGCTTCCTCGATCTTCTGCTCCTCCACTGTCGCGGTGTCGAACGTATGCACCATGATGGATACCGGGAACGGTACGCCGATCGCGTAGGCGAGCTGGACTTCGCAGCGTTCGCACAGGCCGGCCGCTACGACATTCTTGGCGACATAACGCGCCATATACGCCGCTGAACGGTCTACTTTCGACGGGTCTTTACCGCTGAACGCGCCGCCGCCGTGACGACCCATACCGCCGTAGGTATCGACTATAATCTTGCGCCCGGTCAGGCCGGAGTCACCGTGAGGGCCGCCGGTCACAAAACGCCCGGTGGGGTTGATGAAATATTTCGTCTCTTTATCCAATAATCCCGTCGATTCGAGCACGGGCATGATAATCAGGTCGATGATCTGCTGCTTCATATCGTCGTGCTTCGTGAATATATCGTCATGCTGGTGCGAAACCACCACGGTATCGATACGTTTCGGGGTATATCCCTCGTACTGGATAGTGACCTGACTCTTCGCGTCGGGGCGAAGCCATTTGACCTTGCCCTCCTTGCGGAGCTTGGACGCGTGGAGAAGGAGCTTATTCGCGAGCGAAATCGGGGCGGGCATCAGTTCAGGGGTTTCCTTACACGCGAACCCGAACATCATACCCTGATCGCCGGCGCCCTGTTCCTTGAACAGGCTGGTGGTCGCGGTGACACCCTGCGATATGTCGGGGGACTGTTTGTGCACTGTGTTCAGCACCGCCATCGAGTCGCAGTCTAGGCCGTACTCGGGCTTGGTATATCCGATCTCTTTGACTATCGCGCGGATAATATCCTGAAAATCGAAGATGGATTTTGTGGTGATTTCTCCGCCGACCAGCACCATACCGGTGGTGGTGAATGTTTCACAGGCGACACGCGAGTCGGGGTCGTTCGCGAGACACGCGTCGAGGATACCGTCGGAAACCTGATCGCAGATTTTATCCGGGTGCCCTTCGCTGACCGATTCTGATGTAAATAAATATTTACGGTTAAACATAAAATACCTCTCTATCTGTATGTAGCTTATATTATACTACAAAGTGAGAGAATCGTCAATTTATGCGGCGGTATTAAGAAGCGGGAGATATTCCTAACGTGATAATAGGAATATGGTTTTAGTACGGTTTGAGCGCGCCGGGGACTTTCAGGACGTTGACGATATTCCCGGTCTGGTCGGCGTACTGTACGAGGTTACCCGGATCGGGTATCCATTCGCCGTCGACCACATAGCAATAGGTATGATAGCCGGGAGTCATCTTCATCCGTATCTCGTACCACCCCGCCCCGGCATATTTCATCGGGTTAGAATAGGGATTCCAGTGATTGAAGTCGCCCACCAGCATGACGGAATGCGCGGAATCGCTGTAGTAGCGGAATACGTACTCGTTCTCCTTGAGAAGGAGCGGGAATTTCTTAAACGGGATAAAATCTTTCTCGAGGGTGAAGCACGAGACCTTTTGGCCGCTCTGGTCGATAATAAAGTTCGTGTTCAGCGGGTCTTCTATCCAAATCCCGTCGATCATCAGTTTATAGAGGTGCTTGCCCCCGTCCATCCGCTTATCCCATGTGTATATCCAGATATTGTTCGTCTTTTTCTCGAACAGGAGCGACGTCTTCCATCCGTTGAAGTCCCCCGCGAGCACGACGGTTTTCGCGTCTCCGATGAATGTGAAGACGAGGCCGTCCTCGAGCATGAACGGCG
>MIBD01000057.1:346-10213 GCA_001829395.1 Spirochaetes bacterium GWF1_49_6 | reverse complement strand
CCCCGACAATAAGGCCAGTGTTGCCACGATTAAAAAACGGCGCATATTCCCCTCACACTGCGTTTTGTTAAATATCGGAAGAATCGGGGAAATATGTAGATTTTGTCGCCTCGGCTTCGCTCGGTGACCGCACTGTTGTGTTCGCTGTTGTCACTGCGAGCAGTGAGCGTCATCCCGAGCACAGTCGAGGGATGTTATTGAAAAGGTGCAAAGTATCGACCCCATTTCACACGGATAACGCGGATTATACGGATACCCACGGATGAAATCCAGATCAACCGCGACGACTCCCACGGACGGGAGAAGCACCGAGCGAAGACAGGATGTCGAAGCCGGTGGACACCACGGACGGGAGAAGCACCGAGCGAAGACAGCTTGCCTTCCGCTTCCTGCGGGAGGGTATGTCGAAGCCGGTGGACACCATGAACGGGAGAAGAATGTCTTCCCGAGCCGGTCGAGGGAGATAGAGGGAGTAATACTGGGGGAAGATTCATCCACGAATGAACACGAATATGCACGAATGAAAGCCCCACCGCGACAGCAAGTGAACGGGAAAATAATTTTATATATTTCGATATTCTATTGACAAATCGATAGAGAGTAGTATAATAAACGATAAAAGAAAGGAGGAAGAAGTATGCAACAATATTTAAGTATTATTAGGGAAACAAACCAATCCATTAAGAGATTCAACGAATATTTACAATCAGATTATCAAGTTGTACTATTTGATGAGAAGAATTTCAAAGATGACAGATTCTTCTTAAAAATTATAACCGGTTATGATGAATGGTGGAAACAAACATGGCCTAATTCAAACAAGGCTGGAGTTTATTTTCTTTTGGGATTCCAAAAAAATAACCCTGAGAAATATGGGGTTTATATAGGAAAAGCATCATTGGGATCGAAAATTGGAAATAGATTATATAGTCATTTAATACAATTTAGAGAGGCTAAGGATTTTGAGATAAATGATGCATACGGGAATCAATTTTTATTAGACTATGTTACATCGATTGAACTTGAGAATAAAAACATGATTGCATTTGCTCCAGCTTTGGAAGAATTTTTAATTTCTGACCTAAAGGATAAAGTCAATTTAATTAATTCAAGAGGAAATACATAAATGAACTGAATTTGTCACAATAATATATGCCCAACCTTTCCTAGAAACTATTAAAGTAAAGCATTGCACCTCTAAACATACTCCTACAACTACACCCACGGAGTGGAGAAAGGCGGGAACTCACGCAGAGGCGCGAATGCACGCGAAAGGGAAAATAATTTTAAATATTTCGATATAATATTGACAAATCGATAGAGAGTAGTATAATAAACGATAAAAAGAAGGAGGAGAATATGGATATGAATATTGGGAAACTCACAGAGCAATATAGGTATGGAAATGATAAACTATTATCAGCTTCTGAGCAAATTGGGTTTTTATCGGCAGCATTAATAGCAGCATCACCAATATGGGCGATAAATAAAACTACACAACTATTAACAAAAATAACAGTATTATTGCTGATATTTTCTATATTTTGCGCAATAATAACTCATTTTATTGTCGGATATGTTTACATAAAACAAACGCAAAAAATTATGATGGGAAAATCAGATAAAAACGCATACTATATAAAATCAGCAATCATCACAACAGTTTTTCAAGTAGTTTTTTTGTTTAGTTCTATTTCATTAATAGTATTACTATATCTACAATAAGTTGATTTACTCGGCACTTCGGCTCCCTTCGACTACGCTCAGGACAAGCCGCTCAGTGCCCGTAACTCATCGGTCATCGAGCGAAGCTGAGATGACCACACTCATTTTCACTAATAAAATATTCCCGCAACGTCTTAAAACTTCTCGTTTATTAGCGTGCATTCGTGGTTTCTTTTCTCCGGCTGTTTTCCGCGCTAATCCGTGTCCCTCCGTGCAATCCGCGTGAAATCGGATTGTAATCATGCACCCGGAGACCGAGTAGGCTTGAGCGAAGCGAAAGACGTATCGAGGTTTTTGCTATAGAGTGTTTTGGGATGTTGTCTGGTAGTGATGAAATATTTTATACCGGTCGTTGAGCGTAGCCGAAACGACCTCTACTTCTCGAAATACTCCTGTAGCGCCTTCACATTCGCTCCCCGTTTAATCTGCGACTCACACGATGTGAGAAGTCCCACGGTGACATGGATGTCAGAGAGTGGGACGCTTATAAGATGTGAGAAGTCCCGCGATGACAGCTTGTCTTCCGCTTCCTGCGGGAGGGGATGTCAGAGAGCGGGACGCCTCATTTAGTAAAATACTCTTGGAGAGCCTTGACGCTCGCCCCGCGTTTTATTTGGGCCTCCAATGCGTCCGCCATCGCGATAATACCCTGCGACGTGGTCACCAATGGTACCCTTAGGAGGGTCGCCGTCTTACGGATGTAGGTGTCGTCGATATGAGCCTGCTCCCCGGCGGGGGTGTTGAATATCAGGTGGATATTCCCGTTCTTCATCTCGTCGATAATATTCGGCCGCCCCTCGTGGAGTTTTTTAATCGTCACGCATTCCACGCCTTTTTCACGGAGGTAATCCGCCGTACCGCCGGTAGCGAATACACTATACCCTATCGATGTCAGTTTGCGGATGGCGGGGAGGCACGGGTCTTTCGACAGATTATTGAGCGAGACGAGGATATTCCCCGATGTGGGGAGCTTCATCCCCGATGCGATTTCCGCCTTGAGGAACGCGTGCCCGAAATCGTCGTCGATACCCATGACCTCGCCGGTCGATTTCATCTCCGGGTTCAGTACCGCGTCCACCTCGGGAAATTTATTGAACGGCAGGACGACTTCCTTGACCGATATATGCTTCGGTTCGATATATTTGTCATGCCCCATATCGGCGAGCTTCCGTCCCATCACAACCTGCGTGGCGACCTTCGCCCATGGTATACCCGTCGCTTTGCTCACGAACGGGACGGTGCGCGACGCGCGGGGGTTGACCTCGATAAAGTAGACTTGGTCGTCCTTGATCGCGTACTGGATATTCATCAGCCCGATCACATTGAGGGACTTGCCCATCGCGATCGTTTGACTGATAATAGTGTCGATATGTTTCCGGTCGATGGAGAGCGGCGGGAGGATCATCGCGCTGTCCCCGGAATGGATACCCGCTTCTTCGATATGCTGCATAATACCCGCGACTACGACCGTATCGCCGTCTCCGCATGCGTCTACGTCGATCTCCTGCGCGTTTTCGAGGTATTTATCGATCAGGATAGGGCCGTGCATCAACGCTTCCTGCTCGGTGTCGAGGTAATGAATCAGTTCGCTTTCCTTATAGACGATCATCATCGCGCGCCCGCCGAGCACGTATGAGGGGCGGACGAGGATCGGATACCCGATGATGCGCGCGGTCTCGATAGCCGCTTCCACAGTGGTCGCGGTCGCCGAGGGGGGCTGGAGGAAACCGAGCTGTTCGATCAGTTTGTGGAAACGGTCGCGGTCCTCGGCGATATCGATAGCGTCGGGGGATGTCCCGAGGATAGGGACTCCCTCACGGTGCAGCAGGAGCGCGAGACGCAGCGGGGTCTGCCCGCCGAACTGGAGCACCACGCCCATCGGTTTCTCGGTCTCGTATATATTCATCACATCCTCGAACGTCAACGGTTCGAAGTAGAGCTTATCGGATATATCGTAATCGGTAGACACGGTTTCCGGGTTGGAGTTGACCATGATGCTCTCGAAGCCCATCTCGCGGAGCGCCATCGAGCAATGCACGCACGCGTAGTCGAACTCGATACCCTGCCCGATACGGTTGGGGCCGCTCCCGAGTATCATCACCTTCTTGCGGTTCGTCGGGAACGATTCGTCCTCGTCCTCGTAGCACGAGTAGAAGTAGGGGGTTTTCGCCTGGAACTCCGCGGCGCAGGTGTCGACCAGTTTATAGGTCGGGAGTACGCCGAGCGATTTCCGGTGCGTGCGGACGTCGTGTTCGGTCGTGTGCCCGCCGAGGAGCTTCGCGATCTGCGCGTCGGAAAAACCGAGCTGTTTGACCTCTTTCATTTTATCTTTATCGAACCACGACAGGCTCTTTCCGGCCTGTTCTGTCTCGGCGGCTAGGATTTCGTTGATATGCGCGACAAACCACGGGTCGATGAAGGACAGGCGGTATATCTCATCGACCGTAAACCCGGCCTTGAGCGCGTCCTTCACGTAGAGTACGCGGTACTCGTTGGGGATAGTCAGCTTTTCGGTGAGTATCCTGCGGAGCTCGGCGGCCTCGGGGGGATTGCCCCAGTCGATCTTCGAGTCGAGCCCGTTGAGGCTGCGTTCGAGGGAGCGGAGTCCCTTCTGGAGCGCTTCCTTGAACGTCCGGCCGATCGCCATGGTTTCGCCGACCGACTTCATCTGGGTGCCGAGCACCGGCTTCGCTTCCTTGAACTTCTCGAACGTGAAGCGCGGTATTTTAACGACCACATAGTCGAGCGTGGGTTCGAATGACGCGGGGGTCGATTTCGTAATATCGTTGGGAATCTCGTCGAGGGTGTACCCGACCGAGAGCTTGGCCGCGAACTTGGCAATCGGGAAACCGGTCGCTTTGGATGCGAGCGCGGAACTGCGGGATACGCGGGGATTCATCTCGATAGCGACCACGTCCCCGTTCACCGGGTTGACCGCGAACTGGATGTTCGACCCGCCGGTATCGACTCCGATCTCGCGGATGACCGCAATCGAGTAGTCGCGCAGAATCTGGTATTCCTTATCGGTCAATGTCTGCGCGGGCGCGACCGTGATCGAATCGCCCGTATGCACTCCCATCGCGTCGAAATTCTCGATAGAGCAGATGATAACGACATTGTCTTTCGTGTCGCGCATTACCTCGAGTTCGAACTCCTTCCACCCGATGAGGGATTTATCGATCTGCACTTCGCTTTTAATACTGAGGTCGAGGCCGCGTTTGACAATCGTCTCGAACTCCTCGATATTGTACGCGATACCGCCGCCTGTTCCGCCGAGGGTGTACCCGGGACGGATGATCGCGGGGAAGCCGATAGTCTCGACCGCCTTGAGCGCCTCGTCGAGGGTATGGACGATGGCGTTCTCGGGAACCTTTATCCCGATCTTGTCCATCGATTGCCGGAATAGTTCGCGGTCCTCACCCTTGATAATGGCGTCGTACTTCGCGCCGATCATCTCGACGCCGTACTTCTCGAGGATACCCTTCTCGTACAGCTCGACCGCCATATTGAGGGCGGTCTGGCCGCCGAGCGTCGGAAGAAGCGCATCAGGGCGCTCCTTAGAGATAATCTGCTCGATATATTCCACGGTAATCGGTTCGATATAGGTCTTGTCCGCCATATCGGGGTCGGTCATAATAGTGGCAGGATTGGAGTTGATGAGGACGATTTCGTAGCCTTCTTCCTTGAGGGCTTTACAGGCTTGAGAGCCGGAATAGTCAAACTCGCAGGCCTGTCCGATTACGATTGGGCCCGCGCCGATAATGAGAATTTTTTTAATGTCGGTTCGTTTCGGCATGGAAGAGTCCTTTGATAAAAATTCCAGCGAACCGCGGGATAGTATTGATAAGTACCCGGTTCAATTATGGGCGGTTCTTAAAGGCGGCCGAAGATTATAGCAGAAATGTGAAAAAAAGTCACTTTTCGGTAAATATCGTATAGTCAGGAAAGCGCAGCCTCGTTATTTTTTTACAACGGTTACAGCCGGATAGGACTTGCTGAAACGGCGGTCGATTTTACCGAGTTCGTCGGTCACCTTCTGGGACATATAATAAAGACCGCCCTGGTGCTTGACCAGCAGGCCTTTATAGTGCACGGCAGGGACATCGTGAGCGTAATCGACGGAATTAACGATTTCCACTTTTTTCCAGTCGCCGCAGGTGACGAGTTTGGGGAGTTTAATAATCGAATCGGAATCAATTTTGTTGTTCTTCAGAGATTCGACGTACTTTTTCGCGAGAAATGACGGATCCATAATATCTCCTTTATCTATATAATAATACCCGGGGTACCGTAAGAACCAATTTTCTCCGGGCCCATTATTAAGGTGGGTTTCCGCGTCCCGACTTCGTGTATCCCTCGTGAGAGAGACGCAATTCCGCCGGAAGTAAAGAATCCCGTTAGAGTATTTGTAGACCCCGAAATATGCGGTCTACACGAATACCCCAGGCTTATTATTCTTAAAAGAAACTTAAAAACAACAGCCATTCGACCGGTTTTATTACCGTATTCAGAAGCGCGGGCTGTACAAATGAGAGCCCGAAGATAGCGTGCAGGTAAACGATGAAGAACCCGAAATAAAGCCACCCGCGTATCACACCAGCAAGGAAACCGAGAAAATAATCGACAATTCCCAGTTTCTGATATTTTTCCTCTTCTGCTTTTTTAAATACGCTGATAAGAACGATATAAAAAATTACCGCCCCGATGCCCCCGATAATGTACGATACCACCCCGCCTTTCGGGGTAATTCCGATCAACTGCGTGATCTTAACAATAATCCCCGCGAGAAGCAACGGCACAACTATCCTGAGTAGAAGCGGAAAATCCCCGCGTATTCCCCTGCGGGTATCGAGGTAAGCGAATGCGGTGAGCGCCCCGACAAACGCGATGATAAACAGCAGATAAGGAAAGGTCATTCAACCCTCGCTTACTTTCTTCCTATAATATAGCATAATGTTAATCCGGTAAAAAGTCAATGGGTTATGTTATTCCTTTCTTTGATTCTTGTCTTTTTTATTTTACGGTAATACAATGTGTTAAGGAGAAAACCATGCGTTTTATTCTGCCTGTCTGTTTTATAGTAGGAGTGTTTCTGATGTCATGCCAGTCCGCCTCGGTTCCGAAATCGCCGGAGAATCCCGGAGGGGGGCAGCCAGTTTCTGATAAAGCGCCGGATCCCAATCCCGCGGTGCGTATCGTCGAGGGACAGACCGTGAGTATTCACG
The DNA here is from genome assembly GCA_001829395.1 of Spirochaetes bacterium GWF1_49_6. Taxonomy (GTDB): domain Bacteria; phylum Spirochaetota; class Brevinematia; order Brevinematales; family GWF1-51-8; genus GWF1-51-8. The sequence continues at coordinate 3,263 of MIBD01000057.1, read as the reverse complement.
GGATAAACGTCACTATCGAACGGATAGTCGAGGCGTTTATGCAGACTAAGAACGGATTCAGTGAAAAAACAGTCGTCAGCGTGGTATTGAAGAAGGGATCGGAAAGCGTGAATTGGCGAGCGGGATACGGTTCGGTCACGAACCTTTTCGGGTATACCTTTAAAGTGGAGGACTGCGCCACCGGCACCTCCGACTGGAAATCGTTCGCGGATTTCGTAGTGATTATAAAAGGCAAGTAGAATTTAAAAACAGCTATGTGAATAAAGATTTGAAGGATTTCCTATTAAACTGATAGCAAACTTCAAAGAAGGCTCCACTTTAGAACTGGCGTTGTGGATTCTAAACGATATTTGCCAACCTTCATCACAATAAAGAAATAGTGATGTGTCTGAATCGGGTTTAAAATCCAATTCAATAATTCTTGAAGGAAGTCTTAACTTAGGAATTTTAATTTTGGGTTGGTTTTTTCCAGCAGACTGATTTAGCGTTTGGTATAGATTATAACCATGAATCTCAGTAAATTTATTTCGTTTAATAACTTTATAAAAATCCTTTTTTCCTAATAAGTATTCGATTAGTTTTTTAGGAACTGTATTCATATTCAGTTCATTTATTTTTTGTAACTCATCTTTAAATGTATTGAGTAAAGGAATATAAATATCGTGTGACTTATTTTTTAAGTCTCTCCACAGTCGCTTTTGTTCTTTTAGTTCCTTAAGCTTTAAAAAGATTGGATGAATCTTCTGAAAATAATCAGAGGAACAACTAATTCCAAACCATTCTTTCCCAAAGTCAATTTTATCGGATAATCTGGAATGTTTTGCATCAGCATGATTATTCTTAGCTGAAATTCCAATTTCCCAATCATGTAATGATCTTATTGCGATAACATCTCTCACATCGCCGGATATGCCGGCGCTATCAGGCATGATTTCTAATTGGAGAATATCCGAATCGTCGGATTGAAAATTTAATCTCGGCTCGAGATCGATCAAATGGTTTATAGCGCGTTCGGAGGAAATCATGTAGTCATTCTTATCGTTTTGCGAAAACTTCTCGAAACAGCTTTGAGCGGTATTAAAAGTCTTGTTAGTTTTTATCTCAACCTTTACTTGATACGATAAAAGGGTATCTTTAAAAGTTCTTATTAATGCATATTCAAAAGCCTTACCGGATTCTGTTTGTATACCCACTATAAACCTCGTATTCTGAATATCTCCGCAATATCATGGCTCAAAATCAGCACTTCTTTAGAATTTTTATCATTTGACATTCCGTATTTCCAGTTAGGAAAAAGTACCGTGTAATCCATATATGCTTCCAGTATTTCCGGACAATTATTATATGAAAGAATCCATTTATCTCTTTTCTTAAGTAAAACATTTAAAGCGGGGTGATCGAATCCTCTATGGGTACTACCTTTTTCTCCATAGATTTTACTTTCTATTAAATATGGGGGATCTAAATACAATAATGTGTTTTTGTGTTGGAGAATAGATTCAGTGAAATCATTCTTTTTAATCGAAATATTATCGGTTTTAAAATCTCTCAATCTTTGAATAGATGAAATTGTAAATCTTTCATGTCCGGGCGACATTCCTCCCGATAAGGTTGCCCCGGAGTAAGACGACCTATTCAGAACATAAAATATTGCCGCGCGTTCCCATATATCATCAACTTTACCTTGTATCTTCTGTAATTCATAAAATCGATCCCATGATAATGGAAAATAGTTTTTAACAATATTAGAAAGACGACTTGAATCTTCTAATAAACATTGCCAAAAATCAACAAGCGGCGAAAAAATATCATATCCATGAACTTTAATTCCCATATCGGCGCAAGCTATTTCTATTGATCCGCCCCCAAAAAAAGGAGAACAAATCTCTTTTGTTTCAGCAGGAATAAATGAGCAGATAATATTTATTGCTCGTGATTTTCCGCCGGGATAACGCAAAGGCGAGCGGTTTTTAGGAAAAACCGAGTTTTTATTATTTAAACGTATCTGATCGATGGAAGTAATTCCGAAACTTCCATTCTGACCTTTAAATACCTCAAATTTGGAATAAAACATTGTTAACTTCTCTTTTTTGCATGTCATTCATTAGAATAAAGAAAATATTAAAAAAAGTCAATTTGAGAAATTTAATATTTAAAAGACTGGAAATCGTTCGCGGATTTCGTGGTGACGGCAATCCAGAAATAATCTCCTGCCGATCTAAAAAATACTCCCCTAAAAATAGTTATTGGCATTTGACAATAACATCGAAAAGGTGTATTATTGGTATATGCCAATAACGGGGGCAAAATGAAAATCGTCACCTTGATCGATAACTACACCCGTAAAAAGGGCCTTACCGCCGAGCACGGGTTTTCGGTGGTTATCGAGACCGCGTGCGGGGGTATCCTGTTCGATACCGGGCAGACCGGCGCGGTTGTTTCCAACGCCGAACGGATGGGAGTCGACCTTCGGAAAATCGACGCGGTTGTTCTGAGCCACGGGCATTACGACCATACCGGCGGGCTGATGAATGCGCTCGATATCAATCCCCGTGTTCAGGTATATTTTAAAAATGACGCGCTTTTAAAGAAGTATAAAAATAACGGAGAGGATATTGGTTTACCGTTCGACCCCGTCCGTATCCCGAATCCTGTCCCGATCAATATTCGCACCGGTATAGAAGAAAATATTTTCATCATTCCCGATATTCCCATCAAGTACCCGGAAAACACCCACTTCAGGGGATTCACCGTCGAACGCGGCGGGACGGTCAGCGAGGATATATTCTCCGACGAACTGTTCCTGCTGATCGAGAAGGACGGCTATCAGCATATCGTCACCGGCTGTTCGCACCGGGGTATCCTGAATATACTGGATACCGCGTCACGGGAGTCGCCTCTCCCTATCGGAACGGTT
>MIBD01000057.1:0-171 GCA_001829395.1 Spirochaetes bacterium GWF1_49_6 | reverse complement strand
GCGGGAGTGCCTGTGCACCGACTGGAAACCATCTCGCTCACATTGGACGAAACCGAGGCGGTGCGTCTCGGCGACCTCGAGGGAATCTACCATGAGGAAGCCGCCCGCCGGATGAATGTGTCACGGCAGACGTTCGGGAATATTATCGAGGCCGCGCGGAGGAAAATCGCC
>MIBD01000056.1:15623-15858 GCA_001829395.1 Spirochaetes bacterium GWF1_49_6 | reverse complement strand
TTTTCGTATTCGTTTCGATGATAGACTGGAGCTCCTCGAGAGACGAGGTCATCTCCTCCACCGACGACGCGAGTTCCGCCGCCCCGCTCGACAGTTCCTGGCTCGACGACGATACCTGGCCCGCCGCCGATTCGAGGCTTCCCGCCGAACTGAACAAATCGCCCGTGATGACATTGACAGGCTTGGATATGGATGAGGAAAGAACGATACCTAATACTAATGCGAGGACCAAACC
>MIBD01000056.1:10138-15613 GCA_001829395.1 Spirochaetes bacterium GWF1_49_6 | reverse complement strand
GAAATAATGATAATTAAATTCAACATATCAGCTTCTTTTAATGATTCAGCAATAAAAGATTTTATGAAATAATTTTCTATGTATTCGGTAATATCCACCATGGTATTTATTGTAGAATCAATACTATCCTTTAAATCGCCGGACATAGCTAATTCAGTCAGTTTTTTCGAAATCTCCGCATCATCGAGGTTTTGATTAAAGTGCATATCATGCGCCATTTCGTGATATTCTTCAATATCCTTCTCCGATTTTTTCAGAGCTTGAAGAAAGACCCCGGTGAGTTTTTCCTGTTCCTCCGTTTTTTCAAGAATCAAATAATTCGATAGAGAAGAAACATATTCCTTTTCCGCATCCTCGATATTGACAAATTGACGTTTTATATCTTCGTCGTTTATATACGGCGACATCAGCGAACGAACCGCACCTTTTATTTTAAGAAAATTAATCTCGATATCGTCCAGATGCATCAATGCCGGAACCGCATCATGTCCTATAATTTCCAAGTCATAAGACATCGCCGACAAGCCATACCATCCGACAACTCCTACCGCGGCAGTGATAATCGCCACGATAATAAACCCCGCCATTAACTTAGCCGTGAGGCTCATGTTCTTTAACATACAACGCTCCTTTAGGAAAATTATCCCCTCTTTCCCTTAGAGCTTGCCGCCCCTATCTTAAAGAACCCCGCCCCTTTCACCTCTATCCTTTATTAATTTTTACCCTGCTTCATCAAAACCGTTAAATCGCCTTCGCCTCCTGTACGTCCACGTGCTTTTCGCTGAATTCGCGAATCTCAACCACCTCGTCGGAACCGAGAATCTTGTCCATATTCAGCATCATAATCATGTGCTCGCCCACCTTGGCGATACCGTCGAGATACTGGCTCTTCAGGCGCAGCCCGATATCGGGAGTCTTCTCGACATCCTCCTCCTTGATACTGACCACATCCTGAACCGCGTCCACCGACATTCCGAGGTTGAACACTTCCTTTGCGCCCATGATATCCACGATAATAAAGACGGTACGGTCGGAGTAATCCTGCTCCGGCATCCCGAACTTCGCGCGCATATCGATAATCGGGATGATCTTCCCGCGAAGGTTTATCACGCCCTTCAGGAAATCGGACGCTTCGTGAATAGGCGTGATTTTCACGAAACGGATGACCTCCCGGATTTTCGAGATAGGCACCCCGTAGTCCTCGTCATTGATGTTGAATACCAGGTACTTGGTCGCGTTGTCAGCCATAAGAACCTCCTTGGCTTACTTCTTCAGGAACATCTCCACCACTTTGATGAACTTGTCCGCATCAAACGGTTTGATGATCCATCCGGTCGCCCCCATATTCTTCGCCTGTACCATTTTCTGTTTATCCGATTCGGTAGTCAGCATCACGATCGGCGTGGCGGTATCGAGCCGGCGAATCTCGCCTATCAGCGTGATGCCGTCCATATTCGGCATATTGACATCGAGCACGTACAGCTCGATGGATTGATAAACGCTTTTAATTTTATTCATCGCATCCACACCGTCCACGGCCTCGAGAACGTCCCTGTATCCGTAAAGATCGAGCGATTTCTTTACTACACTCCTGACCACCCCTGAATCGTCTACGATTAAAATGGACATACCCGCTCCTTAATAGAGTTTATTCCAGACCTGCACCCTTTTTTAATTCATCCGTACCTTTTTTAAAAGTTTCACGGTTAATACGGGCGGTTCCCCCCTCGCGGGGACTGACGCAAAAACTATTAACATTTTTAACATTAATAATGATATATCTTTAAAATACGCCCAATGGCCACTTCTTTATCTTCGCGCGAAGTGCGGAGGCTTGCCCTCTTTTCCTCCATATTACTGATTGAAAAGAGGGTTATTAGAAGTGACCATATTTTCTTCCTTGTTTTTCGCCGCGTCGAGAAAGCCCTCGATATCCACGACAAACCCGATCGCCCCGTCGCCGAAAATTGTGCCCCCGGAGAAAATAGACATGTGACTGAGGCTCTCCCCGAGATTCTTGATCACTATTTCCTGTTTGCCGATTATCCTATCCACTAATATACCATAGTTTTTATTTTCATGCGAAATAATTACCGCTAAAATTTGCGCGTTCGCGTCTTTTTTCTCGTATTCCCGCGAGAAAATGGCGGTGGAGAATATCAACGGGATATAGTTCCCCCGGTTATACAGCATTTTGCTCCCGTCCCCCATCTCCTTGACCTGATCGGCCTGCGGAACCAGTATCTCGTCGACCGAGTTGAACGGGAGCACGTAGTTATTCTCCGCGATCTGGATGACAAACCCCTCGATAATCGCGAGCGTCAACGGGAGACGGATGATGAAACGGGTATACTTGCCTAATTCCGACGTGATCTCGACTTTCCCGTGTATTTCGTCGATATTCTTCCTGACTACGTCCAGCCCTACGCCGCGCCCGGAAACCTCGGTCACCTTCTTCGCGGTGGAAAATCCCGGCAGAAAGAGGAGATTATAGATTTCCTTATCGGTCATCTCGCGGGAGTGTTCCTCGGTGATTAACCCGCGCTCGATACCCTTGCGGATGATAATATCCTTGTCGATACCCGCCCCGTCGTCCTCGATAATAATCTGGATACCGTTCCCGCGGTGTTCCGCCGATACGGATATCCTGCCGACTTTATCCTTCCCGCGCTTCGTCCGCTCTTCCGGGGATTCGATACCGTGATCCACCGAGTTACGCACCATATGCACGAGGGGGTCGTAAATCGCCTCGACGACATTCCTGTCGAGTTCCGTATCCTCGCCGTGGATATCCACTATCACTGTTTTATGGAGTTCGTTGGAGGTATTCCTGATGACGACGCGGAGCTTGTTGAACACTTCCGTAATCGGCACCATTCCCATGGAAAGAACGATGTTCTTGATATTGGTCGTGATCCCCTCGAGTTGGGAAATAATTTTTTCTACGCCTATCCCGCTGTCATCGCTAGCGGCGTCTCTCCGGGTCACTTTCCTCTCGCTGTCGATCACCTGCCGGAGCATCGACTGGTTAATCACCAGCTCCCCGACTATATCGATCAACGTATTCAGGCGCTCGTTGGATACCTTGACATAGCTGACTTTCTTGGTGATGGATGACTGCTTGCGGATGGCGTCCTTCACATCTTCGGCGGAGACCATTTTTTCACGCACCGCGATCGTCCCGAATTTATCGTCGGACTCGGCCTGTTTCTGGAGGATGGACAGGATTTCGTCCTTCGTCAGCTTTCCCTCTTCGGCGAGTATTTCGCCGATCTTCTTCGTCTGGTATTGGGAGAGGATTCGTCTGATCAGGTCGATATAAGAAAAGATATCCACCTTCAGAAAACTTTCCCGCATTTTAACGATGTCGAAATTCAGGGTTTCCATGATGGAAACAAGGTTGCGCAGGAGATCGATCCCGTAAAAAATAACATCGATCAGGTCGCGCGTAATCCGTATCTTCCCGTCGCGGATAAGTACGAGAAGATTCTCCATCTGGTGGCCGATTTCCTCGAAATTCTTCAGCCCCAGGAACGCGGAGGAACCCTTGATGGTATGAAATGCGCGGAATACTTTATTGATATTTTCATGATTGGTCTCATCATACTCCAGTTCGACCAGCGTAAACTGGGCCACATCGAGATGCTCCTTGATCTCGTCGGCAAGCTGGGAAAGCATTTTCTTATCGTCCACAATCCCGCTGAAGTAGGCTGTCCCGTAATGCTCCTCGAGGGATATATCGTCGATAACGTTTTCTTGGACACCCCCCGTTTCAGCGCCGCCGATCTTCTCCTTCGCGGCAGCCGCCTTTTTCTTCTCGCGGTGCAGGAGTTCCTCGATTACGGGGGTCATCTTATCGATTAATACCGCCGCGTTTTCCGGGGCGATATCCCCTGAAAATACCCGTCCGAGTATCCCGTTAGCGGTATCGATGATCTCGAGGATTTCCTTTTCGTTGCCGATCTGGGACAGCTTCATTACCGTTCTCGCCAGTTGGTTGACAAATTTCGCAATATCGCGGAAAGAAGTGTCGGATGAGAGTTTGGTTTGGATAGTCAGGTAGGCTTCTTTTAATTCAAGAACGGTCATCAAATCGCCGCTTTCAAACGTAGAGAGGGTTTTCTTGACTCTATCAAGAATGGAAGACGTTTCCTGCTGATTCATGAAACACTCCGTTTCTGAAATATTAGGAAAACAATCCCCTTTCTCTCAAAAAAGCCCAATTCTTATATAGATAATAGATTATCTAATAAATCCCCGTGAGCTTTTATTGATTCTATATCGCTTCTTTTATCACGTCAAGTTTTATTTCTAATTTAAAATTATATTTTTCTTGACTAAAATCTCCCTCCTTTATATTATTAGCCATAACCGGCCGGGAAAGGGGATTTTTAAAGAGTCGAGATCGAATTTTACAGGATGTTAGCAGATGAGCAAGCGGTTTAATTATCCCAAAGAATTGAAGGCGCAATTCTTACTTTCCATTTTCCTTTTCGGTTTGGTCTTTTTTGCCGGCGGCGGGGCGCTTCTTTATTTAGTGTTGTCCTCCCCTTCGACCAGTTCTACTCCCGTGGCTTTATTCATATTATTTATTTCCGCTTCCATGCTGTATTTGATTTTTGGAATCCTGCGTGACAGAACCGTATACCGGAAATACCTGCTCGAATCCCGTAACCGGATGCTGACGTCGTTTTATACCGTCCACTCCGTTATGAACCTGATTATCAACCTGTTCATGCTCTTAGAAAAAGTCCGCCTGCCCGGAGAAGATTCTTTTGTCGACGTCAAGTTTGAGAAACTCAGGTCGAACATCTATAAAATCAAAGAAACCCTGCTTTCTTTCGCGGAATATGAGGAAATGTTGGCTCATCCAGAAACCGTAAACGAGGAACTGATCGAGAACGGGCTGAAAGAGATTAACAACACTTTTTACTCGATCAATGAAAATATTATTGCCGCCATGAACGACTTTGTAGAGGCCTTTTTCGGTAAACGTGAAAATATAAAGAGAAGCTCCTCCTCCATGGCGACCCTGATCTATTTCCTCGCGAATATTATCCCCATTATCTCCGACCTTTCCTCCTCGTCGAACCGTTTTTCCCGCGAGGTTATCCTCCAGGTAATCACGCAATTCGAGGAGATCGCCAATTTCAGCAACAGGATTACCGATGACATCCAGATTACCATGTCCGACTTAATGAACGAGAATAACGAGGATAGTCTGGCGTTTATCATCAAACGCGCCCATTCGGTCGTCGAGGATTTCGATACGTTCTATAAGAGTATGGATTCCCTCAAGGATGTATCCAACCATTTTGTCGATACGAGCGTGGATAAATTAAAAAGTATTTCAGATATAGCCAATTCCATCGAAGAGATCGCGGAGACTATCAAGGTGATTTCTCTCAATGTGAGTATCGAGGCGGCGAATACGGGTAATGTCGGTAAGGGATTCCAGGTACTGGCGCGCGACCT
>MIBD01000056.1:2302-10010 GCA_001829395.1 Spirochaetes bacterium GWF1_49_6 | reverse complement strand
ATCGTTCGAACGGATTATCATTAAATCGTTCGATAAAATCCGCGGGATTATCGATACCCTACGCGGTTTCTCGAACAGAATCGATACGGGTATCAAGGATGTGGTCGGGAAACTCCAATATTACGATATTACCAGCCAGGAGGTGGAGCACCTCGGCCAATTTATCGAACAGATCTTTAAGATATCCAGCACGCGTATCGACGAGTTCCAGATCGACAAGATTCTCGGTAACGATTCCCGTTTGTCGATTAAAAAGGAAATCCTCGATACGGTCAATAATATTATCACTACCAAGAACGAGCGTGAAATATACGATACCTATACGAAAATTTTCGGGATGCGTTCGGAAGAGATTAATATCGATAATAAGGCGGGGGATTCTATCGGCATCGAATTGTCCGATCAGAATGTCCCCGGTACTTCAAATTCCGACGATATCATTATTTTCTAATCATCCCTGTTATTTATGGGCACTTCTAAAAACCCTCTTTACTACTATGAAATATAAAGGAAAAGAGGACAAGGAAGTGACCATTGGGCGTGATATAAAGAGTTATAAATACTATTGTTATAAATGTCAATAGTTTTTGCGTCAGTCCCCGAAGGAGGGGGAACCGCCCTTAAAATAATCCTTGAGTATCTTTTTCGCCTCGGCAAACCCCAGATCGGCGGCCTTCTGGAAATATTTCCGCGACTCCTCCAACTGCTGAGAGTTATAATAAACCTTCCCCAGGTTGAAATATGCCATCGCGAATTTCGGATCGAGCTCGATTGTCTTATTAAAGTCCGCTATCGCCTCAGACTTTTTCTGTAACGCCAGATACGTGATTCCCCGGTTGAAGTAATAATCCGCGACCGATTTATTCAGGGTGATCGCCTTCTGGTAATCGTCCAACGCCGCGTCGAACTTCCCTAATTCGTAGTAAACATTCCCCCGGTTATTATACGCCTCGGAGTAATTCGGGGCTAATTCTATCGCGATATTGTAATTCTGCAGCGCTTCCCCGTACTCCTTTTTCGAAAGGTGCACATTCCCCACATTAAAATGCGCCTGCGGCAGTTCGGGTTTGATTTTCAGCGCGGACTGGTAATCCTTCAACGCTTTATCGTTATCCCCCGTCTTTTTATACGCGATTCCCCGGTTGATATAGGCGTTGATATACCGGTCGTCCAGCTTCAGGACATTCCCGTACTGCGAGATCGCTTCAGCGTAGTTCCCGATTATGAAGTAGGTATTCCCCAGATTATAATACGCCTCGATATATTTCGGGTCGATGGAGATCACCTTCAGGTAATCCCCGATCGCGAGATCGTACTTCCCGGTCAGTTTATACGCCACCCCGCGATAGAAATAGGCGTAGGGATTCTCCGGGGTCTTCGCGATCACAAGAGAGTAGTCCGAAATCGCATCGTCATAACGGTTATCGATCAGGTTCAGGTTCGCGCGGTAGAATACGGCGGTTACCAATGCGGGATTTTTCTGGTACGCCGTCGTGTAATCCTTGATAGCGTTGGTAAAATCGCCCTTCTGCTCTAACAGCACTCCCCGCATGAAGTAAGCATCCGCCATATCGGGGTTCAGGTCCAGCGCGGCGGAATATTCGCCGATCGCTTCGCTCTCCTTTTTCTGCTTGACATAGATCGTCGCCATATCGTAATGCACCTGCGCGGTTTCCGCGCCATTCACGACCTGTACTGCCGAGTTGGTCGGTTTCACTGCGGCATTGGTAACCTTGACGGGTACCGTCAGGTTGGTCGCCGGTAGGGGCGCTTCCGTCACCGCGAGGGTCTTTTCCTTCTCGATCAGGTCGAGCACTTTTTTATAGTCATCGAGCGCGAGCGAATTTTCCTCCATCGCCGAGTACGCCTTCGCGCGTTCCTGGTACGCCTCGAGATAATCCGGCGCGATTTGTATCGCGCGGGTATAGTGGTCTATCGCAAGACGGTATTGTTCGGCCGTCATCAGCACCTTACCGATTTTCACGTACTCTTTCGCCTCGAACGGGATACTCGCGGCGTTTGTCTTACCCGCCGGCGCGACCGTGACCGGCTCCGTTGTCCCGTTATTCGTGATCTGCGAGATGTTTCCCGGAGCGATATCAGTCGATTCGGATACGGCGTTCGTCTTCATCGATTCTTCGACGGTCTCCAGCTTGAACATTTCCACATAGGTCTTGATGATATAGGTGAACGCGTTGGTGTAATTAGGGTAGAGGTCGGTGGCATGATAGAAATCGGCGAGCGCCGGGTCGTACTTTTTCCATCCGAAATAGATCAGCCCCCGGTTAAAGTACGGAAGCGCGAAGTTCTTATCGGCGCCGATTGCTTTATTATAGTACTGCATTCCGTCGTTGGTCAGTCCCAGTTTGACGGATGCATTGCCCATATTATTATACGCGTAAGCGAACTTGGGGTTGAGCTTGACCGCGGTTTTGTAGTATTGAATTGCATCGTTGAACTTTCCGCCCGTGAGATAGATATTCCCGATATTATAGTAGGGGGCGGGGATGCCGCTGTCGAGCTTGATTACCGTTTTATAATCGTCCAATGCCTTGACGGTATCGCCGAATTTTTTATAGGCCATCGCGCGTTCGAAATACAGGGACGCGTTCTCAGGATTCTGCGCGATCGCGGCGGATAATTCGTCGATCGTTCCGCCCGTCTGCTGGGCAAACAGGAACATTGCGGGCATACTGAAAAACAGAATTAAGAATCTAAAGAATCTGGCGGCTTTCATTTATTTCCCCCGCAACATTATACCATGTTTCTGCGTTTAATAAAAATATCCGCTCAATGGCCGGCGTCTTTTTTTAACCGATAGTTCTTATACCATTCGATCGTTTTCCCGACTGCGGTATCGATACCCGTCCGGGGTTTCCACCCCAGCACCCGTTCCGCCTTACCGATGGAAAAATGGTAATTCGTGCTGACCTGCTGGGTACGGTATCGCGTTAACGCGGGAGCTTCCTGCGCATTGAATATCTTATAAAACAACTCCATCGACGTGCCGATAAAAAGCGCGAACCAGCCGGGTACCGACAGCCAGTGGGGCTTGACGTCCAGCGCGGCGCAGAGTTTCTCAGTCCATTCCCGCCATGTAATCCTCAGCCCGTCTGAGATAATAAACACCTCGCCGACCGCTTCGTCCTTCTCCAGCGCGGCGATAATCGCATCCACCAGATTCCCGACATAGACCGGGCATGTCAGCCGGCGCCCGCTGTCGACAAACGGGACGCTGCGGGACTGGAGCGCCTCGGCCATATTCACGATAGTCACCGTATCGTTCTCGCCGTAGACGTTCGCCGGACGGATGACGCTCACCGGGAAGGAGTGTTCCCGATAGGCGGCGAGGACGTATTTCTCGCCCTCGTACTTGGTCACGCAGTACGGGAAGTTTGTCGGATAGTACGGGCCTTCTTCGTTCGTATCGATATGATTTCCGAACCCGTGCACCGCGACTGTGCTGATATGCACGAATTTCTTGATACCCGCGCGCATCGATTCGTCCAGCATATTCCGGACTCCGGTAATATTCGGGATTGCAAACGATTCATAATCGCCCCAGTCCCACGCCTTGCCCAGCACGTCTATCACATAATCGGCGCGTTTGAGCGCGGCTCGGATACATTCCGTATCGGTGATCCGGCAGACCACCCGTTCGGCGCCCATCTTCTCGAGCAGCTCACGGTTATGGTCGCCCCGTACCAGCGCGAGTACCTTGTAACCCCGGCCGATCAGGCTTTGGCAGAGGTTTGTCCCGACAAATCCGCTGGCTCCGGTCACCAGCACAGTTTTATTCATGCTCCGGTTCTCCCTGTTCTTTAATAACTGCTATCCCTTTCATCATATCCTTCACTTTATTTTTCAGGTCGTCGGTATATTGCCCCTCTTTCGCGGAAATAAAGATCGCGCCGGGATACCGCAGCCGGATATCCAAGAGTATTTCGCGCGGGAGGAGGTCGATTTTATTCAGGCATAAAAGTGCGGGCTTGTTATCCGCGCCTATCTCTTTCAGGGTCTGGTTGACCGAACGGAGATGATCGGCGAGCGCCGGGTCGGACACATCGGCGACATGCAGCAGCATATCCGCGTAACGCGCGTCGGCGAGGGTGGACTTGAACGATTCGATCAGCCCGACGGGGATATCGCGGATAAACCCGACGGTATCGGAAATAAGCGCGATACTCCCGTCGCCCAGCCACACCCTGCGCGTGGTCGTATCCAATGTGGAGAAAAGTTTATCCTCGGCCAGTACGTCCGATTTGGAGATTTTATTCAGAAGGGTGGACTTGCCGGAGTTGGTATACCCGATGATGGAGACCTTGAATTCGCCCATCCGCTTCTTACGCTGGGTATCTTTCTCCCGTTCAATCTCTATCAGTTTGGTCTCGATAAAATGAATCTTTTTTCGCAGGATACGCCGGTCGACTTCGAGCTTCTGTTCGCCGGGGCCGCGCAGCCCGATACCACCGTCGGTACGCGAAAGGTTCTGGTAATGTCCGACCAGCCGCGGGAGTTGGTACTTTAACTGCGCAAGCTCGACCTGCATCTTTGCGGCGCGTGTACGCGCATGGATCGCGAAAACATCCAGTATCAGTTCCGTCCGAGTCAGTACGCGGCATTCCAGCTCTTTCTCGATATTCCGCACCTGCGCGGGGGAAAGCTCGTGATTGAACACGACCAAATCGACCTTTTCGTCCGCGTAAAACTCGCGTATTTCCTCGATCTTGCCTTTCCCGATATAGAAACGCCCGTCGATCGTGCTTTTAGCCTGTATCAGGATATCCACCACCTCCGCGCCCGCGGTATCCGCGAGACGTTTCAGTTCGAGCATCGATTCCTGTATATCGTTGAAATTATCCTGCGGGAGCTTCAAGCCCACCAATACAGCTTTTTCGTTCATAAGTTCTACTGTTTGAGGAGGACCGTCAATTCCTGAATGCCCTGGAGAATCTTCATTCCCTTCTCCAGAGATTGCAGGAATTTCACGTTCCTGAACCCGCCGATGGAACGGATGTTCCTGATATATTTCGGGGGCTTCGAATCGATATCTTTATACACTTTTGAAATGATGGTATGAATGGATGAAAAATGACGGTTGAATTCCTCGAACAGGTCGCGCGCTTTCCCGTTGATAGTCACTATATGCTTTTCGACGATTTTCCGGTTTTCCGGCATCGTACTATCCTTCCGGGCAAGCAAGCCTAGCAGGCGCTTTCCCTCGGTTCCTTCGGGAGACACATCCTCGGCAAATAATTGGAACCGCTCCACAAACTTATCCATCGCGTAGAACGTATCCGACGTCAGCTTATGAAAGTTCTTTTCCGAGTATACCCCGTTCAGGAGCAGGATATTGATGGTATTCTTCAGGAACTCGTTATAGTAACGTTCGAGGAACTGCATGACGGTAGCGATATGGAACGTGAAGAAAAACCCGGTGAACCCGATTTTTTCAATCTCGTCGGATAATTCGATATTATAGATGCCCACCCATTTCATCTGGCCGAACAACTGGTGGGATAAGTTTTCCAGCGTGCGCTTCCTTCTCGAGCGGATGACGTTCTTCGATACCACTTTGATGCGCTTCTCGAACGTCTCCACGTACACTTTGAACAGGTCGTGGCGGGTATGCACGAACGAGGGTGCGTAAAGCGGGTCGACCTTGATCATCTGGATCAGCAGGGTCAGACTCTTGGTGTACAGGAGTTCCTTGAGGATCTCGAAAAGTATCAGGAGTTCGCTCTCCAGCTTCTCCGGGGTAATCCCGTCCGCCAATCCCTGTATCGCGGTCGTTTTCGGAGCGATATTCGCCATAGGGTCGGTGCTCCCCGATTCCGGGCTATCCATCCCCATATTCTCGAACTCCTTGGATACCGCGAGGAGTTTCTTGAAGATAAAGATATTGTCGATATTCAAGTCGATCTGGAGGATCGCTTCCTCAAGCTTTTCCAGATGGCCGAGGATTCCCTCGCCGGGAATATCGATAAAATTAGGGGTGACCCCGGGATGGAACGTGGGGTCGAACCGCTTGAAAAGTGCGTAAAAATCGTAATCGCACAAGTTGCGGAAGTACGACAGGTTGGTATATATTTCGTTGACCTTCTCGACCAACGTCTTATCGATGGAATAGACAAAGGTATAGAAACTTTTCTCCACAGTTTCGACCGCAGTACGGGGGTCTTCGAATTGGCTGACCACCATCTCTATCCCGGACGGAGAGAAGTTACTGTCCACCTCGTCGGTGTTAAGATTCGCGAGCCGTTCGAATAAGGACTCCGCTACAGCCTTCGAAACACTCGGGTTATCCCAGTATTTCTTATTATTCAGGGTCAGATCCATCATCCGCTTAATCCACACGATTTTCAGGTAGAGGTCGTGGAGTTTATGCGCGAAGAACTTGCTGATACGGCGGGTCTGCAGAAGGTATATCGGGGGTTTGATTCGCGCGATATCCTTCTCGATATTTCGGATGACTTTCTTTTTCTTGAATTGTTCGGCGTTCGAAAAACCGAAAATGGTGAGAAAAAACAGCATGATTTTTTCTAGGAACGTCAGCTCGACGTCCAACGGAGTATGTTCTTTCTTGCGCCGCTTCGGCATATCCTGCAGGGACGCTTGTTTCTGGGGTTCCATATCCTGCTTGACGCGCGCCAACTCATCGGATAATTTCTGCTTATCGCTCGCATTCATTTCAAGTATTTTCGGGTCGAGTACGTTATTATCGAATGCCCCGATTTTTTTGGCGTCTTTTATGGAATCCTTTTCATAGCTCATACAGGTTGCTGCTGCACCTCCGGTATAGGTGTTTTAAGCCGGTAGTGGGCAATCCCGTTTTCATCCTTCTTCAGGAACTGTATCTCCTCATGCGAAAACTTCCGCTGATGGTGATAGGTATCCGACGCGTAAATCTCGTCGCAAAGTATATTAACCGAAAATATCTTGTATTCGAATTGTTCGTCACGGACAAACGACCCGACCTCAGGAAAATGCTTCCGTTCCTCGATATAGAAATCGTTCTCATAAGCGAGACAGCACATCAGGCGCCCGCATAATCCGGTCAGTTTGCTGGAATTGACTACAAACCCCTGATCTTTAGCCATTTTCAGGAAGATAGAGTTCATGTGACAGTTGGAACGGATACAGCAGGTGCATTCTCCGCATACGCCGTAACCGCCCTGTATCTTGGCGGCGTCACGCACGCCGATCTGGCGCATCTCGATTCTGGTACGGAATATCGACGCAAGTTTCTTGACGAGCTGACGGAAATCGATACGGTTGTCCGCGGTAAAGTTAAAGATGATCTTTTTCTTCTGGAGCAGGAAATGCACGTTGATCAGCTTCATCGGCAGGTTCAATAGCTCGATTTCCTTCTTCGCGGACTCGTACGCTTTGATCTCTTCCTTCGAGAATCTTTCCCGTTCCTTGATCTCCTCGTCCGTCGCCGGGCGGAGAATCTTATTGGTTTCGATTTCGATCGGCACATGTTCCTGCTTATCCTCGAGTATGGAAGCGTCGTCGATCACGATATCGTCGATATCCGAATTACTGGCCTGCTCGGCGTGATTCCGCTTCACAGGGCCTACCGCGTTCGGGTCGAGCGACTTGACGCCGGACATCGAGTATCCCACATCCTCGCCGAATTTCGAGCTGACGACGAAATAACTGCCGGGCTGAACGTCTATTCCTTCCGGGACTATATATGGTAGAA
>MIBD01000056.1:252-2272 GCA_001829395.1 Spirochaetes bacterium GWF1_49_6 | reverse complement strand
CAACTTGGTACAAGAATTTCTCCTTATAAAAAACTTTCAAAAGCACCCTGTATAAATTATAATATAAGTCCATGGAATGTCAAGCGGGCATTATAGTATAATCGCGGATAATTCCACAAGCTATTGCTTTTCTCCAACGGTAATTAATCATCGGAATCTATATAGGCTTTCTTCGAGGTTTTTTCGGAAAAGTAACAGAAAATCCCCGCCCGGTTGTTTCATTAATGCCGACGGAAAATCGGCAAGCAAAAAATGGAGGATTTTATGAAAAATTGGATCGCAGTCAGCGCGATAGTCATGTTATTCGGAGCAGCGGGTTTTGCTCAGATGACCGACGAGCAGCATCTGGAAAAACTTATGGAAGAAGCCAAACAGAATATGGATAAGAAACAGGGTCAGACCAATTCCCAAAAGACCGTCCCGCCAGTAGTTCAGGGAGACGGCGCAAGCAGCGTGAAGACACAGAAAACCATCACCGTCATCACGGTAATCACGCAGACCAGTGTTGTGGAAGAGGAAGTCCAGACCAAGCCCTCCCCTAAAGAACAGACGCCGCTGGTCAATATCCAGGGGCCGAATGTTCAGATTAATATGCCCGAGATAAAAATTCCCCAGCCGCAGGTCAATGTATCGGTAAATGTCCCCAACCCGGAACCCTCGGTATTCGGACCCCGCCCGATAGGACTCGGCACATTTATTATCGCCGAAGCGTTGGGCGTATGCGTCCCCGGTTTCGGGCTTGCGCACTTCACCCTCGGTGATACCACCGGCGGTATGGTATGTCTCGCGTTCACCGGCGTATCGCTGCTGTCGTATATCGGCGCGGAAATCGCTGTCGAAACACGAGCTCTCGATAACCCGACTGCATACTCCGCATGGCATTGGGGCAGTATCGCCCTCTTCGCCGCCGGGTATCTGATCGATATCATCGGCGCGCCCGTATATTATGCCAACTATAACGGCAAGGTCGCGGCTTTCGTTAAACCGCTCGATGTAGCGTCCATTTCCTATGACGCGACTCACAACGACCTTTCGATGAACGCTATCAGCTTCGGGCTGGAATTTTAACAGGAGGAAATCAATGAAAAACACCATAATAAAACTTTCACTTTTCGCGGCTTTGGCCGTCGCTTTTACCGCCTGCGACTTTTGGGCGCCCGGTATACGGATTTACGAGGTAAAGAATTACCAGTTCTCGACGAACAATAACCAGACCTTTTCCCTCTCGATCGAATCGGGTTCGATAACCTTCCTGAATTCGGACGACCCGTATATCAAAGTCGTTATGACGAATTTTGTCGACGCCGGCGGGTATTCCTACGGCAAGCAGCTTCTCGAGGATAACGATTTATTCTCGATCAGCTCGAACAACCAGAGTATCGTAATCACCCAGAATAAGACGATCGCCGTGGATTACTGGAACGTGTACGGCGTCGGGACTGAGATAGTGGTTTATGTGCCGATAGGCGTCACCATCCAGACCCAGAAAGTCAACTCCGTGACTGCGGCGATATTTTACAACCTGATCAATACCGCGCCCTATCTGGAGATCAATACGACGACCGGCGCAGTAGAGCTCGCGTATCTCGACGCGGGTACTGTGAAAATCAACACGACGACCGGCGCGGTAAACTTTTTCAGTATCGATTGTAACTCCTTATCGATCATCACCTCTACGGGTAGTATCGACGAGATGGGCGACGCGATCAACGCTCCTTCGGTCTATCTGGAAGTGACCACCGGGAATATCAACGTGCATGCTGTTAATGTGAACAATCTGACCGCGAAAACCACCACCGGAAACATCACCGTCGATTTCGTATCGTTCCTGATGAGCGGCAGTCACGCGTCGCTGGAAGGGACCAGCGGGAATATCGACGCGATATTCTCCGCAGGGGCGGCCTCTGCTTTAAAGGTCGATGCGGCGGTTGTCACCGGAGCCGTTCATTCAGATATCAACTTTGCCTCCGTGATTAAAGATACCCATTACATCGGGGCCGAGTATATCGCCCAGAACGGC
>MIBD01000056.1:0-239 GCA_001829395.1 Spirochaetes bacterium GWF1_49_6 | reverse complement strand
CGGTTACCATGCGGATGACCACCGGAGCCATCAATATCGATAACGAATAAACACACCTTTTCATATGAAGGCCGTCCCTTAGGGGGCGGCCTTTGTCATTGCGAGGCCTGAGCCGAAGCAATCTATTTTAATAACTCAAAAGGAGTTATATAGACTGCTTCGCCGCTTCGCGGCATCGCAGTGACGCAAAATCCCTTCTTCGTCATCATGCCCTAAGGGGCGGTCTTTGTCATTGAATG
>MIBD01000055.1:12120-13106 GCA_001829395.1 Spirochaetes bacterium GWF1_49_6 | reverse complement strand
TTTCATGCACCTATTTTTCTTCTAATACAAACACTACCTCATTCATATATTTAAAAAATCTGTATTCTATCAGTATTGTCAGAATTAACAGTTTTTTAAAAGCCCCAAAGGACGAAAAAAACAAAAAGTTATATGATTTAAAATATTGGAATACCTTTGAATTGACTGTAAAAAATCTATCTTTAAAACCGATTGACATAAATCCAATGACCGATATTAAAATAATTGATGCATGGACTGGACTTCAATTTTTCCCTTTACCTTTAGAAAAGGTTTTAGCTACTCAAATCAAAGGATTGTCTATGAATTTTTATGATCAAAGTTTTTTCAGGAATAAATTCTTTGTCAGAGATATCATTCAACCTGGAAAAACCTTACAAGGTTTTATTTTTTTTAGTATAAGCCAGCACTTAGAAAATATTAACCAAGATATTTTAGTTTTACAAATTGAAAATAACACTATTGAAATTCCATTGGATTAAAGATGTTACCATACCCGCGATATATTAGAATTTGGCATATATTTTTATAAGCACTTCATCAACACGGCGAGCCGTTCCGCGGCGGATAATTGGACGGGATTGTTTTTATTCTCCGCCTTGGACGCTATCTCTTCCATTTCCTTCGACTTATACCCCGCGTCGCCCAGCGTAGGCAGACCGCAGTCCGCCGTCCATTTATCCATCGCCGATACGAGCATCGCGCATCCCTCCTCCCATCCGCGCGGAGTTTTCCCGGAGACAATGCCTCCCGCCTCAGCATACTTCCCTAAAATAGGAAGGTATTTCCCCGGGGATTTCCGCATCATGTCGATATTCGCGCGATGCCCGGCCGGGGCGAGAATCCCGCATAGTACACCGTGGGGAACCGCGCGTATCGCGCCGAGCTCGCCCGCGAGCGAATGCACGACTCCCAATCCCGCGTTGGCGAGCGCCGCACCCGAACAGTACGCCGCATAAGCCATCCCGCTCCGCGCTGTAATATCG
>MIBD01000055.1:10018-11979 GCA_001829395.1 Spirochaetes bacterium GWF1_49_6 | reverse complement strand
GTCACTTCCGGCGGGCATGACACCGTCAGAGCCGGGTCTATTAACGCTATATCGGGTATTAAATTATCGTGCCGCAGGGACTTCTTGTACCCCCCGCGCCCCGCCTTGCTGATGACCGCGTTCTTGGTCGCCTCGCTCCCCGTCCCGGCGGTGGTAGGCGCCGCGATAAACGGCACCTTGAAGCCGTCGTGCTTCGTCTTCCCGACGCCTTCGAGATAATCCGCGACCGAACCCTTCTGCGGTATCATCGCCGACACAGCCTTGCCGAGGTCGATCACGCTTCCTCCGCCTATCGCGACTATCGCGTGCACGTTCTTCCGGCGGAACTCCTCAGCCGCTTCGTCCACCGCTTCGGGGGACGGCTCTCCCTCCGAGTGCAGCTCATGTACACGGACGGAGCGTTTCGCGAGCGCCGCGAGGAACTCGTCCCACATCGGATTACTTTCTATCGACGCGCCGTGCACGATCAGGATATTGTTTCCGATATTGTCGATCAGCGCGGGTAGTTCGGAGAATTTTCCGGCGCCGAATATCACGAGCGGGTTCGCGGAATACCGGAAATCTATTTCATTCGTCATGTATGCCCCTTATTTACGTGTTTTCCATACTTCGGGGTCGGACGGCGCGAGCACGTGATGCGCGACTCCCTCGCGGGGCTTCTCCATCCATTCGGCGACTGTATCCTTCCACTTACGGTAGTGCGGAGTGTCCTTATGCGAGGCCGCGCCCGCGTCGCTCCGGTACGCCTCGTACAGGGTAAACCTCGACGGGTCGTCCTTCGCCTGAAGCACGTCGAAACGAAGGTTCTCCGGTTCGAGGATGGAGTACCGGTGGTTCTCGAGCGTGGCCTCGATAAACAAGTCGATATATTCCGGTTTGACAAATACGGTTACGCATGTCGCTATCATGGCGTCCTCCTACCGGATTATCTTACCCCGGATAGCAGTTTCTGTCAACGGTAGAGTGTTTTCAAAATTCATTGACATTTTACCCCGCCCGGCTGATAATATTTTCCTATATGGAATGTATACAATCCACCCGAAGGAGCGAATTATGGTCACCCAGCCGGCAATCGAATTTTACCCGTCGCAGGAGAACGTGTCGACTATCCCGCTCCCCAGAATATTTATCGTCCTCGTATCCCGTATCGTTTCCTTTCTCCTGTTCCAGTTGGCGGTCGCAGGGGCGCTTCTCCTAGCGGGCGCGGCCGATCCCCTCAATCAGTCGGTCGCATGGTGGCCGTACTCGGCGGCGTTCGGGAGTATCGTATCCTATATCCTGATGATTTCCGCGATGCGGAAGGAAAAC
The DNA here is from genome assembly GCA_001829395.1 of Spirochaetes bacterium GWF1_49_6. GTDB lineage: Bacteria > Spirochaetota > Brevinematia > Brevinematales > GWF1-51-8 > GWF1-51-8. Next base: position 10,671 of record MIBD01000055.1, on the reverse strand, counting down.
AAATCCATCCTGTCGTTTTATAAATTCAATAAGCCCACTATCCTGATCGATATTCTCACAGTGCTCGGGGCGTTCGTGGCCTTGGGGCCGCTCACGTTCTTCCCGAATATCTGGCTGGGGAATCTCCTGTTCGGGGACAGCGCGCTAACGATGGATATGATGTTTCCCCCGTTCTCCCCGGCACTCGCGATCATCGGGGCGATCATTTTTCCGCTGACGGTCGGTATGTCGGAAATCCCCGTCTATTACGGCTACACCCTGCCGCGCCTGAAGGGCAGGATGGGGCTCGCCGGAGCGCTAATCCTGAGCGTGACAGTCCATGCCCTCCAGCACAGCGCGCTTCCGTTTATCCCGGACTGGCGGTTTATCGCATGGCGTTTCGGGATGTTCCTCCCGCTCGCGCTCGCGATGGGGGTACTGTTATATTCGCGGCCGCGCCTGATGCCGTATATCGTTATCTGCCATATCCTCATGGACCTGTCCGCGGGATACCTGATCTATCATGCCGCGGTAAAGGTGTTGATGTAGTCCCTCTGTGATTTTTTAATATATGAAAAATGTGCAATATAACTTCATTCCCGGGCTTAAATTATGCGAGGATTTTTACTTCGGAGTTGTCAAACCGCTGCTGGATAAGGAATTCCCGTCTCTCG
>MIBD01000055.1:2993-9970 GCA_001829395.1 Spirochaetes bacterium GWF1_49_6 | reverse complement strand
ATAATCCCACATCGATGGATCATAACTGGGGCCCGCGGATGCAGATATTTCTCCCGGAAAAAGATGTCATCAACTATACCGACAAGATTAACGTTTTTCTACGTCAAAACCTCCCCCCAGAGTTCATGGGTTTCCCGACAAATTTCTCCCTACCGCGTTACGACCATACCCAAACCATGGAATTAAAATCTAGCCCGCCCATTAATCATCTGATTGAGATTGTGTGTCTCGAAACATATATAAAAAAGTATCTCGGCGATATAAATATTGATGAGATGGAATTAACAGATTGGATCAATCTGAACGACCAGCAATTACTGGAAATAACTTCGGGACGCGTATTTTACGACGGCCTCGGAACACTTATCCCGCTGCGGGAGAAATTTCAATTTTATCCGTGGGAAGTATGGATTTTCCGTCTAGCGCAATATTGGAAACAAATCCAGGATGAGGAACCGTTTATCGGCCGATGTATCGAAAATGACGATTTTACCGGGCTGAAAATCCTTGCCGCGCGTCTTACCGAAACAATCATGAAGATATGTTTTTATATCGAAAAACGTTATATCCCCTATGGTAAATGGTTCGGGAGCGCATTTAATCGTCTTGACTGTTACTCCAATGTTGGCGAATTGGCGGATACGGTATTGACAGAAAACGAACCCGCACGAATAGAGTCTGGGCTTTGCCGTCTCTATGAAAGAACCGTCGAGCTACATAACATGCGGGGTGAATTGCCCGCCCTCGATAACCATATTCGCGATTTTTTCGGCCGACCCTATCGAGTGATTTTCGCGGAAACTATTGCCGCAACACTCATGGAATCGATTACCGACCCGGAATTGTTAAAATTATTGCTCGACTAATTCAGGAGGTACCATGAACCACGACACTATCATGCAGTATAAGGGCGGTAAACTCGACCTGCCCGCGATGGATATCCGCAACTACCGCGAGGAGTACTTCACCCCGGAACTGGAGCTCGAATCGGATATTTTCTATGACCTCCGCGTCCGGCACGATATCCGCCCGCATCGTATCGTCGATTCTACCGCCTCGGAAATGCGGGAAATCCGCGAGTTCTTCGAGGCAAATAAAGATACGTTCTACTTCCTGTTCGAGGGTAACGAATTGATCGGGAGCGCGATGGTACGCCGTAACGAGATACATTGCCTGAGCGTCGCGCGGAAATTCCATCGCCGGGGGTACGGGGCGATGCTGACGAAGTACTGCGTGAACTCCGCGCTCGCGAAGGGTTACGCATGCGTGGAACTCCGCGTGCTGAACGACAATGCGCCCGCGATCAGCCTGTATCAAAAGATCGGGTTCGAGATTATCGGAGAGGGATAGACGGTTTGTCTGTATATAAAAATGCCGTCCCTCGGAAGGGACGGCCAAAGTATTTAAATAAACAATATTAGAACATTATTCCTAAATACACGCTTGGTACATAAGTAACCGTATCCTGAAAACCGCCCCCGCCGGGGGAAATATCGATAACATCATGGATTAAATAGTTCTTGAATTTTAATAATATTCCGAAGTCCTTTGAAAAATAATATCCTAAATTCACACTCATCGATGGTCCTAATGTAATATAAGAAAAGTTTGGTTTTTGAACAAGATAATTATTAATTGCTGAATAGGACCAACCGACTGTATAATCAATAGTAATATCAAAGCGTAATCCGATATTTTTTAACGGATATCTTTCACCACTACGGAAAATATTTGCAAAATTTATTCCAAGCCCAAAATCCATGTCGCACTTTGCAATCATTCCCCCCGAAGGGAAAGTTAATCCTTCAATAGTAGACATGCTATTAAAGCCTAAAATGAGATTAAAATCAAAAAAGGTTGAACTATCCCCATGTCCAAGGGTGCCAATTCCCAAAGTAAAAAGCATAGCTGATGAAATATCTTGAGGATTTTTTATACTAAAGGTCTGCCCACTATCTAAACCAATAAAAAGAAAAGTATGACTTTGCCCAAAGATAAACTCCGTATCCGGTAACTGAGGATTTTGTGGTTCTACATTAGTAATTTGAGAGAAACCGAAAGAGGGTAGCAATAAACCTAATGCCAAAAAAGCTAGAATAATTCTATTATTCATGTTTTTTCTCCTTTTTTATTTAATATCTTTCTACAAGGCCGAATTTCGGAAAACCTTTATATTTCACGTTATTCGAGATGACCAGAGCATAGTTAAAATATCGTACATCGTAAAAATCAGTAAGATCACTGAGCTCGATAAAACTGGAATTAACCAAATTAACCGGCCCGCCTGCGACTCCATAACCCCAATTAAACTTAAGAGGTAAAGCGATTTCATACATGGAAATATATACCACATACCAATTAGTATACCCCTTAGAAGTTAAACTTGCCCATTCTAATGAATATGGATCAAATATAAAATTCGTATTTATAGTTTCTGTTTTATTGCGTGTATATTTTTGCATAAAAACAAAATTACTCGTTTCCGTATAAACATAAGCATATACAACCCCGTCTGGTTGATCTAAGTCCCCCAGTAATGAGCTTAAACAGGAATTGAGCAAAAAGAAAGAAAAAATCGCTAAAACACACAAGGTTCTACTTTTCATAAACTCCTCCATTTTATTTTTATAATTTTATTATAATTTAAAAATATTGTCAATAATTAATTTTATTCTTAAGTGATTTTACAAATCCGATCGATTCTTCGAACAGCGGGAGATCGTTGAAATAATCCGCGGGGTTCTTCCGCGCGATAAACACCCATTCCTTCATAGTATAACGGTTCATCGGGCGGAACTCCCTCGCGTCCGGCATGATATCCGCAGTACTGTATTATCGATTCCGCCGGGGAAGAGAGATGGTTAAAATCCGCAACTTTGTTTTAAAAATACAAAAAGGGGCTGCCTTTTAGGACAGCCCCCGTCATCGTCAATTTGTTTAATTCGTTATATAAACGATCACGTTCGTTGTACCAAAATTACCGTATAAAATGGGATTGTTCGTGTTAATAATAGGTTCCGAAAACGAATCGTGATTCGTATCGTTATTAATATCGTCATAAACCGTTAAATAACCGATTGAATTAGGGGGCTTATTGGTAATCCAGTAATTCGTTAAAACGCAATCTTCCGCCGGATGGGTAGTATCGTAGAAATAACCCTGAACTTCGAATCTGGGATGATTATAAGATGCCAATGCTGCGGAATTGCTGATAGTGACATATATCAATAATCTCTGATACTCCATGTTCATCGTATAGGTAGGCTCGGTCACTAAATCGAAGTTTAACACCGAGCTTGGCTCAACAAATTGGCCAATCCCATCCTTATTCTGGTCCCATGTGATATAGATAAAGTTATTGGTCTGATCGGCGTTTTTATACGCTGTGATTGCCTGGGAAACCCCGCCCGTTGAAGAACCATAATCCAACCGGATCAGGAAATCCGCGGCATCATCCCCGGAGGCGTTGTAGTAAAATGTATATTTATGGACGTTAAAATCGAGCGTATGACCCGCACCGTCAAGATTGGTAATCGTGAAACTATTCTGCGAGTATACCGCTTTATCGATACTCGAGCTAAAGTAATTGTCCCCGTTCACGTCATGGTATACTAGAACAGCCCCGGGGTAAAATGACATGTTTGCTCCGCCTTGGGCATCCGAGTAGAAGTTAATCTGATAACTGCCGCCGGAAATATTCCCCTGCCAGTAGGTCGGACCCCATGCATAGCGGGCGATGGACATATCCGCCGCGCCGCTCCCGCTTACCGTCCCGGAAATTACATGCGAATTGAACTTCATATGGAAGTTTTCGTTATTTGTCAGAATATAGTATCCAATCACACTATAACTTTCACCGGTACCATCTACCAAGTTAAGATCGAACTTGTCATTTTGGTTTGCATCGATATAGAAACCGTAATACAGGATGGTTCCGCTTACACAACTCACATTAACCGATTCATTGACAATACTCGCGGTTGAGGAACCCGAATTATAAATCATCAGCGAATACGGCTGCAGCAGAAATACCCCCATAGGATAACCGAACGAATTATTTGTCAACGACATAGAAACTATGTAGGAACTGATATCGGGAATGTCGATATTAGTAGAAATATCGTTACTGATCGCATTCAGAACGATTATATTACTGGCTAATAAGTACTCATACAGAGAGTCAAAAAATCCATCCGCCGGATTATTATCAAGGAACGCGAAGAACTCGAGGCTATCGCCCTGATTTACTACAAATGAATAATTACTGGAATTCATGACGGCATACACAAACCCGGGATCACCGTTCAGAATCCCGACTACTTTCCAATTTGTGGAATAGTAACCTGTCAACATTCCGCTGACCGTGAAACCGGGTAATAAAGACCCATTGTTTGTGATATTGAACACACGCGATGCCGTTACCAAAGTCGTGCCGAAGGAGTTCTTCCCAAACGCATCGAACTGCTTCATCCCCAACGGCAGCATATCGTTCGACGTATAAGTGATCGCCCATGTATTGTTCACGATGGCCGCAGCTTTCCCGTTCACTTCGATGGTTACCACTTTCCCGGTAAAACTCCCGTTGATAGTGAATGGCACGCCTACGGCCGCATTCACCGCCGGGGAAGTGATAGTGATACTGTCCGGCACAACCGGCGTCCCATCGTTGGGGTCTGGGGTAATTGTACAGGATAGTACGATACCCGACAATACGATTAATGAAATCATACCTGATCTTTTCATACTCCCTCCATCATTCTATAGTGTACTTTCTTAAACAGTATAATATTAAATAAAACAGGAGTCAATTAAAAACGTCATTTCTAATCCTGGATAGCTGCATTTATTTTTGCAGGCGGCTTTTTGATATTAATGACTAGAACTAGATCGGGGTTAGCTCCCGTACTTCGTCCGAGGATAAACCGTCACGCGGTGACAAAAAAGCCGTCCCATGACGGGACGGCCTCATGTTTTTTTGATAGATTTAGAACTGAGCGGTATAGTTCAAGCCGTTGTTGTTATCCCAATAAGTCTTTCCGCTGACCTTATAGTAGATAGCGTACTTGACCGTCTTACCCGGCTGAATGGTCGACTCGCTCAGGATGTCGAACGTATCGGTATTGGCGGCGCTGTTATACGACGTCCAATAGCCGTTATAGTCCTTGTAGGTCTTCCAGTTATCGGTGGTATAACGGATACCGACTACTTTATCGTAGGCGATATTATTCACGCCCGCAGACACCTTGAGCTGACCGCTGACATAAACCGTGCCGCCGTACTTATAGTACTTCAGCAGGTCCTGACTGATACGCCATACGTTCTTCGTAGTGTTCCATTCGATTGACAACGCGGGAGCCTTCTGTACTTCCTTGGTGGAAGTAATTACCGTCTCGCCGTCATCGGAAATCACGACTTCGTTGGGCCCGAGTACGGGACGGTCGTTCTTAAGCGAACACGCGGAAAAACCCATTCCTAACACGATTACGGCTACCGCCGTAAAAATACCTCTGTTTCTCATTTGATCCTCCATAAACCTTATTTATTGATTTGCACTATATAAATGCCATTTGCATTTTTTGAAGGCATAATATTAATGCATATTGCACTTTGTGTCAACTTTTTGCGAAAATATTTTTATTTTTTCATGGGGGCTTGCGTTTCAATAGAAAAGGGTGTAAAATAGGGTAATGAAAAATGAGGGTATGAGATGGAACAACGTGTATTTCCGCGGGCGGATACCGATTTTCCGACGAAAGCGATTATCGATGGAAAATGCATCCCCTGCCGAGTTAAGAACATTTCGTACGGCGGCGCGTCCCTTCTGATCGAGAAGCAATTTGTGGGGCTTCTTGATAAGCGGGATGTGGGTAAGAGGGCGTTATTCTCGTTTAAGCCTGAGGAGTTGAACAACGCTTCCACTTATCGCGGCAAAATAGTTCGCTTGCTCGAGATGGACGATACCGCGTTTTTGGCCGTACAGTTCATGGCAGTATAGTTCATATCCGCTTACCTTTTTCCGCGTTATTTCTTATTCTAGAAGAAATTTCGATAATCTTGGCTTTTTTATATTGCTATATATTGATTACCGAATACAGCATTTCACTGATCGCTTCGATCTTGTAGGGCTTCTCCAATACACCGCTAAATCCGTACTTCTCATAATTCGCCATAATCGGGTCGTTGGAATATCCGCTGACCACGATCGCCCTGACCTTCGGGTCGATTTCCTTGAGCATCTGGAACGTATCAAGGCCGCCTTTCCCGCCGGGTATGGTCAAATCAAGCAGGACCGCGATATACGGTTTTCCCGCCTCTCCCGCTTTTTTATACATCCCGATCGCTTCGTCCCCGTCGGACGCGCACTTCACCTCATAACCCAATATCCTCAGCATGCTCTCGACAGTTTTCTGCACTTGCAGATCGTCGTCCAGCAGGAGAATTTTCCCCTTCCCGAGTATCAATCCGGTCTTCTTGATAATATCGATCATCCCGTTATCCTCGATCGCGGGGAGGAATAATGAAAACGTGGTATACTGTCCGGGTTCGGATTCCGCGAAAATATAACCTTCGTGCTTACTGAGAATGGAAAATACCGACGCGAGCCCCAACCCGTGCCCCAACGGTTTTGTGGTATAATACGGGTCGAATATCCGTTTCAGGTCGGCCTTAGGTATCCCTTTGCCGGTATCGCGGAATACTATCTTCAGGTAATTCCCGGGTTTTATCGGCATCGGCGGGGTTCCGGTGTAGATGACGTTCTCCATACCGACGGTCAATAATCCCCCTTCCGGCATCGCTTCACGTGCGTTTATGATCAGGTTGCTGAATACCTGGCTCATCTGCCCCTCGTCGAAATTCGCGAGCCACAACTCCTTCGGGAAATCGAACTCGAAGCGTACCTTCGATCCCCGTAGCAGGAAGGTAATGCTTTCCCTGATAAGCTCGGCGACCGATCCCGTTTTCTTCACCGGGTCTCC
>MIBD01000055.1:0-2968 GCA_001829395.1 Spirochaetes bacterium GWF1_49_6 | reverse complement strand
CCCTTCGAGAACGTGAGTAGTTGACGGGTCAGTTCGCGCGCCTTGAGGCACGCGGTCTCGGCCTCGCCGAGATACCCGTATATTTCGTCATCCCCGCGAACCGTGCTCCTGCAGATACTGACATTCCCGAGGATCGCGGTCAGGAGATTATTGAAATCGTGAGCGATACCCCCCGCGAGGATACCTATCGATTCAATCCGCTGGATTTTATTGATCTCCATCTCCAGTTTCTTCTTTTCAGTAACATCATAGAGGTAAAACAGGTACCACTGCCCCACGGAGGTAATCAGGTATTCCACTTCCCGGATCGACCCGTCCTTACAGGTGACCTTGCTTTCATGGAGCCTGACCTCCCCTTCGTCACGCTGGGATTGCCACATCCCGATAATATCCTTCCGGTAGTTCTCATCAGGATACGCGGACGTCCACCAATTCTCCATCGTTTTCATTTCCTCGCGGGCGTACCCGAACGTATCGATAAAACAGTTATTGAGGATCAGTATCGCGTTCTGCGAGTTGGTAACAACGATCGGGATGGGAGATTCCTCTATCATCAGCCGGAACCGCTCCTCATTCTCACGGAGCTTGCGTTCGGCCTCCATTCGTTCGGTAATATCGTGCCCGGCGGAAACCACGGCGATAATAGCGTTTCCGGCGTCACGTACCGCCTTGTTCGACCATGCTATCCACTTCCAGCCCTGCGGGGTAAGCAGCCGGTGCTCGATATAGCTCGAGAACGGCGAACGGTTCAGGCTGTCCAGCATCTTCCGGGTAATAAGCCGGTCGTCGGGATGTACAAACGGCATATACTGGGTATGCAGAAGCTCATCCTCGGTATACCCGACTAGATCGCAGAAGGACGCGCTGACAAACTGGAAGTATCCGTCCGGGTGAAACCGGACGATCAGGTCAGAGGAGTTTTCTATCAGGAAACGGTATTTTTCCTCTTTTTCAAGCACGAGTTTTTCCGCGATACGCCTGCGGATAATATTGATAACCAGTACTACGATAATCACAAGCTGAAGGATAAAAAATGCACCGGCGATGATTAATATATCGCGGTTCTTATAAAAAAAGGATGCAGGTTCGTTCAGTACGATACTGCCTCTCGGCAATAACATCAACGGTATCGAAAACTTCGCCATCGCCTGGTAATCCGCCATCGTCAGATTGGGGCTTTCTGTCTGGACGGGAATATTATCGGCGGACGCCCCATTCAGGATTTTTAGCGCCATTTCCGCCATCGCCCTTCCCTGCCCCTTCCCGCTGGTCACAACCCCGCCGAGCACCCCGAACGCCACTTCCTCCTCCCAGCACGTATAAATCGGGCACTTGCAGTTGGTGGTCACCAGCCTCAGCCCGTCGTCCATGGATAACGCAACCCCGTTTGGGTCGCGGAAGTATGGCAGATAAAACAGGGCGGAATGCTTGGGGATAGCGCGGAGTTTCTCGATCAGTTCGCTCACCGGGAGGTTATTCAGCTCGATAAAATGGAACGCGTTTTCGTAAAGCTCATAATACTCCCGGAGTTCGTCCAGCAGTAAATGTCCGGTCTCGGTGGCATCGGCCACGATATATACATTGTTCACCATCGGCTGGAGATTCAGTATCAAGTCGAGCGTTCCCTTCATATCGAGCGCCTCGACCACCCCTGTAATATTCTTCTGCTTATTCAGCATCGTTTCATTATAATTATTAATCCCCGAAAATACGACCGGCGCCCCGGGGAACAGCTCATCCCGGAACTTTACAATGAAGTCCAGCGCGTTATTATCCGATGTGAGAATCAGGTCGAAATGGGTCTTATGATACTTTAGCCGATAGATTTCCTTTAGTATGGGAAACAGATATGCGGAATCGTACCGTTTCGTATCCATATATTCGATATACAGGTCGAACTGAATCCCGGAATCCGTCAATTCTTTCTTTACTTCGTCGAAAATGTTATCTGAAAAAGTTTTCCCGGGATGATAGGAGTTTAAGAACAATATCTTTTTTACCGGCTTGGGCTGTGAATAAGATACATAGGGAACAGAAAAAAATACTCCCGCTATCAGGAGAAACAATACGGATTTTTTCATTTTAACACTCATTTTTTATTAGTTCCACCCTCATCCAATCATTGCATTTCTCAATGCATCATCCAACCCTGATTGATTTTACAGTTTACTTGGAATACTTTTTGATATAGTAATCCAATGTTTTCTGCGCCGCCCCGTACTGTTTGGCCTTCTCCAGATATTTCAGCGCGGCCTTTTTATTCCCGGTTTCCCCGAGCGCGATGGCGTAGCAGATCGACGAGTCCTTAATCAGGTAATCCAGTTTTATGTCCTTGTAATAGCTGTCAAACAGCTTCATTACCTTTTTATAATCGATCAATTTATAAGTATAGATGTTCGCGAGCAGGTTCACCGCGTTCTGCCAATAGTCGGCATAGAGGTGTTCCGAAACCAATTTTTCGAGATACCCGGCCGACTCGGTGTATTTACTCATCGTGTACAGTAGTTTCGCGGCAAAATAAAGGTTCACGGTTTTTTTACCGAAGTCCTGATATGCCAGAAGCTGCATATCGAGCGCCTTATCAAGTTCGCCGGTCTGTTCGTAACAAAAGGCGGTCATGGTGAGAATACTCTGGTTGGTCTCGCCGAGTTCCAGCTCGAGAAGTAAATATTTCAGCGCCTTATCGTATGCCTTATCCTTATAGTAGATTTTCCCTAACATATCAATATTATCGTAAAAGTACGGAAAGAGCAGGAAGGATTTTTCCAAAAATTGTCTCGCTTTCTGGATATCTCCCGATACATATAGACCTATTCCTTTGGTCTTTAGTGAAAACGCTTCCCACATCACGGGGAAGTTCGCCTTTTTAAAATAACCCCAGTATTGCTCGTATTTCTCCAGCGGCGTAGTATCAAGGGTCTCCTTCAGATGAAGTAATTGATATCCCTTGTCCTTCAGGTAATTTTTA
>MIBD01000054.1:10141-13421 GCA_001829395.1 Spirochaetes bacterium GWF1_49_6 | reverse complement strand
TGATAACTACCAGTATTTCAGGTATGTTCGAGATATATGATTTTCATAAGGGTCTGCCGCAATTCATAAAGAAACTGAACGATTATATCTATAATTCATATGAGAGCCAGAAATTCGTCACCGGAGTGTTTGCCGATCTCGATTTGAAGCATGGGCAACTGGTATTTTATGATATGGGGCACTCTTATATCTATTTATACCGCAAGCAAAAACTTTTTCGTTTGACCACGAACTCGACAAATATGCCGTTGGGTATCCAGCCTCTCGAACCTCAGGCCGATAAGCTGATTTTACATGACGGTGATCTATTAATGATTATTACTGACGGTATTGTCGAACAGACAAGTCCGCAGAACGAAGAATACGGTGAAAAAAGAATCTGGGAGATTTTCAAAAAGTATAAGCATACCGATTTAAAGAATTTAAAGAAAGAACTTTTTACCGATATCAAGAAATTCAGGGCAACGCAGCCGCAGAACGACGATATGACAATACTCTTTCTCGAATACAAGGATAATTAACACAATCTTAACTTTCTATTTATTGAGAATTAAAATATTTCATTTATAATATTATGCTTGTTTTTCTAGCGGTTTTTCAGGACATGAAGAAAATATACTTATGATGAATAAAAAAGAGACGGCGGACCGGTATGTCAAAATCACATAAAAATCAGGGCAAACACCACGCGCACAAAATTGAGCCGGAGACGCATCATACTCCGGGATACCGGAACATCGTTCCAGCGGTTTATAAGGGCGATAAAGTCTTCAACCGGATACTACTCGCAGTGGCCGGCATGGTATTTCTGATCTTGTTAGGAATCTTTCTCACCCTTTTACTGACGGCCGCACCCTCATTTAAAGAGTACGGGTTGAAGTTTTTCTCGATCACTAAATGGTTCGCCCGGATGAACAGGATATCCGCGGTATCGGCGAAGCAGCCTGCGGACGGGAAATGGGCGATAGAGATCAAGTTTATCCTGCCCCTGAATGAATCCTCCATAAGCCCGGATAAATTTATCCTGACCGATAATACCGGAGCTGTCCATCCGGTAATTCCCGCGCTCGATTATTCGGGTATATCCAATAAGTTGATTGCGGCAACCGAAACCCCGCTAGCTGTAAATACCACCAATATATTGGAGATAAAAAAGAACCTTCTCGACGCGAATAATCTCCCGTTAGCGGACAACTACCGATGCGTGTTTATTCCGCAGACCCTGACGACAAATGATGTGTCCTACGGCGCGGTTCAAATTATCGATATCATAGGCGAGCGCTACGGGAGTATTACGAACTATATCTCCGAGGACGACCAGCGATGGTTCGGGGGGATGCCGTTTATCATCGGTACGCTGATGACGTCGATACTCGCCCTTCTCATCTCGCTGCCGTTCTCCATGGCGATCGCGATCTTCCTGGGGGAATACTTCACATCGGGGATTATTTCCGACATCCTGAAAACCACGAACGAACTTCTCGCCGGGATTCCGTCTATCATCTACGGATTCTGGGCGTTCACATTTATTGGGCCGTTGGTGTACCAGTTATTCCCGTTCAGCGAGGGCGGCGGGTCGAATATCCTGACCGCGTCGCTCGTACTGGCGATTATGATTATCCCGTACTCCGCCTCGCTCGCCCGAGAGGTAATTAACCTTGTGCCGGCCGACTTAAAAGAGGCCGCCTACGCGATGGGCGGTACGCGTTACGAGGTAGTCAGGCGCGTCATCATACCATATTCGAGTTCGGGCATACTCGCGGGTATCCTTCTGGCGTTCGGGCGCGCGCTTGGCGAGACTATGGCGGTCACCCTCGTGATCGGTAATAAGAACGATGTGCCGCTCAGTATTTTCTCATCCGGGCAGACTATTGCCAGCTTAATCGCGAGCAAGTATGCCGAGGGCGGAACGATGCAGATCGCGGCGTTGACAGAATTGGGTCTGATATTGTTTGTGATTACGCTTGTTTTCGGCCTTCTCGGGCGGTACCTGATAAAAAAACTGAGTGTGAGGTAGGGGATGTCCGACAAGAAAAAAGATAAAATAAAAGAAACCGTCAATAGTGCGGTACGGAAAAATATCCTGAAAGACAGGATATTCGAAGGTTTGGTCATTACGCTTTCGCTCCTTTCCATTGTACCGTTGATATTCATTCTATCCTACATCTTCGCGAAGGGTTTCCCGAAGCTGTTTATCCCGGAATTTTGGGTGGGCATTCCTCCTTCAGGACAGTCAAAGAACGTGATTGAGGCGGTCGGGATGAATGTCGGGGGTATCGCCAACGGTATAATCGGGACATTCCTCATCGTGCTGATGGGCGGACTGATCGCCGTACCGTTCGGGGTGCTGACGGGGGTCTATCTCGCGGAGAACCGCCAATCTAAGGTAGCGAACGCTATCCGTGTCGCCGTCGATATGATACAGGGTATCCCTTCCATCATCTTCGGGATATTCGTGAATATCTGGTGGGTCACCACGATGAAGGGCGGGTATTCGGCGATCGCGGGAAGCGTATCGCTTGCGCTGATGATGCTGCCGATCGTGATAAAAAGCACCGAGGAGACCATGATACTGATACCGGACTCTCTCAAGGAGGCCGCCGTGGCGCTCGGTACGCCCTATTATAAGGTGCTTCTCAGGATCGTGCTTCCCGCGGGGTTAAGCGGGATAGTCACAGGGGTACTGGTCGGAATCACCCGTATCGCGGGAGAGACCGCCCCGTTACTGTTTACCGCGTTCGGAAACCCGAATATCAATCTGAATGTCACAGAGCCGATGGAAACATTGCCGACATTGATATATAATAACGCCCGCAGCGCGAGCCCGAACCTGATCGAGAACGCATGGGGCGCATCGGCGGCTTTGGTGATCATAGTATTAATATTAAACATTCTCACAAAGGTGGTGGTTAACAGATGGAAAGTAAAATTTTAGAGATCATTGATCTGAATGCTTACTACGGAGACCATTTGGTGCTTAAAAACATTAACATGTCGTTCTCCGAGAAAAAGGCCACCGCGATCATGGGGCCGTCTGGATGCGGGAAATCCACGCTGATCCGCACATTGAACCGGATGCATGAGATGAACCCGGGCGCGCGGGTCGAGGGGGAAATACTTCTGCACGGGGAAAATATCCTGACTATCAATCCGATTATGCTTCGCCGGAAGATCGGCATGGTGTTCCAGCGTCCGAACCCGTTTCCGACGATGAGTATCTACGATAACGTTATCGCGGGATATAAGCTGAACAGCGTCAATCTGTCGAAAATAGAAAAGG
>MIBD01000054.1:228-10121 GCA_001829395.1 Spirochaetes bacterium GWF1_49_6 | reverse complement strand
TCTGTATCGCGCGCGCCCTCGCGATGAATCCCGATGTCCTGCTTCTCGACGAACCTACGTCGGCGCTCGACCCTAAGGCGACGATGCATATCGAGGAGCTGATTGTCGAACTGAAGAAGGAGGTTACCACTATACTGGTAACGCATAATATCGCGCAGGCCGGGCGTGTCGCCGACTTTACGGCGTTCATGTATCTCGGCGAATTGGTTGAATTCGGTACGACTGAAAAGTTGTTTACGGTACCGGAGGATAAACGCACCGAAGAATACCTTTCGGGAAAGTTCGGATAGAATTGCGTATTGATTAATTCATTATATATAATAGAAATACAGGATTGAATAAATGGAAATAGTTTTGGAAAAGCTCGGCCTAATCAAAGAAAAAGCGGTAAAATATGCCACATTAGTTGAATCGATGATCGATGATTCCATTGAAGGATTGACCGCGAAAAATATGGATCTCCTCCGGCGGGTGATTAAAGAAAAAGAGCCCCTCGCAAATATCTTTGAAATCGAACTGGACGAGATGAGCATCCGTTATCTCGCGTTACTGCGTCCGGAGGCGAAAGACCTCCGCAGTATCGTCATGGTCGCCAAGATGAGCAACGATTTCGAGCGTATCGGCGATCACGCGGTAAATATCGCGAAGAGCGGGATATTCCTGATCGATAAACAGTTTATCAAGCCGCTCAGGGAAATCCCTAAGATGGCCGCGTTGGTTCGCGGGATGGTGTCCGAGGCGATTGACGCGTTTGTCCGGGAGGATGTCGCGCTCGCGAAGCAGATACTGATTGAGGACGATCAGGTAGACGAGTTTCGCGACGTGCTGATGAATGAGATCATGCAGATAATGAAGTCCTCGCCGGAGTCGATAGAACGGGCGATGCACCTGATGAGCATTATCCGTAATCTCGAACGAATCGGCGACCTCGCGACCAATATGTCCGAGGACGTGATATACATTATCGACGGCAAGGTAGTCAAGCATCATACCGGGGATGACGAGGATATCCCCAGCATTCTTTAGTTACACCATTCCTTTTCAGTATATCAACTTATTCTTTTTTCTTCCGATATAAATATGTTAAGAAATATTAAACGCGGGAGAACGGGATGCGTACAAGATGGATTCTCGGTCTTATATTATTGTCCGCAGTAACTTTACAGGCGCAGACGGTATTACAGAATAAATATAAAGATGACGCTAAGGCGTATGTGATCTATAATCAGGCTAACGAATTCTATAGAAACAACGATTTCGCGAATGCCAAGGCCGCCTATCTCAAACTGATTCAAACCTATTCCGAGTCCGGTTATGTCCCGTATGCGCTCTATATGCTGAGTTTTATCGAAACCGACTACCTGAAAATAATCGATTACCTGAACTATATCCGCACCGATTATACGGACTTTAAGTACTGGGCGAACGCTATGGAAAAGCTCGGGGATATCCTCTATGTGGTAGGGGATTTCGGCACTGCGTCCGAGGTCTATGAATCGTCCAAGACGGAAAAGTCCTATTACATGCTCGGGGTGATCTATTCCGCGCAGGGCGAGCAGGAGAAGGCCATTCAGGCTATCGAGAGTCTTTTATTCGCGACAAAAAATTACGAATTGGCATATAAGGGACTGCTTGTGCAGTCAAAAGCCTGCATCGACCTGAAAAAGTACGGTACCGCGTTGAATGTCCTAAAGGAAGCGGTGAAGTTGAAAAAGTGGTCGTTCGACAACGGGGTCCGCGTGCTTTTCTATGCCGCGAAAAGTTTCTTTTACCGCAAGGAGTACGGGAAGGCGCTCCACGTATTCTCCATCCTTGTTCGGAATATGCCGTTGTCCGCCGAGGCGCATCTCTCAAAGAATTACTTGACTTATCTCGAAAATAATAATATCATTAAAGACGAACCGGTGGATTGGGTCGATTATTATTTCGTGACGCCCGCGGAACTCGCGTACAAAGGCGAACAAGCCGATCTTTCCTATGATATGGAAGTGACGGCTGAAAAGACGGTCGGTAAAGCCGAAAGCATTCAGGGAAGTGTAGTTAAGTCCGAGGTGCTCGAATATGTAGTGCGTGTCGGTGAGTACAAAGACCTGAGTGTCGCTAATGTTATCGCTAAAGAGATCGCGAAGAACCAGAAGGGCCTCCCGATCGGGATTTATTATCGCAACGATCTCTATTATGCTGAGATACGCGGTATTATGAAGCTCGAGGACGCGAAATCGTATGCCAAGCTCCTGATCTCCATCGGCTATAAAGATACTAAAGTAGTCGAGATGGTGAAAGTAACGGAATATGGAGAGCAGGGGAATTAACGCCAACCAGGATAACGACCGTGACCTTACGCCGATGGAACGGCAGTACCGTGAAATCAAGTCCCGTCACCGCGATAAAATCCTATTTTTTCGATTAGGCGATTTTTACGAGATGTTCGGCGAGGACGCCCATGAAGCCTCGCGTATCCTGAATATCGCCCTCACGTCACGGAATAAAACCCCCATGTGCGGGTTTCCCTATCATGTCGCCCAGCAATATATCCAGAAACTCCTTCAAGCAGGGAAAAAGATCGCCGTATGCGAACAGCTCGAGGACCCCTCGCAGGCGAAGGGGATTGTCAAACGCGACATCGTGCAGATAGTCACACCGGGTACGGTTATCGACGATCAGTTGATGCCCCGCACGGTAAATAATTACCTGATGGCGATATACGGCGCTAAAGAGGATTTGGGTATATCGTTCGCGGATATTTCCACCGGGGAATTCTACGCGATCCATGCCGATACGAACGAGAAGTACCGTGTCCTGCAGGACGAACTCGCCCGTTTTATGCCATCGGAAATCATCTATAACGAGGGGCTTTCCGGGGACGGCGCGCTGATGGGGCTGCTATCGAATAGCGGGGCGTTGTTCCAGTCCAGCCCCGATTGGTACTTCCATGACTTCCAGTACGATAAGTCCGTGTTCGATCATGTGGACATTCCGCCCGGTGTCAAGGAGGAACCGTCAGTTTCCCGCTCCGTGACCGGGACGTTTAATTATCTCTGCGAGACCCAATTCACCCAAATCAGCAATATCCGTTCTATCCGTTATCTCACGCGCGGGTCGACTGTCGTACTGGACGATTTCACCCTGCGGAACCTCGAACTCGTGCGGAATATGCAGGACGGCGGGAAGAAATTCACCCTGTTCGACGTGCTCGACGAGACAGTCACCCCGATGGGCGCGCGTCTGCTTCGGCGATGGATAGTGATGCCGTTGTACGACCTCAATGAAATCTATACACGCCAGAACTATGTTGAGGTCTTTTTCGACGATTCCATTCTGCGGAACGACACCCGCGATATACTTAAAAGTATCTCCGATATCGACCGTCTGACCACCCGTGTGGCGCTCAAGAAAACCTTCCCGCGCGACCTGATCGCGCTCAGGACGTCGCTCTCCGCGGCGGAGGAACTGAAACAGCGGATATCCCGTTCGGACGGACTGAAGGATATAGCGCTGGGTATCGCCGACACAAGCGCGATGACCGCGCTGATCGGGAAAGCTATTATGGACGAACCCGCGAACTCGTTCGGCGGGGGAGTGATCCGCGAGGGGTACTCCGACGAATTGGATAAAATACGTAAAATTCTCCACGAGGGGAAGGACTGGATTATCCGCCTTCAGCACAAGGAACGCGAACGGACGGGGATATCCTCACTGAAAATTAAATATAATAATGTGTTCGGGTACTTTATCGAGGTCAGCAAAGCCAATTCCGATAATGTTCCCGCCGATTATATCCGCAAACAGAGTCTCGTGAATGCCGAACGGTTTACGATACCCGAACTGTCGGAATACGAGATGCAGATCACGACCGCCGAGGAAAGGACGGTCAAGCTCGAGGAAGCATTGTTCAATGAGGTGATCGACAAATTGGGCGTGGAAATCCCGGCGTTACAGGAAATCGCCGCCCGTGTCGGGGAGATAGACGTGTATTCCGGGCTGGCAGGGCTGGCCGCCGACCGGCGTTATGTGAAACCTCGTGTCGACGACGGGGGATCGTTCGTTATCGAAGAGGGCAGGCATCCGGTGGTCGAGAAGTATATGGGAATGAACCTGTTCGTCCCGAACGACCTGCTGATGGACGAGGGGGAGAACAGGATACTGATTATCACCGGACCGAATATGGCGGGTAAGTCGACCTACCTTCGGCAGAACGCGCTAATCGCGATTATGGCGCAGATAGGGAGTTACGTTCCCGCGAAATCGGCGCATATCGGGATGGTCGATAAAATATTCACGCGAATCGGCGCGTCCGACCAGCTGTCGGCGGGACGTTCGACATTCCTTGTCGAGATGGAGGAAGCCGCGAATATCCTCAATAATATGACCTCCCGCAGCCTGATTATTATGGACGAACTCGGACGGGGCACGTCCACCTACGACGGGCTATCGATCGCGTGGGCGGTGATCGAATTCCTGCACGAGCATCCCGAGCAGTCGGGAAAGACCCTTTTTGCCACCCATTACCACGAACTTACCCAGCTCGGCGGGAAGAAGGGGATTGTGAATTATAATATCGCCGTTAAAGAGTACCACGAGGAATTGATCTTCCTGCGCCGGGTGATAAAAGGCCCAGCCGACCAGAGCTACGGTATCTATGTCGCGGGGCTTGCCGGGATGCGCGAGGAGATAATCGTGCGAGCGAAGGACATCCTCCATACATTGGAGAAAGAAGGGACGATCGCGAAAAATGTGATCGAGAGTCACGGCGATAAGAACGGAAAGAAACTGAAAAGCGATATGCAGATGGAATTATTCACGGAAGACCGCTACGGGAACGTAATCCTGAAAATAAAGAATATCGATATTAACCGGATTACGCCCGTCGAAGCGATTACATTTCTCGCCGAGATAAAAAAAGACATCGAAAAATCCTAGAACTGATATCCTATTCCCAAATCGAAAAATGCGTTATCGTAGAAAATAGGATAGTTATCCTCATGCCCCTCCCGTTTGACCATATTTTTAAACTTCGCGAATTTGGTCTTCATATAGAGCCTGAGTGTTTCCGGGATGATCTCTATTTCGATATTAGCAAGTAATCCGAGATCGAGGGTGAAGTAATACGGCAGAAGTACGCCCAGATTAAAGTAGGCGCCGGCCTCGATGATTACCGTATCCGCTATAGCCAGCCCCAATATCGCGGGGACGGTAGTACTGACATGAGTGATACCGATACCGGTATTGAACATATCCACATACATCGGCTTTAAGTTGGTGACATAGGAAGGCGCGAACATCGGGGATGTAAACGAGACGAGCGTGCCGGAAAAATACACCCCGCTATTGATATATACCGTATCTTTATACTTTTCTTCCCTGTTCATGATAAATACACCTGTGTCGACCTGTACGAAAAGTACGTTCGGGGTAAGCCCCATGTTCGGGGAAAAACGGATATCGACGAACGAATGATCGAGTTCGAGGCCGACACAGAACCCGTTCAGATGCCCCATAGCGTTCTCGAGCATAGTATCGATTTGGTGCGGGATTTTTTCGGTATCGTCGAGAAAGGAGTAAAAGCTGGAGAAACCCATCGAACTATACCCGGCGGTAAGAGTTAATCCCTTGGGGTTTTTCAGGAAATCGAACACCTTCTCACGGACATCCTTCTGCGATTCATCATAATCATAGAAAGCCTGTTGAGGTTCGGACGAATTTACTTCCTGTACCGGCTGACTATTCTCTTCGTCAATTTTGACGGGTTTATCGGAGTCCTTGGGCGTCTTATCGGTGGTCTTCTCTTCCTGCTTTTTCTTGTTCTTGTTTTTATAGTCCTCTTTTTGCTTTTTATACTTATCCATATCGACCGTTTCCTCGTCGTCTTTTCCCATAAAATTCGCGGAAAACACAGTCGAAATAGACGCGCCTAATAAAACAACAAGGGATAATATAAGGATTAATGATTTTTTCATCTTACGGCTCCCTGTATATAGGTTCAAGATTATAATTCAGGTTATTATCCATTCCGATTTCAAAATGAACGAAATAGGTGAGGCTATCCTGGGAGAACGGTAGTTTCTCCATCGTCTCGTCCACGTTATATCCTACGCCGAATTCGAGGCAGGTAGATAACGGAAGATAAAATCCTACTGAGCCGTAATAGCCTAATTGACGCTCCTGATCCCGGATATAGGTAGCCGCGTATCCATGGGCGAAAAACATATACGGACCCGCGTCCGAATCCCCTAACGGGACATTCAGGTCGATGCCGAGTTTCAGATAATCGAGCACGTCGAAAGGCTTTAAAGATAAATTGTACTTATAGTTGATATTCAGCCATTTAAATATCCTGATGTTGCCCATCAGATCGAGCGTATATTTATCTATAGACTGGATATAGGAGAAGATGCTGTTGAAATCCCACATCTGCCAGAAACGGAAAATGACTCCCGCGCCGACCATATCCAGAAGCTGTTCCGCGTCGATATTGAGGAGGGTACGTATTTGGAGGAAGTTCAGGATATTCTGGTAAAAGAAAAGTTTGGTGCGGGTTTCGTAAAGAAGATCATCTGGAGCATAGTTTTCCGTACCGGAGTAGTAACGTGGAACACCCGCCACCCCGGCGAATGCTTTATCGTTGGATACAAAGGATTGCCATCCGTATACATAGGGGTAGTGAAGGAAATTAAATCCCACGAACAAGTAATAAACTTCCATTATTTTGAAAGTGAGACCTGCGTAGGAACGTCCCAGTATGGACTTACCGTTCGTACCGCCGGCCTTTAAATCCATCAGCAGGTAATCCATCGAGAAGAGGACATTGATGCGCAATAGGCCGGAAAACGGTACCTTGGATTGCGATTGGGCCTTATTCGCCGCGATGGCCAGTTCCAGCATATTCATATTAAGTTTATTAAAGACAAAGCTGGCGTCATTCTGCGCTATAAGGACTGCGAGGTCAAGTACGGTAGCCGGAACCTCCCATACCCCGAAGGTAAAGATAGGTCCCCAGAACATTCCCTGAAATGTTACATGCTGAGCTTTGGTTTTTACAACCGAGCTGTCATCCATCTTGACATAGAACTCGGTATCATTCCAAAAATAATTAAATCTTGCGGCGAGAACATCCGTGCGGATAGTCTGTTCGAACATTTCCAATGAGGAACGGGAGTCCTGTATCCACTCCTGGAGATGGGTGAAAGTGAGAGGGTCAGATGAAGATAGACCCGGTAACGCGGAAAATGCTTTGCCCGATAAAAGCATGAATAAAAAAAGCATGATAATATGGCGTATTCGAATCCGACAGATCATGCCGCACCTCCTCCGATTGATAAACTATTGTAATTACCTACCAAATTCATGTCAATAATATAGGGAGTATTTTTACAAATATCTGAAAATGTTTATTTTAGAAAATTACGGGATTGATTCTTCACTTTTTTTCAGAATCGGTTATAATACATGGGTAGATAAAACGGTAAAGATTTAGTATCCGATTCGGAGGCGCTTGTGATACCTGCGGAGGAAGCGTTAAAAATCCTGCTCGAAGGAAATCAACAATATTCGACCGAGCATTCCATTTATTATGAAGAGTTGGATAGAGTGCGCCGCCAGACCTATGTGACGCAGGAACCGATTGCGGTAATTATCGGGTGCTCGGACGCGAGAGTCCCGGTGGAGATTATATTTAACTGTAAGCCGGGAGACCTGTTCGTGGTACGGATTGCCGGGAATGTCCTGAATGTCGATATCGTCGGAAGCGTGGAATATGCGATCAAGTATCTCGGCGTAAATCTGGTGCTTGTTTTGGGACATTCGAACTGCGGGGTATTTAACGCGGCCATGAGCGGGGATAAATTTTCATTCGAACTCAAGGGACTGATCGATAAAGTCAGGGCAGCAGTCTACCGTGCCAATCAATATAAGGAAGATATCAGGGAGCATGCCATTAAGGGAAATGTGATTGAGACGGCTCACGATGTGGAGGAGATTTGCCGCCGGTTTACCGGGGACGATCCGGGGAGGAAAATCGGGGTCGCGGGCGCGTATTACGATCTGGGTACCGGAAAAGTCGAAATAATCAGACCGATAGAGTAATTGGATTATTGATATGAAAAATGTGATAAGTGTTAAGCAATTTTCGATTTTTCTCTTGACAAAAATATAGAATAACTTTAAACTCTTTTAAAGTTTGTTTATTAAGTAAATAAAAATCTCCCTAGGAGGGTATTATGGCTTATCCTGTTACTGTTTCAGGTGCATGTCCGCCTAAAGTTTCCCGCCTTCTTCTGCTGGCGAGAACATTCTTCGGATTCATCTATGTGATGATTCCCCATGGCTTCTGTCTGATGTTCCGCGGAATTGCGACCGCTTTTTTGGGTTTTCTCGCTTTCTGGATTGTTCTTTTTACCGGGAAGTATCCCCAGAAATTCTTTGATTTTAATGTCGGAACCCAGCGATGGGGTATTAGCGTCATGTCTTATATGATGTTTCTTACCGATGTTTATCCGCCGTTTACCGGCAAAGAATCGGGTTATCCTATTACCCTGAATGTCGAGTATCCTGAGAAGCTTTCCCGTCTGATGCTTCTTGTCCGCACATTCTTCGGCATTTTCTATGTGATGATACCGCATGGTTTCATCCTTTACTTCCGCATGATTGCTGTTATGGTTATTTCGTTTATCTCTTTCTGGGCAATTCTCTTCACCGGGAAGTTTCCTGAAAAGATGTTCGGTTTCATTCTCGGTACTTTAAGATGGGTTTCGAGATTGGGCGGTTATTTGAATTTTTATACCGATGTTTATCCGCCGTTTACCGGGAAGGAAGTTTAATTCTATTTCAACGATAAAAACGACCCCGCTGATGCGGGGTCGTTTTTTTTACCAACCGTTAAAATACTACTTTTGCGGTGGCTTCCAATGCCAGCCTGTTGCCGGAGGCGGTATACTCGCAGTCATCCTCCCCGAGGTATCCGTAGATATTGAACCCGAGCGTGCAGTTATTTACGGGAGTATAACTGATCCCTCCCATCACGATGAACGAATAATCGTTGAAATTTCCCAGCGCGTTCACGGAGACCGACATATCCTGTATCGGGAATCTGCTGATCGAAAGGAAAATCGCTCCATAATAAACGCTGTTATAATTTGCCTGATACAGACTGTTCATATATAGCGTGTTAATTTTCGCGGGGTCTTTGAATACGTTATCGTAATAACCGCCGTCGTTATAGTAAAACTCTCCAACCAGCGTAATCCGGTCCGGGACTTCCCAGTCGAACGTCCGCATGAATCCCAACGTGATACGCGGCACCCATTTATCATCGACCGATACTAATGTATAATTCGTATACGGCCCCAGGATAACCGGATCGCCAAGTCTTTTATGATTATCCCCGTAGGATATGCTCATTTCGCCATAGAGATTGAATCCGCCGAGAGCGGTGGTGAAATCGAACCCGTAAACAGGATAGTATCCCTGCTTCGCCCATCCGCTGAACGCGATCTCGGTAATTCCCAGCAGGAATTGGATTTTACCCGCGACCGCGAAATCGGTGAATTTCTCGACCTTTCGCGCGTCGATAAATCCGTAGAAATTGAAGTAGGTTTCATAGGGGATGGTGATCTTCAGCCCGAACGACCCCTCGCGGTAGCGGCTCAGGTCGTTAAACGACTTGAGCTCGCTGTTTATCAGATCGGTAGGGTTCCAGAAGTAGCCCTGTCCCCATTGTAGCACCTGCTTACCGAGGCGGAAGTAAATATTTTTGTCGATATTCAAATCGATGAAAACTTCCTTGAGGATAATCTTCGTGTTTTCCCCGGATAAATCGACCCCGCTGCCTAAGACATTGGTCATCAGAATATAGGTCGCGCCGTAAATCTCGTACCCGGACACGACGGATTGATAAT
>MIBD01000054.1:0-221 GCA_001829395.1 Spirochaetes bacterium GWF1_49_6 | reverse complement strand
AAGGTTGACGAAAGCCTTAAAACTCTTTCTGAGGCGGATATCGAGGAAGAAATTACCCTCGAGGAATGCTGAGAACAGGTTTTTATCCCCGTCGGTCAGTCCGTCCAGCCAGTCCTTTGTCATGTTAAATGTAGCGCGGCTGTAAAGATTCCCCGAGAACGTGAGGGATTCGGAATCCATGCTTTTCTTGATATCCTCGTTAATGATGGTATTGCTTTCCA
>MIBD01000053.1 GCA_001829395.1 Spirochaetes bacterium GWF1_49_6 | reverse complement strand
AGGTCGCTGAGCGACACCTGTGATAGTCTCTTTCTACGTCGCAGGCTCGCGGAACGTTAGGCTCTCGGTTTGTAATGGGTTTAGTCCGCGCAGCGGTCAGGCGTGGGGATGGAACTTATCGTAGCTTTCCTTGAGTTTTTCCGGGGACAGATGGGTATAGATTTGGGTGGTGGACAGGCTCGAATGGCCGAGCATCTCCTGGATGACACGGATATTCGCGCCGTTCTCCAGCAGGTGTGTCGCGAACGTATGCCGCAGGGTGTGCGGATGCACGTTCTTGTTGACCGCGAGTTTTGCGATATACCCCTCGAGGATATACCGGATCATCCGGTCCGAGATACGTTTCCCGCGTCGTGTCAGGAATAACGCGCGATCGCCATCCGGCGGGCAAAATTCCTCCCGGACGGCAAGATACCCCGCGAGCAGTTTCCGCGCGGTCTCCCCTGTCGGGACTATCCGTTCCTTCGACCCCTTCCCGATCACGCGCACGACTCCCTGACGGTAATCGATATCGTGAATGTCGAGGCCGGTAAGCTCGGACACTCGGAGTCCGCTCGCGTAAAGAAGCGTCAGCA
Organism: Spirochaetes bacterium GWF1_49_6; assembly: GCA_001829395.1. Classification (GTDB taxonomy): domain Bacteria; phylum Spirochaetota; class Brevinematia; order Brevinematales; family GWF1-51-8; genus GWF1-51-8. The sequence continues at coordinate 9,506 of MIBD01000053.1, read as the reverse complement.
TCGTCTTATCGCGCAGAGATAACGGGTTATCCTCGGGGATGGATTCCAGCAGGTCGAGCGCCTCGTTCTTCTCGAGGACGGCGGGCAGGCGTTTTTCCTTCTTGGGGGAAGACAGAAGGTCGGCGGGATTCTTTTTCACAATCCCCTCGCGGAGAAGGTATTTATAGAGCGACTTCAACGAGGCGATTTTGCGCTCGAGACTCGACGCCTTCAAGCGGCGCTCGCTGAGCTCGGTGAGATAGTTCATCAGCACGCGGTAGTCGATTTCCGCGAACGACTGAATCCCGGCCTCGCCGCAGAACCGGAGGAATACGTCGAAATCCTCGGTGTATGCTTTCAGGGTATGCACGGAACTGCCCCTTTCATACGTTAGATATTTGAGATAGTTATCGATCGTTTCTTTCAATTTTCATCCCCGTATATGTATCGGCACAAGCCGGATTACAATGACAGGAGAGCGTTCATTAAAAAAGCTTGACGCCTGTCTCAAGGGATACTATTATCGGACGGCTGACAGTCTGCTATAATAACTTGAGTATCTTATGCACCTGGGGCAGAACCCTGATCTCGAACGCATACTTATCGATCAGTTTGCAGATTACCTCGAGGTTATCGCCCGCGAGCACCCTGTTTTCCTCGGTCACCGGCTGGAATACGAACGACATACGGGGGTTCAGTTTATAGAACTCGTCCGCCATCGAAAGCGCCGCCTTTAGTTCCGATTCCGGGGTTTCGTCGGAAAATACCGTCTTAATCACTACCTGCTTCGCGTTTTCCAGCCTTTGCAGGAAGTAACGGTTATCGTCCATAACGTTCTCGCCGGAGACCGACGGGAGTTTGATATCGACCGACCATACGTCAATCCGTTCGAGGAGCGCCGGGGTGATATTATCCCGCAAAGTACCGTTGGTCTCCATCATCAGGCGCTTTCCCTTCAGTCCGCCGAGAATGGTCTCGATAAACTCGGATTGAAGCATGGGTTCCCCGCCGGTAAAGCAGAGGTTCCGGTACTTAAACCCGGACAGTATCCCGAGGCAGTCCTCGGCCGAAATGGGGTTGAAGTGATGCTCGGCGATATCCGTACTGCATTTCAGTACACGCGCGGATTCCAACGGCTCGTTCGCCCATTCGGTATCACAGTACCTGCATTGAAGGTTGCATCCGGTAAAACGTAGAAAAGTGTAGGGAATTCCCGCCTCGGGGCCTTCCCCTTGAATCGAAGAAAAAATCTCGGCAATGTTAGCATTTTCCATTTCAGTACCCAAGTATAAAGGCTCGGATGAGCGCCAACGCCTCCCGGAGCGTGTAAATCCACAACTCCTTGAGGCGAATCTCCTTACGTTCGGCGGCGATAAACTCCGCGTTCGTAATCCCGCTGCGTCCGGCAAACAACACTATTCTCGGAATGTGATACTTCTGGCTGATGAACACAATTCCGTTGACATGATTTGCTATCGTGTAATCCTTAACGTTTTCCATTGTTTCATGGGTCGTTACTCCCATCTTATCTTCTATAATATTCGTCTGCGATACCCCGTGCTTGATCAGATAGGCCTTCATACTGCGCACTTCGTACATCGTCCCGCTGATGAAAAAGAGGCGTACCTTTTTCTGCTGGTAGAGTTCCAAACCCTTATCCAATCGCATCTGGAGCGCCATACTCGGGCCTTCCTTCTTGATACCGGCTCCGAATATTACGGCAAGTTCCTTCTTACAGTTCATATCCTCCGTGGCAGGGTAAAACTGAACTACCCCGAGCGACGTCAGGAATATCGCGAATACCGTGACAGCAAAGATGAGGGCTAATCTGAGGATAATTTTCCGCCCGTGGGCGGGTTGTTTTTTATCGTTCGTCTTCATCCGGGCCGCTCCGGTAAGAGAATATCAAACTATTTTCCGGGTATCCCGTAAATTCCGCCACCACCCCGCACTTAATTTTAAAAAGGTGATATACCGGGCGGTTGATCGCGCGGGATTCAAAATTCCCCTGCCCCTTCGCGAGCACGACGTCCGAACCGTCGAATATCGCTGAAAACTCCGGGGTACGGACTGGCGGTATCCCGGGAATAGGCTCGCCTCCGGGAGAAATCACCTTCACGATCTTATCGAGGCCGACCGCGCGCGCATCGTCGAGAGTCACATCGTTGATGACCGGCCCGGAACGGGTTACCGCGGTAATCGCCAGTCCGGGAAATCTTTCCAGCAGGGTTTCCATCAGAACTCTGTCCAGCACAATTTCCCCGCTGTTATCGAGTATATATAATAACGTTTTCGCATGCTCAATTTCTTCCATAAACCGGCCGAATTCGTCGATCCGGAACTGCGTACTTTCGGCTTCATGCAGTATCGTGTCCGAGTCGGGAACATGCCCCATAATCGCGTAGTCGATAATATTCCCGAGCGCCGCCAGTTTTACCGCGGCCGATACCTTGTCCGCCGCCCGCGCGGCATATTCCTTGAATACGGGGTAGAGTTCCAACGCCTCGCTGTTCGAGGTTTCCTTCTCCGCGCGGAACGGGTCTGTTACCCCGGAGTGGCGGGCAAGCACCATATAAACTATCTGCGCGATTTCGGGAGGACTCACCTTTCCGCTCTGCTTTTCCCTAATCAGTTCGTCTATAATCTTGCGGATAGCATTCACATGCGTATCGCCGCTCGTAGTCATCCTGATTAACCGTTCGATCTGATTAGTGATACACGGGAGGCATGAAGAATTAACAAGCATCATTATCCCCGTTTTGCCTTATTGGGGTCGTAACAGTAGGAACAACCCTTAATAAAAACTTTATCTTCCGGCTGAGCTTTATATGTTTTTACATAAACGACGTCTTCTTCGGAAAGCGGGGTCTTACAGACCGGGCAGACCTTTTCTCCCCCGGCGGGCGTCTGTTTTACCGCTCGGACTTCCTCTCCCTCGGCGCTTTTCCCACTACTGAGCTTTCCGCGTATCACGGGGAGGCTGTATAAGAATATCAGTATCGCGGCCAGTACGCCCATGCTGATATAGATGATGGTCATCGTTTCCATGCAACTCTCCGCCTACAGGATATATTTCGTGACATCGCTGTCTTTTATAATCTTGCTGAGCCGTTCCTTCACATACTCGCTCGTAATCTTGACCTTCTCTCCCGGCATATCGGGCGCGTTGAACGAAATATCCTCCATCAGGAATTCCATGATCGTATGGAGGCGCCGGGCGCCGATATCTTCGAGGGTACTGTTGATTTCAAACGCGAGCTCGGCGATCTTGTCATACGCCGCCTCGTTGAAAGTGATTTTCACCCCTTCCGTCTCGAGAAGCTCGGTGTACTGCCGGATCAGCGAACTCTTCGGCTCGACCAGGATTCGTTTCAGATCGGCGCGCGTCAGGCTTTCCATCTCCACCCTGATGGGGAATCTCCCCTGGAGTTCGGGTATCATGTCGGAGGGTTTGGAGATATGGAACGCCCCGGCGGCGATGAACAGGATATGGTCGGTCTTGATGACGCCGTACTTGGTACTGACCGTCGTTCCTTCGACTATCGGCAGGAGGTCGCGTTGGACTCCCTCGCGCGATACGTCGGGGCCATGCCCGGACGCCTTATCCGCGATCTTATCGATCTCGTCCAGGAAGATGATGCCCATTTCCTGCGCCCATTTCAACCCAAGTTGGATCGCTTTATCTTTATCAATCCGTTCATCTAAAAATTGTTCGGTCAGCGTATCGCGCGCGTCTTTGACGGTCATCTTGCGCTTTTCCTCGGTCTCCATTCCGCCTTCGCCGCCGAATAGCGACTGGAAGTTGGTCTCCACATCGTCCATACCGGGGAACATATCGATCATCGGGAATATCGCGACGGGCTTTTTCTTGACCTTGATCTCGATTACCGTATTATCGTATTCCCCCGCGCTCAGCTTTTTCATCATATCCGAACGGAACTTGCGTTTATCGGCGGGCAGCATCTCGAACTCGGGAACCTCGCCCTCCTCGCTCAACTGACTCCACACCGCTTTCTGGAGGAGCTTATTGACCTCGGGGATCACCGATTCGCGGACTTCATCGCGCATCCGCGATTTGATCCGGTTGACCGAATGGTTCACGAGCGCGCGGATCATATATTCGACATCGCGCCCGACATAGCCGCGTTCGGTAAACTTGGTGGCCTCGACCTTCACGAAGGGGGCGTCGACCAGTTGGGAGATACGCCGCGCGATCTCCGTTTTCCCTACCCCGGTCGGCCCGATCATCAGGATGTTTTTGGGCGCGATCTCCTCGCGAAGCTCCACGGGCACCAGCTTACGGCGCATCCGGTTACGGAGCGCGAGGGCAACCAGCCGTTTGGCGCGATCCTGTCCGACTATATACTGATCGAGCAGTTCGACAATATCTTTCGGGCGAAATTTCCGCATATCGTTATCAAATAACTGGAGAGTATCATTCTCGTTAACCGGGGGCATTGTTTACTCCGAAATTTCTTCCACTTGAATATTGGAATTGGTATAAATACAGATTTCCGACGCTATCTTGAGGGAATCGCGCGCGATATCCATGGCGGATAATTTCACGCCCGAGCGCATCAATGCGAGCGCCGCGGCGCGTGCATACTGTCCGCCCGAACCGATCGCCGCCACATCGTTCTCAGGCTCGAGCACGTTACCGTTACCGGATATGACCAGCGTGCTCTTCTTATCCGCGACTACTATCATCGCTTCCAGTTGACGGAGTATCTTATCGGTGCGCCATTCCTTCGCTAACTGGACGCTCGCGCGGACGAGGTCGCCGGAGTATTCCTCGAGCTTGCCTTCGAACTTTTCCAGAAGGGCGAACGCGTCTGCGGCCGAACCCGCGAAACCCGCGATCACGGAACCCTTACGGAGGGTACGGATTTTATTCGCGCTGTCCTTGATGACTGTTTCGCCGAATGTAACCTGTCCGTCACCCGCCATCGCGACTTTCCCGTCACGACGAACCGCGATTATTGTAGTAGAACGCCATTTAGCTCCCGCCATTTTCCCTCCGGTACTGGTATGCGCAATATAAAAGTATAATATCAAATCGGGATTTCGGCAAGAATCGGGGATAGCAAATCGCTAGGAAAAACCGTCGTTCCCGGCGATAGTACAGAGTCTCTAGGAAGATGCTTACCCATACTCAAACACTCCTCGGGGTTTATACATAATCGGCGCAATATAAATAAATATTGTATCATTATACTTTTACTTTTTTTTATCTCCGAATTATAATCAATGAACTTCGGAGGAGGTAGTTATGAAAAAGGTTTTAGGTTTGGTTTTAGGGGTATTTCTTATCGGCGCGGTATCATCATGCGGGCTTGGGTTGACAAAACTCAACGATGACTTGGTGAAGAAGTATATCGCCGCGTACAAGGTGATGCAGGAGAAAGGAGTTTCGAGCGAAGGTCAGGGTGTAGACGATAAGGTATTGGACGAGGCCGCTAAGGGGGCCGGATTCAAGGATTTGAATGATTTTATGACGGTACAGGCCAGCGTACTCGCGGCGTATAGCATTATCGCTAGCCAGCAGTATATCGATACTATGGAAGAGATGCAGTCGCCGGAATACGATAAGTGGAAAGAGATTTTCGATAATCCCGATATTCCCGCTGACAAGAAGGAAGAAGCAAAGAAGGAAATGGAAAAGGCTAAAGCGGAATGGGAGAAGAATAAAAAAGCGGCAGAGCCTATCATGGGTTTTGTCAGCAGTCTGATCGATAAGGATTCCGCGGCAGTAGTTAAGAAGTATGAAAAAGAGCTCGGCGAGCTGTTCACCCAAGGTATGGGAATTCAGCCTCAAGAATAATAAGTTCGCTTATCCGGCCCCCTCTTCGGAGGGGGTCTTTTTTTATTATTTCTCCCCCGCAGGTTGCGGGAAAATCAAGTTTCTGTTATGATATTTTCCATGTTTAAGGAGTCGTCCATGAAACAAGTAAAAAGCCTTCTGCTGATATTATCGTTCACGCTTCTGACGGGCGCATGCCGGAAAAGTACCCAGCCGGGAGTCATCCCTCCTATGCCGAAACCCGCGTTTACGGACGCCGGGCAAAAAAGCGATCACCCGTCACCGGGACTCCAGATACAGTATATTGTCGGTAAGATGAACGAGGGCAAGGAGAAAGAGGCCGACGCGCTGGTGCTTTATACTACGGAGATGCAGGCTGAGGCGATCCTGTCCAAACAGCCGAGCGACTGGAGCGCGAAGGATAAATCGAACTTCTGGAAAGTGTTCACTAAGAATAAATCGATCACTAAGATAGAGATTCTCAGCGAGAAGATCGCCGATGATTATGCGATCGTATGGTTTCGGATATATTTTAAGGACGGGGGTTTCACCGATAAGGAAACCGAGATGCACTGGAACGGCGCCCAATGGAAGATGATGGCGCATCCCCAGATGCTGAAATAACTACTTTTCGCGGACGGATTTATACTTCGAATCAAACGGGACTTCGATCCGGGTGACCGTCATACCGTTTTTTGACCCTATCCTGAACAAACTTGGGTCAAGCCCCACGCTCTGCATCAGGATAACCAGCAGCGCTATTCCCATCCCGGCGCCTTCCGAATTATCGGTCTCGCTCTGGTAGAATAACGCGATATCGGTATAATGCATTGCTTTTTTCAGCTTCATCCTGATACGGGTCTCTTCTATCTCGATAATCTCCGTATTATTCACTATCTCGATCCGAAGCCCCTCGCTGTTATGAAACAAGGTAAACATCACCCAAAGGTCGGCGTTCCGAAGATCGGCGAAATATTTATAAGCGTCGCGGTTATCCAAAAGCCCCTTAAACTTCGTCAGACCCATCACATACTGACCCATATTATTGATGTCGTAATTATTTTTCTGGAAAAACGCGCGTTTCAGGTTCGCCTTGGTCGCGTTGATCACCAATTCTTTAATACACCCGTACACCGCATGAGAGAATTCGGACTTATTGTACTTTTTTAGCGCTTCATCCACGGAGTAGCGGATCAACTGATTGATCGCATCGTCGTTCTCGTAGAAAATAATCTGTATCTCACGGTTTTCGTCAAGGTATTTCTGAATTGTTTCCTTATCCATTTTCGGCTCCCGATTCACCCTCGAATATTATAATTCGCACCGGTTAAAATGTCCACCAGTTTTTGATTTCACCTTCATCGGGGAGGGTACTTTTGCTTATACCGTGAAAATCTTGTAATTTTTACTCCTTCTTATTATTCTTTCCTTATTCTACCGGAAGGCGGGCAAAATGAAAAAATTCCTCGTTCTATTAATGATGATTGCGTTTATCCAGTCGATATCCCATGCGAAAGAACCGGCGGAGGTAAAACCCATCCGCGACTGGTACCAGAAAGTCGGTACGATGATCGAATCGGAACAGGGTATTTTTCTTTCCGAATGGGCCGTGAATAAAAAAGGGAACGAGTACCCCGGCATAGGTCAGATGATGGGAAAGATATCGTTCTACTGGACATTCAAACAGGACGATGTTTCTGAAAAACTCGTCAAGGCGGTCATAGAGCATAATTTCAGCGATTTTGTTTCCTACGAGGAGTATCTTTACGACGCCGACGGGAGCATTGTTTTCATCTATCACTCGTGGAGAAGCGGTAGCGCGGATGTCAACGAATTCCGTATCTATTTCAAGGACGGGTCGCCGTTCTATGTAACCGAGACCGATAACAAAACCAAGGCGGTGACGGAGTATTTTAAAATCCCTGAAATCTATGCTACTGATTTCTTCATGGTTCAAATGAACATAAAGAACCTGCAGGCGTTCTTTAAGGCCCGTCTCTTCTAGTTACCTTGATTTTTTTCAGTCCGCCCCTTAAAATAATCTTCACTCTTTTTTACGGAGGCGTATATGGGTTTTTCCTGCGGTATCGTCGGTCTTCCGAATGTCGGTAAATCGACCTTGTTCAACGCTCTCACGCGCGCGAATGTCGCGAGCTCCAATTACCCGTTCTGTACGATCGACCCCAATGTGGGTATCGTCAACGTCCCCGATACGCGTCTCGATAAGCTCACGGAACTATCGAAAAGCCGCTCGGTAGTGCCTACCACCGTGCAATTCGTCGATATCGCCGGGCTTGTTTCCGGCGCGAGCAAGGGCGAAGGCCTCGGCAACCAGTTCCTTTCACATATCCGGGATACCGACGCAATCGTGCAGGTCGTCCGTATGTTTGAGGAACAGGACGTGACCCATATCGGGAAAGTCGACCCGGTACGCGACCTTGAAATTATCAATACGGAACTTATCCTCAAGGATATGGACACCATCCAGAATACATTGGACAAGCGCGCCAAGCTCGCGAAAAGCGGGAATAAGGACGCGCAAGTGGAAGTGGCGATCCTCGAAAAAGTGATGGACGCGCTGAATAACGAGACCCTCGCGCGGAATATTGCGCTCGACGAGAAGGAACGCGCCTTCATCCGCCAGTTCAACCTGCTGACCGATAAGGCTCTCCTGATCTGCGCGAACGTCAGCGAAACCGAAATCACGACCTATGTTAAGAATCCCCTCTATACCCAGCTCGCCGCGAAGGCGAAGGAGTTGAACGCCGATATCCTCGCGCTATCCGCGAAGATCGAGCAGGAGATCACCGAACTCGATCCGCCGGAAGCGGCGGAGTACCTGAAAGACCTCGGCCTTACCCAGAGCGGCCTCCAGCGCCTGATTATGGAAGGGTATAAACTGCTCGGCCTCATCACCTACTTCACCACCGGAGAAAAAGAGTCGCGCGCATGGACAGTCACTACCGGGACGAAAGCGCCCGCCGCCGCCGGGAAAATCCATTCCGATATGGAACGCGGTTTTATCCGCGCGGATACGGTCGGCTACGACGAGTTTGTCGCTAACGGGGGATGGACGGGCGTGAAGGATAAGGGTCTCCTCCGCAAGGAAGGCAAGGAGTACATCGTCAAGGACGGCGACATCATGCTGTTCTTCTTTAACGTATAACCGAACGTCCTATCAATATCTCCGGCGGAATGATTGACAATCCGCCGGTTTTTCTTTAACATCTCAGTAGAACATTCAGGAGAAACCCATGATGAAACGAATCATCTTCTTTTTATTCGCGGCGGGAATTGTATCGCTGCTCTATTCCGCGCCGGAGACGGCCAAGCCAGTCAAAAAAGTACTCAAGGCGGATATTAACGAGGCGATTACGCCGGTCACTGAAAAATATATGCACCGCGCGCTTATGGAAGCGAAGGAACAGGGTATCGGTACGGTGCTCTTCACGCTCGATACGCCCGGCGGCCTTCTCGACACCACCCGCGAGATAGTGAAGATGCTCCTCGCCGCGGACGACGACGGTATCGATACGATCGTCTATGTCTATCCGCAGGGTTCCCGCGCGGGGTCGGCGGGTGTGTTCATCACTCTCGCCGCGAAGTATGCCGCGATGTCGCCCGGATGCAATATCGGCGCGGCGCATCCCGTGTTCACGCAGGACGGCGGCGGCGATGGTAAAGAGGGGGTTGACAAGAATTTGGAAACCCTCCTGAAAAAGGTCGA
>MIBD01000052.1:15809-18634 GCA_001829395.1 Spirochaetes bacterium GWF1_49_6 | reverse complement strand
ACTTGTCGTGAACAGGATGCGAAAACTCGTGTCGCAGACCATGCAGGCCGCGGGCAGCGATTCGAGGACGGCGTATTCGGAATTACTTCCCGGTAGTACGTGCGGGTTTTTATTTTTCATAATGAAATTATATATTGTAAATCGCTTTTGTCAACCAATATTTAAACGGTCAAATACCGTTAAACAGGCGATGGGCGAGCTGGATAGGGAGTCCCGCCTTAGTGATTTGTTCGGCGGTACGGTCGATATCGTACTCGAAACGGTAGAAACTGACGGCGAGAGTCTCGGTGTCCATGACGCAGAACGATCCGCGCGGATCGCCGTCACGGGGCTGGCCGATACTCCCGGGATTGATGATATAGTGCTGTTCCGGTTCGAGACGAAACTCCTTCCCGGGCGTGTAATGCTTCAGCCCGTTCTGGTCAAATACGCCGGGGACATGGGTATGCCCGACAATCGCGCGCTTCACCTCGAGTTTTTTCAGCACCCGGATACCCCGTAACGCGGATTCGCGGGTGAAGATGTATTCGTCGGGGCTCTCCGGCGAGCCGTGGATGAGGTAGATGGACGGGTCGAGAATCAGGTGTTCCGGGAGACGTGAAATATAATCGATTTCCTCCGGGCGCATGTTCCGCTCCACCCATTCGATAGCCTCGACCGCAAGATAGGAAGCCTCCCTGCGTGATTCCATATTCAGGAGCATTCTTTCATGGTTACCGTTGATAATGATGTCGGTTATGGAACGGATGAGTTTCAGGCATTGCGACGGTTCGGGGCCGTATCCGACTATGTCGCCCGCGCAGATGATCTTTCCCGAATTCAGGCCTTGTTTCCGGTAGAACTCGAAAAACGCGTCCAATGCGGCGAGATTTCCGTGGATATCGCTGATGATGGAATAAATCAAACAGTGCTCCTTTCGCCGGCCTTCACCGCCGTAAATTGCCCGGATTTTAACGCGATTATCAAACTGCGCGTATCTATTATCGGAGAGTCCGTATCGAATACTGTATAATATTTAGCGACCATTTGAATTGAATGAGCATCGCTTCCCCCGATATAAGGGAGACCCAATTTAATTGCAAACTCGGCCGCGCGGCGGTTCTGCTCGTCCGTACAGTTACCGTTCATTCCCTCGAGTGCGGCAAAGCATCCGGCGTATTCCGCCGCCGTATCCCCCAGCGAGAACGCGTTGGTACGGAACGGGTGCGCGGGTATCAGCGCCCCTCCGCGTTCCTTAGCGAGCGCGCAGAGTTCCGGCACGGGTATCCCCTGCAGCCCCTCGGCCTCCACACCGAACGCGAGGATATCCCCCGATGCGCTGGCTATTTCCTGCCCCGCGATAACCGTGAATCCCATCTCCGCGCCGATAGTTACCGCCCTCCGCGCACCGTACATGGTGTTGTGCTCGGTCACGCAGATCGCGTCCATCCCCGCGTCTTTCGATAGGCGGATGAGGTCGCGCACGTCCAGCACGCTGCATTGCGAGGACAAAGTGGTGTGATTGTGCATATCGATTTTATATTTCATGTTTTTCCCGTACTTATTGTATCTTACTCCGTTAAAAAGCGGAATTTTTTGATTAAACCGGCGTAAGATAATAGAATATGGTCGCTTCTAATACAACGCCGTACTCCGGCGTCAAGGAAGCGGCCATTGGGCGGGATGAGCGGGCGATAGTGTATTGTTAAAATAATAATAATAATTTAACTATTTCTAAATCGCCCTAATATCTGTACGAGGAAGGCGCGAATGAATCTTTACGAGGTCAAGGAAAAACTGCTGGAATACCTGAACGGTCTCGGATACCGCGATACCGATAAGGCGTATTACCTCATCCGGGAGCTTCTGGATAAGGCGCCGGATATTCCCGACGCCGTCCAGACCCTGATCGAGGCGTGCGCGGACAGTTACTCCCCGGACGAATGTCTGCTCAATATGTCCTCCTATATCGATAAGACCCTTTCCCCATACTCGTTCCTCCGCGAACTGGTGACCAACGACCCGCTGCTGAAAGTGACGACGACCGTCTTCAGCGTATCGCGCCATTTATCTTCCATACTCATACGCGAACCGTCGATAGTCTACTGGCTCTTCGAGGGAGGTTTCCTCTACGATTATTCTCCCGATGAGTGGAAGGACGAACTCGGCCGGATGGCGGAGCTGTATAAGCACGACGAACTTTTCGTGGACGCGCTGAACAGTTTCAAATCGCGCCATACCCTGCTGATCGCGCTCCGCGAGCTTTTCGGGAAGGACGAGATAAATACCACCGTGCAGAAACTTTCAAAACTCTACGACATGATCCTGGACGCGGTGTACGGATGGAACAAGCGGGAGTTCCCGGAATGCGGACTGACTATCCTCAGCCTCGGGAAGCTCGGGAGCGAGGAGGTCAACTTCAGTTCCGACCTCGACCTGATATTCGTCTGCGCCGAGCGTTCCGAACGGGTGCAGGCGTTCGGGCGGAAAATTATCGCCGACCTGACCCAGAACTCCCGGAACGGATACCTGTTCCGTATCGATATGCGCCTGCGCCCGGAGGGGGATAGTTCCCCGCTCGTAGTGACGCACGACTTTATGAAGGACTATATCGCGAACCGCGCGAGGACATGGGAACGTCAGGCGTATATCCGCGCGAGATACTCCGCCGGGGATAACACTATCGGCGACGCGGTGATGGAGACCATAGACCGTTTCGTGTACCGTTCGACTATGACTATCGGCGATATCCAGTCGATTATCTTTATCAAGAACGAAATAGACGGCTCGGTCAAGGATAACCCCCTCGGGCATGTGAAAAAGGGGCGCGGCGGGATACGCGATAT
>MIBD01000052.1:15547-15724 GCA_001829395.1 Spirochaetes bacterium GWF1_49_6 | reverse complement strand
ACGCTCTATGTCACGAACATACTCAATATGGACGTGTACGAGACGCTCCGGAAGGCGTATATCCTCCTCCGCCGTATAGAGCATTACCTCCAGCTCTACGAGAACCTGCAGGTATTCGAACTGCCGGACGACCCGCAGAAACTCGTGCTTCTCGCGCGGTTATTGGGATACAAGACG
>MIBD01000052.1:15050-15535 GCA_001829395.1 Spirochaetes bacterium GWF1_49_6 | reverse complement strand
CGTTTCTTCTATACGGAGATGCGCGACGAGGTACGGAATATTTTTACCGATACGTTCTCACGGGTGTTCGGGCATGGGGAGATCGCGCCGGTGAGCGAGATCATCCTCAACCCCGAGATCGAGGAAAATTACGCGCTCGGCTTGATCGCGGACTACCGTTTCGAGGACCCCCGGAGCGTGCTGAATTATTTCAAGTATCTTGCTAATATGTCGCCGCGCATCCGTACCGCGTTATCCCTCGCGCTGAACAATATCCTGCAGGGCGTGAAGGATCACCCGTTCCCCGATAAGAAGGTGTTTAACCTGTTCTCGGTCATCCAAAGTTACGGCGCGGTCTCGACCTTTCTCAATCTGATTCGTTTCGACCCCCAGTTCCGCCTGATTCTGTTGGACGCAGTGGCGGAGAGCGACTACCTGACCGGGATACTCGGCGAATTCCCCGGCATCCTCGACCTCTTTATCGACCCCGAGGCTCTCGAGACCAC
>MIBD01000052.1:8547-14971 GCA_001829395.1 Spirochaetes bacterium GWF1_49_6 | reverse complement strand
GCGGAGGTGTTCTTCCGCACGGTTATCCGCGGGTTCGGGCGGGCGCTCAATTCCGGCGAGATCGGGGAGATTCTGACCGGCGCGGCGGAGTTTATTATCGGGAAGGCCTGCGCGCACCTGGGCGGGGATAAGTTCAGGAACCAGTCGATTATCGGGGCGGGGCGTCTGGGCAGCCGGGAGATCGCGGCGGGTTCCGACGCCGATGTGTTCTTTGTCTATCACGACGCGCCGGGGAATAGCGACACCTATAGCAATTTCGTCCCGGAGCTGATGACATTCCTCGAGAAAATCATACCGATGGACGCGCGGCTTCGGCCGTACGGGCGGAATTCCGCGATCACTATCGACGAGGAAAGTTTCTACGAGTACCTGCGCGCGAAGGGGGAATTCTGGGAGAAGGCCGCGTATGTGAAGGCCCGGCCGGTGGTGTTTCCCGGCGAAGAAGCGAAGGAACGGCTGAGCGCGGGGATGCGGGAGTTCGTCCTCTCCGGGAACAGGAAAAACGATAATAAAGAAATAACCGCCCTGCGCGGGAAAATCCATAGCGCCTACACGAAGCCGGGAATGTTCAACCTCAAGAAAGACCCCGGCGGACTTTTGGACATCGATTTCACGGTATTTTTGGAGCTTCGGAAACGCGGCCTCCTGGAGTTCGATCATTCCACCGCGCGTAACCTCGAACTCCTCGGGATGGACGATGTTTACGATACGTACCGTTTTTTCCGGGATATGGAGAATATTCTGCGGATGAACGGGACGGGCGAGGGGAGCGTGGTCGATTTTTCGGACGCGCGGATGTGCGGGAAAATCGCCGCGCGGCTGGGATTCGGCGGTATCGGCGAATGGAAAAAGCAACTGGACGAGAGGGTAAACGCAGTTTTATCATTGGTGCAATAGATTCACGGGGTTTTTACGGGGCGTTACAGAAAGAAATTATTTATTTTCCGCGGAATGCTTGAAATTTTAAGGGATACGCTTTAATCTATAGGTGGGTGGGTTTCATGGAGGGATCGATGGCGAAAAACAAAATTAAAGTTTTACTGGTAGCGAGCGAGGCGGTTCCTTTCGCGAAAGTCGGCGGATTGGCCGATGTGGTCGGCGCTCAGGGTAAAATTATGCAGGAACAGGGCATCGATGTACGCATTGTAATACCCAAGTACCGGGTGGTCGGCGAGAATATCGAAAAGCTCGGCCTGAAGGTCAAGCATAACTTCGATTTTTCTATCACTATCGATACGCGCGAGGAAAAAGGATGCGTGGAAGAGGTCGAGTATGCAGGGGTCACCTACTACCTGATCGACCGTCCCGAGTATTTCTGGCGCGACGGGATATATAACGATACCCAGAGCAAGCAGGACTATCCCGATAATCTCCGCCGTTTCATCTTCTTCAGCCGCGCGGTTATCGAGTGCGCCAAGGGAGTAGGCTTCCAGCCCGATATTATCCATGCCCATGACTGGCAGACCGGGCTGATCCCCGTCTATCTCCGCACCGATTATAAGGCCGATTCCTTCTATCGTTTGACGAAATGCATCTTCACTATACACAACCTCGCCTATCAGGGGATTTTCCCCGTCGAGATGTTCACATTGACCGGGCTGGACTGGAAGTACTTCACCATCCACGGGCTGGAGTATTACGGGCATCTGAACCTGATGAAGGGCGGTATCGTCTATTCCGATATCACCACCACAGTCAGCGAGACCTATGCCAAGGAGATACAGTCCCCCGAGTTCGGTAACGGTCTCGAAGGGGTGATGTCCGATAAGGCGATGTACGGGAACCTGTTCGGCATATTCAACGGGGTCGACTATACGGAATGGCATCCGTCGGTCGATATCTATCTCAAGGAACATTACGCGATCAACTATGATATCGACACCCTCGATAAGAAACAGCAGATCAAGCTGAAATATCTCACGGAGAACGGGATCAAGAAGCCCGATGCGTCGAAACCCCTGATCGGGATCATATCGCGATTGGTAGACCAGAAGGGTTGGGACATTATTCTCGAGATAATCGACCAGCTTTTCAAGGAAGATATTTATTTCACGGTTCTGGGAACCGGTAAGTACGAATACGAGAACCGTTTGAAGGCGGTCAAGAACAGCTATCCCGATAAAATGATTATCGATATCGGGTTCGATATCCCGAAGTCCCATTATATCGAGGCGGCGGCCGACATCTACCTGATGCCCTCGCGTTTCGAACCATGCGGACTCAATCAGCTCTATAGTCTTTCCTACGGTACGATTCCCGTGGTACGGAATACGGGCGGATTGGCGGACACGGTCAAGGACGGCAAGACGGGCTTTGTGTTCAAGAACTACAACCCTGAAGAACTGATGATAGCGCTGAAAAAAGCGATCGACCTGTTCAAGAGTTCCCCCGATAAGTGGCGGAAACTGATGGAAAACGCTATGAAAGAGGACTGGTCGTGGAAGAAGGCTATTCAGAGCTATAACGGTATCTACGACAAACTGATGCTGAAATAACCCGCTTAGCTGGGCTGAGTATTCATCATAACGGTCATACTATATGAGTCGGCATCCGTAAAAAACCGGCCTGCGTTATAGTGCTGCATTCCCTAATAATAAAAACCTATATTCAATCATATTTCAACAATAAGGTTACGTACCTTTAATAGGGATTCGTTTAGGTCGAGGTGTGCTTTTTAGGAATGGACACTTCTAATAACCCTCTTTTCTACCAAATTTTGGAGGAAAAGAGGACAAGGAAGTGACCATTGGGCGTATTTTATAAAACTATAAGGCTATTTGTTATAAATGTTAATAGTTTTTAGAACCGCCCGAATGATAAACTCAACTGACTAAGAGAACAGGATAATTAGGATAATCATTACCAGAAGCGCGAATCCGCCTATCGCGAGGAACAGGACGAGGTTAGGCTCTTTCTTGACTTTGGCATCCTGCGGGTTCATCATACCGGTTTCCATAGCGGTCGCGGCCATCTGGTTCTGCAAATTCATCTGTTCCATTTTATCGGTTTTCGGCTTACGGGTATCGCGCGCGGGATCGTATTTCTTTACCTTGAGGTTATCTTCCTGAATCGACTTTCCATACACGCCGGGCCCGATGTTGACCATGAGGGTAAAGAGCTTCCCCTCGGTGGTGACCTTTACTACAGTCGCGGGAATAGGGATTACCTGATGGTCGCGGCTGGCGTCGAGAAGGTCGATAAAGTACTGACCCCGGCTGGTCTCTTCGCTGATCTTCACGAGTATTTTTTCGCCCTCGGTGAGTTCGAGCAGGGAAATCCCGTTAATAGGCGCGAGCACGAGGGAGACGTCGAGAACGACAGCTGAATCGCCGAGATTGAGGTTATCCTGCTCAACCGGCGCGGTCTGTATCCCTTCAACTCCGCCTGTCTGCCCGGCTGTGCTTTGGCGGGCGCGTTTGACTTCTTCCATCTCGCCGGAATTGATGGTTTCCACACCGACTTCAATCTTGATGTTTTTATCGCCGGTGGGGCGCATCAGGTATTCTTCTATTATCGCGCTTGCCTTATTCAGTTGGGATTTTTTGATGGAGTGCCAGATATCGATACCGCGGCCTGTGCCCGGTTCGAACAGATCTTCGAATGTCGCCTGTATGTCATGCGTCAGGTTGGTCGCGAACTCGCCCTTCCATTTCATCTTGGCGATCAGGTCTTCCATCTCGTTCCACGGCATATTGATACTGTTCTCATATACGGTGCTGAAATGGGAGGCGATGATATCGTAACGGTCGACATTCTTCGTTACATTATCCATGAGTATAATGAACAGTCCGAAAGAACTGGACGCCGGCGCTTTAAAACGGCCTTTGATAATCGTAAATGTCGCGTCGGTTTTGAAATCCACTTCCATGGCATCCTCTCTTCATCGGAGCAGTTTAATCAGCGGGGACATATCCCTACACTATTTTAACTTTAAAATCGTACCTTTACAACTTTTTCCCGGCTTTTTTGATGCAATAACCAGTTTTTTTTACTTAATTGCCGTCTTATTCTATAATAATAAACTTTCAGTTATTGTTTATATCGGAATGCAAAAAGGACTTCTTAAATGAATATCATTCTTTATCTTGCCGCAAAGTATTTAAAGTTCAAAGCCAGCGACCGGGGTATCTCGCGAATCGCGACTATCGCGTTCCTTACGGTGATGTTCAGCAGTACTGCGTCGGTGGTCATCCTCTCCGGGGCGAACGGATTCCATTCGAGCTTCAAGGATAAACTGATGTCCCGCGACGCTCATATTACGATTCTCGGCTCGGATGACGGGATTCCCGACTACCAGAAGTATATCGACCAGATATCGCAGATAGACGGTGTCGAACGGGTTATCCCGTATTTCGATATACAGGGGTTATTGAAGGGTTCTCTCCGCGACTGGGGCTCGTTTGTCAAGGCTATCCCGGCGGATTATTACGCGAAGGACGACGGTTTCAAGAAGAGTTTTTATATCGAGCAGGGGAGCTTCGACCTCTATAATCCTCATTCCATCGTGATGGGGAATAATCTCGCGCGCAACATAGGCGCGATGGTGGGAGATTATGTCTACCTGATTCTTTTTAGCGACGCGTTACCTGTGAAATATAAGTTCAAGGTCACCGGGATATTTACCGCCGGTTATCAGGACTACGACTCTTCGCTATCGTTTATCTCGGTCGAGGAAGCGCAGGCGATCATGGGCATGCCCGATACGGTGTACGGGTTGGCGGTGAAGGTCAAAGACCCCTACGATGTCGATAAGTATATCGCGCCGATCTCCGAGGTCTACCCGTTCACGAAGTGGACGTGGAAGGCGCTGAACCGCAACAATCTGGTCGCGCTCGATAATGAAAAACTCCTGATGGAGATCATCCTGTTCTTCTTCTTCGCGGTAGTTTTCTTTAACATTCTGTCGACAATGATCGCGATGGTGATGGATAAAAAAGAGGAGATAGGGATCCTCAAAGCGATGGGGCTGAAGCCCGGCGACGCGATGCATGTGTTCCTGTTCGACGGATTCTTTATCGGGGTGTTCGGCAGTTTCCTCGGGATACTGCTCGGCATGATTATCACGATCGGGCTGAACGACATCCTGCACGCGATCGAGTACATCGTCGATTTCGTCAATCTGGGAGCATATTACATTGCGATGCTGTTTACTCCCGTGCCGCATCCCGCGCATTTTGAATTCTTCAATAGTACGGTATATTATATATCGGGTTTCCCGATCAAGACCGAGTTCAGCGATCTGGTATTTACCATGCTTCTCGGTGTGACTATCAGCACGCTCGCGGTCGTATTCCCGGCGTGGAAGGCGGGAAGGATGCGGCCTGTGGAGGTACTTCGGAATGACTGACGATATTTTAATCCGCGCGGCGGAGATCAGTAAGACATATAAAACTATGGTCGACGAGGTCATGGTTTTCGAGAAACAGAGTATCGAGATCGGACGCGGAACTGCGGTGGCGATTATCGGGGAGAGCGGGTGCGGGAAGACCACCCTGCTGAATATCCTGAGCGGCCTCGATAACCCGTCGGAGGGTTCCATCATGTTCGACAACCAGCGTATCGATGTGATGGACGAACGCGAGCTCGCGATATTCCGCAATAAAAACGTAGGGTTTATCTTCCAGCACCATTACCTCCTGCAGGATTTCCATGCGCTCGATAATATCCTGCTCCCGCTGCGTATCGCCGGGGTCAAGCTGGACAACGCCCGGCTCGAAAAGGTATGGGAGATGCTCGAGAAGATCGGCCTGAAGGATCGCGCGTACCATTTCCCGGATCAGTTGTCCGGGGGGGAACGTCAGCGTATCGCGATCGCGCGTGCGCTTGCCAATGATCCCGTGGTGGTATTCGCCGACGAGCCTACCGGCAGTCTCGACCGCCGGAACGCGGGCACGGTGGAGGACCTTCTCTGGCGGCTGAAGCTCGATTTTAATAAGACCTTCGTGATCGCCACGCATAACCCCGATATCGCGCATAAATGCGATCAGGTGATCGAGCTGAAATAGCGCTGCGCACGCTTAACCCGATACGGAAAAATAAGCCTTGTCGGTGGTCAGCCCGTGATGAGGGAAGGCGGAAGTAATAAAAGACGACAGTGATGATAAACGGGGAACGACTGTCACACTGAGCTTGTCGAAGTGTCCCTCGACGTGCTCGGGATGACGTCTCGTGATAGGCTCGGGATGACGGAGCATGTCATTGCGGGATACGAAGTATCGAAGCAATCGATAGATGGAATAGTACAGACCGCATAGGTTTCCCTCGCGGTTATCCCTCGACAGGCTCGGGATGACGGGGGTATGTCACACTGAGCCAGTCGAAGTGTGAGCCGGTCTAAGTGTGGTATTACATAATCAATGATACAATCGGTAATTAACCATGAATTTATTATTCATGGTCACTTTTAAATACTCAGTTTAGGAAG
>MIBD01000052.1:2774-8518 GCA_001829395.1 Spirochaetes bacterium GWF1_49_6 | reverse complement strand
AAATACTCAGTTTAGGAAGTGACCATTGGGCGTTTTATAATCAATTATACTTTGATTTGTTAGAATAATCGGAGTTTTTACGTTAGTCCCCGCAGGGGAGAACCGCCCTCATTTTAATAGGAGTTGTTTATGTCAAAATGGGTATGGCTGAACGGCCAGCTAGTCGAACGTGAGAAAGCCGCGATATCGGTATTCGACCATGGGATTTTATACGGCGACGGCGTATTCGAAGGGATTCGTTTTTATGACCGCAAGGTCTTCAAGCTCGACGAACATATCAACCGTCTTTTTAATTCGGCGAAAATCATCATGCTCGATATCCCTTACTCCAAGGATGAAATAAAGAAGGCGATACTCCTATGCTGCCGCGAGAGCGGGTTGTCCGACGGGTATATCCGTCCGGTGGTCACGCGCGGAGCGGGCGCGCTCGGCCTCGCGCCGTGGAGATGCAGTAATCCCAGTATGTTTATCATCGTCGATACCCTTCAGCTTTATCCGAAGGAATTTTACGATAACGGGATGCCGATTGTCACGGTGGCCACCCGCCGGAATATCCCCGAGGCGCTGAACCCGATGATTAAATCGCTGAACTACCTGAACAATATTATGGCTAAGATCGAGGCGAAGAACGCCGGCGCCGAAGAGGCGATTATGCTGAATAACGACGGGTATGTCGCGGAATGCACGGGCGATAATATCTTCATTATCCGTAACAATTTTATCTATACGCCGCCGGTCTCGGCGGGATCTCTCCCCGGCATCACGATGGGCGCGGTCGTTCAGCTCGCGGCGGATATGGGAGTGAAGACGGTCGAGAAGTTGTTCACCCGCGCGGAGATGTATATCTCCGACGAGTGTTTCCTGACGGGCACCGCCGCGGAGGTGGTTCCCGTTATCCAGATCGACGGACGCGTGATCGGCGACGGGAAGCCCGGCGTATTGACGCGGAAGCTGGTCGCGGCGTTCCATGACTATGCCCGTAAGTCCGGCGCTCCGATTGAATGAAGATTCTTTCACGCGCCAAGCTGAACCTTTACCTGGACATCACCGGTAAAGACCAATCGGACGGCTACCATTATATAAACAGTCTATTCCAGGAGATTTCGCTCGCGGATGAGATCAGTATTGAAGCGGCGGACGCGGATTCGATAGAATTCCGGGGAATCGACGTACCCGGGACGGATACTACAGTCCACCGCGCGCTTCGGATGTTCCGCGATACGACCGGTATCATGCAAAAGTACCGGATAGTGACGGATAAGCATATCCCGACGGGCGCGGGGCTGGGCGGGGGGAGTTCCAACGCCGCGGCTGTGCTGACGGCGCTCGCGGAGATGCATGAAATACCCGCGCGGGAGATGGTTCCTCTCGGCGCGCGGATAGGCAGCGATGTACCGTTCTTCTTCACCGGCGGACTATGCCGGGTGCGCGGGAAGGGCGAGGTGATCGAACCGCTCGCGGGACGTCTCGACGGACTTCATTTCATAGTGGCGTATCCCGATATACATATCTCCACCAAGTGGGCGTATTCCCTGATAGACGAGTACGGAACGGGGCTGACGGAAGATGAAATATTGAAAAAAAGAGCGATTGATATTGATTTTTTACGAAAAATTATGTATAATAGGTTTCAAGGAAAAATTTTCGACGAAGAGGAGAAACTTTCCGCTTTAAAAGAGAAATTGGACTTAGAACTGCGGGCGGATATATCTATGATGAGCGGAAGCGGTTCTTCTCTTTTTTTTGTTTATGAAAGCGAAAGAATCCGGGATGAAGTTTTTGAGATAATAAAAAACATATTTAACTATCGGTTTTTCCGATGTGATCCGGTTTATCGCACCGAGCGGTAAAAAGGTGTGTTCTTACAAATTCATCACCAGGAGGATGAACTCATGGAGATTACGGACATCAGGATCAAGAAGTTGGAAGGCGACAGCAAGTTAAAAGCTTACGCATCCGTGACGTTTGACGACAGTTTTGTGGTGCACAACATCAAAGTAATCGAGGGAAAGGGTGGGTTGTTTATCGCGATGCCCTCGAGAAAGACTCGTAGTGGTGAGATGAAGGATGTGACTCATCCGATTAATACTTCGTTCAGGGAGAAACTTCAAAGCGCTATTCTGGAAGCATATCAGTCCGAATAGCGGCGGTTTTTCGAAAGGGGAGATTGGGCTAAAATTCTGAGCTGACCAACTATATAGAAAAGATGGGGAGTGGTGCAATTGGCAGCACACTGGCTTTTGGAGCCAGGCGTTGAAGGTTCGAGCCCTTCCTCCCCAGTGTATATCGATATGCCGGTTTTTCCGGCTAAGAATCGTTAGGGAATAAGGAAAGAAGATGCCGGTTTCAAATTTGAAAATGCTAACCGGAAGGGCAAATCCGGTATTTGCGCAGAGGATCGCCGATTATATCGGCGTACCGATGGTCGACACGTTTATCACCGATTTCGCGGATAATGAAATATTCGTGAAAATCCGTGAGAATGTGCGCGGGAAGGATGTTTTTATCGTTCAACCTACCTGCAATCCGGGGTACAAGAACCTGATGGAACTCCTGATTATCATCGACGCCCTGCGCAGGGCGTCCGCCGAACGTATTACGGCGGTCATTCCTTATTTCGGGTACGCCCGGCAGGACCGCAAGGCCGAACCCCGTGTGCCGATTACCTCCAAGCTGGTGGCCAATCTGGTGACAGTCGCGGGCGCGGATCGTCTGCTGACTATGGATTTGCATGCCGCCCAGATACAGGGATTTTTCGATATACCGGTGGATCATCTCTATGCTACCCCGGCGTTTTTGAAAAAAGCCCTGTCCCTCGGCGATATGAAGGACTTCGTAGTGGTCTCTCCAGATATCGGCGGCGTCGAACGTTCCCGCTTCTTCTCGAAGCTCTTGGGGACGAACCTCGCTATCCTCGATAAACGCCGCGAGCGGAAGAACGAGGCGGAAGTGCTGAACCTGATCGGCGAGGTCGACGGGTTGAATGTAATCATGATAGACGATATGGTCGATACGGCGGGGACGATATGCCAGTCTGCCGAGCTTCTGAAGAAGAAGGGCGCGAAGACGATCCATGTTTTCTCCGCGCATGCCGTCTTATCCGGGCCCGCCGCGCAGCGGTTGGGAGAGTCGCTGATAGACGGGATATATTTCACCGATACGATACCGGTGGAGGAGTCCAAGCTGAAGACCATCGGCTCGAAGATGGAGACCATCTCGGTGGCCGGGCTTTTCGGCGAGGCGATAGAACGGATTCACCTGAACGAATCGGTGAATTCGTTGTTTGTAAACGAAACAAAAGTATAATAATAATCGTTATTGAGCGACCAGGAGGAATATTTACATGTCAGAAGAATTTATTTTAAAAACGGAAGAAAGAAAAAAAGTCGGAAAAGAAGAGGCTATGAGGCTTCGTGACGATAAAATGCTTCCGGTTATCGTTTACGGCGCGGGTGTGGAAAGTCCCGTTCCGCTTTCCGTAAACTATGTGGAGTTCGAGAGGCTGTTCAACAAAGTGGGTAAGCATCACCTGATTACCATCGAGGTGGGCGGAAAAAAGGTGAAAGTAATTATAAAAGATTACAAATTTCACCCCATTACCCGCAGGTTTCAGCATGCCGATCTTCTCGCGATTGCCGAAGGGAAGCTGTTTATCACCGAAGTCCCGGTGAACTATACCGGTATGCCGATCGGTGTAAAAGAGGGCGGATCGATGCTGATCTTCACCAAGAAGCTGAAGATTCGTACGACTCCGAAGGATCTTCCTTCATCGGTAGAGATCGATATCAGCCACCTGCAGCAGAAGCAGTACATGATTGTCCGTGAAATACTGGGCAAGTTCAAATTTCAGGTACTGACGAACGAGGGTAACGTCCTGATCGAAATCAGGGCGTAGTCTGAATGATTAGAACCCCGTTAACGGGAGGTTATTGTTGAAACTGGTAGTAGGTCTGGGAAATCCCGGGGAAGAATACGAGAGATCCCGGCATAATCTCGGATTTCAGGTTCTCGATAGATTGGCGGTGCGCCACGGAATAGTGGTAGACACCAAGAAAAAGAAATCTCTCATAGGCCGTTTCCGCTTTGGCAAAGAACGTGTCATGCTCCTCAAACCGCAGACGTTTGTCAACCTGAGCGGGGAAGCTGTGCTCTATATGGCGAGCTTCCTGCGAATCATGCCGGAGAACATTATCGTGGTATGCGACGATGTCAATCTCCCGTTCGGCGCCGTGCGTATCAGGAAGTACGGATCGAGCGGCGGGCATAACGGTATCAAGTCGCTGATACAGTTTCTGAAATCCGATAATTTTCCGCGTATTCGCATCGGTGTGGGCAATCCCCCGGATGAAACGCGTCTCGAAAATTTTGTCCTGAGTAAATTCTCCACGGATGAAGTATCCGCGCTCGATCCGGTGATCGATAAGGTCTGCGATGCGGTGCAGTACATTATCGACGGCGATATGGACCGCGCGATGAACGAATTCAATCAATGAGGCGCGGCCGGCAAGTACGGTCGCTCTTTCTGGAAACTATTCAAAAATACGAAATGCTTCAAAAAGGCGATAAGGTCCTGCTCGCGTTGTCGGGCGGGGCCGATTCCGTTTTCCTCGCGCATCTCCTGAACGGGTGCCGCGATGAACTGGGTATTACCCTAGCGGCCGCGCATATTCATCACGGGATACGCGGGGCCGAGGCAGACCGCGACAGGGAGTTCTGCCGGGACTTCGCGGAACGGATGGGGATGGAGTACTATTCGCGGGATGTGGACGCCCCGGGTTACGCGCGCGGGCATGGGCTTTCGCTCGAACACGCCGCCCGCGACCTGCGTTATCGCGAGCTCCGCGCGATCAAGGACGAGTCCGGCGCGGCGAAGATCGCGACCGCGCATCATCTCGACGATCTCGCCGAGACCATGCTGTTTCGGATATTTACCGGGACGGGGCCTTCCGGCCTGCGCGCTATCCGCCCCGTCAACCGCGGCATCATCCGTCCCGTCCTTTTTATCCCCAAGTCCGAAATATCCGCTTATCTTGCCGCGAACTCCATCGCGTATATTACCGACTCCACCAATAACGACACGGCCTATCCCCGGAATTATATCCGTGAGAAAATCCTGCCGGTTATCGCGGAACGGTTTCCGGGGTTCCGGGAGCATCTGAAGAACCTTTACCTGATAGTGAGCGGCGAGGAGGAGGTTTGGGAACGGCTGACGCGGCGGTTCGGGCGGTATGCGGAGTTCCGCGGCGGGCGCGCGCATATCGGTAAGGAGATTTTCACCGATAAGTCGAAACTCCCTTTGGCGCGGCGGTATATCCGCGGGATGATTACCCGCCGTTTCGATTCTTCTTTTCAGGGGAACTTGTCTTTTTTTGAGAATCTGATTAGATTTTCTGGTAAAAGCGAAGGCACTGTATCGGTATTCCGGGCGAAAAAATTCCGTGTTTTCTCGTCATATAATGAATATGTCTTCGAAAAAGCCCATAAAAATTGTGCGAAAGAAGCGATTCATGCTAAACTATTGAATAATTTTTCTATCCGTATGGGAGAAACAACCCTCGATTTCGAGCGGGTGAACGGAACCGGCGGAGAGAAGAAAAACGACATTTGCCTGTTCAATCCCGCCGGGATGGAATCGGTGATTGTCCGGGGACGCATCGACGGCGACCGGATCGAGATTACAGGCGGACGGCATAAAAAGGTACAGGATTTATTGGTAGATATGAAAATTCCGCGATGGATGCGGG
>MIBD01000052.1:1871-2764 GCA_001829395.1 Spirochaetes bacterium GWF1_49_6 | reverse complement strand
GGTTATCGGGGACGATGCGGGCGGAGTGATCGCGGTATATGTTCCCGGGTATGGGTTTCGGGTGTCTTCAAAATACTATACCTCTGCCGGCGAACCGTGCATCACGGTTACGGCGCGGAACGGAGACTGATGTGAAACTAAAGACTTATATTACGGCCGAGAAGATACAGGAGAAAGTGGCGGAGCTTGCCGCGCGTATCGACGAATATCTCGGGGATTCCGAGGCGGTGATGATTGCGAACTTGAAGGGTTCGGTCATCTTTTTCTCGGACCTTATCCGGCAGATGAAGAATATGAATATTACGGCCGATTTCCTTTCGACCGAAAGCTACGCGGGCACCGAACATACCGGCATAGTGAAAATCACCCGCGATTTATCGATGGATATCACCGGGAAGAAAGTAGTGCTGGTCGAGGATATCCTCGATACGGGACTGACCCTTGAACATATTATGCGGTATATCCGCGATATACATAACCCCGAAGACGTGAAGATTTGCGTGCTTCTGGACAAGCCCTCGAACCGGAGAGTCGAACTGGCCGCCGATTTCGTGGGATTTACTATCGAGAACGAGTTCGTAGTCGGCTACGGACTGGATTATTATGAAAAACTTCGCAATCTACCCTATATCGCCTTGGTAGAAGAGCAATAAATAGGAGACTTGAATGAGTGAAAACAGGAGTTCCAATAAAAACCGCGGGCGATTTCCTCCGAATAACCGCAATCAGGGCATGTACTTCGCGATATTTTTAATTATCGTTCTGGGCGTCTTCACGCTTATCTACCTCTACCTGAAGCCCAAGCCCGTACTGACCTATAACCAGTTCATCCAGAACATCACGAACGAAACGCTAGCAAGCGTCACCATACAGGGGCAACTCGTTAACGGCGA
>MIBD01000052.1:1557-1850 GCA_001829395.1 Spirochaetes bacterium GWF1_49_6 | reverse complement strand
AAGAGTTCAAAACGGTCATCCCGTTGGACGACCCGACCCTTCTCCCGATGCTCAAGCAGTATAACATCACCATAGTCGGCGAGCCGGTGCGTGACGGGAGCGGCGACTTTATATGGTGGATAGTCATCATCTCGGTCGGTATGTTTATCCTGTGGTTCTTCCTGATGCGCGGCTCGCAGGGCGGCGATTCAGGGCGGGCGATGTCGTTCGGCAAGAGCCGGGCGCGCCTGCATCGCGACATGAGCGGTAAGGTGACATTCGCGGACGTCGCGGGATGCGAGGAAGCGAAGCAG
>MIBD01000052.1:0-1546 GCA_001829395.1 Spirochaetes bacterium GWF1_49_6 | reverse complement strand
AGTGGTGGAATTCCTGAAAAGCCCGCAGAAATTCACGGCTCTCGGCGCGAAGATTCCCAAAGGCGCGCTTTTAGTGGGTTCGCCCGGTACCGGTAAGACTCTGCTCGCGAAAGCGGTCGCGGGGGAAGCCAACGTACCGTTCTTCAGCGTCAGCGGCTCGGAATTCGTGGAAATGTTCGTCGGTGTGGGCGCATCGCGTGTACGCGACCTGTTTGCCGACGGGCGCAAGAACGCGCCGTGCATCATCTTTATCGACGAGCTCGACGCGGTAGGGCGTTCGCGCGGAGCGGGGCTCGGCGGTTCGCATGACGAACGCGAGCAGACCCTGAACCAGATATTAGTCGAGATGGACGGATTCGATTCGTCCGAGGGGCTGATTATCCTCGCCGCGACCAACCGTCCCGATATCCTCGATCATGCGCTGATGCGCCCGGGGCGTTTCGATAGAAAAATAGTGGTCGATAAGCCCGATGTGCGGGCGCGTGAACTCATCCTCAAGGTGCATACCCGCAAGGTGCCGCTCGAGTCCGATATCGACCTCGATTCCATAGCTCGCGGAACTCCCGGACTGACCGGCGCGGACATCGAGAACCTGGTTAACGAGGCCGCGCTCAAGGCGGCGCGTGAGAACCGGAAGAAGGTCGCCAATATCGACTTCGAGTACGCCAAGGATAAAGTCCTTCTCGGCCCGGAACGCAAGAGTAAGATCATTCTCGAAGAAGATAAATTGATTACGGCGTTTCACGAGAGCGGGCATGCGGTGCTGGGGCATTTCCTGCCGCTGACCGACCCGATCCATAAGATTACGGTCATCCCGCGCGGGTTTGCCGCCGGCGTGACATTCAGCCTCCCTGTCGACGAGCGCACGCACTTGTTCAAGGAACGCCTGATGCAGGAATTGATGCTTCTGCTCGGCGGGCGTGCGGCGGAGGAGATCAAGTTCGGGCATTCATGGATATCCGGCGGGGCGTCGAACGATATCGAACGCGCCACCTCGATCGCGCATTCCATGGTGTGCGAATGGGGGATGAGCGAGAAGCTCGGCCCGGTCACCTACGGCGAGAAGGAAGGCCCGGTGTTCCTCGGGAAGGATTTGGTCACCCGTAAGAACTTCAGCGAAAAAATCCACGAGATTATCGATAACGAGATCCGCGATATTATGATGAATACCTACGAAAAAGCGAAATCGATGATTAAGAAGTACGAAGCCAAGCTCGATCAGCTCGCAAAAGTTCTGCTGGAACGGGAAGTTCTGGGCTCCGAGGAGATTTTGGAAATTCTCGGCCCGTCCGATAAGGATCGTTTCCCGATAAAAGACAGGATCGAGAAGTTGAGCGGGATAATCTTCACAAAGCCGGCGCCCAAGAAAGAGCCGCCGAAGAAAGAACCTGTGAAGAAGGCGCCCCCGAAGAAACGTCCCCCTAAGGACGAAACGAAGAAGTAACGATATCCGGGATAGATAAGCCGGTATAATGTACCGGATAAATATTGTGATGCATTCAGGCGGGAAGGATGAGTCATTTAGGATTAAGTTTCATCTCCTATA
>MIBD01000051.1:17826-19528 GCA_001829395.1 Spirochaetes bacterium GWF1_49_6 | reverse complement strand
ACGATATTTTCTTTTTAATTGTGTTCTGTTTTCTCATATCCTGCTCCCACCCTGTGCTGCATTATTAATGCAAGAAATATGCCATATCGGCGATTTTCCATTTCTATGCTACATAACAAGATAACCAGCTATTCCGGGCATTGTTCAGTGAAACTGTGTCATTAATAATACACTTACTCTTTTGGTCGGGTTATATAGTCTTCGAGTATCTTGAGCGCCGCGTATTTATCGGAACTCTCGCGTATCCGTTTGTACGAATACCCCTCGGTCTTCATCCATGTCTCCGCGTACACCGAACTGTTACGCTCGTCCTGGAAATCGATTTCCAGCCCCATCCCGTCGGCAAACTCCTGTTTGATATTTTCCGTGAAGCTTTCCGCCATCGCGGAGGCCTCTTTATGCTTCTTCGAATACGGCATACCGATCACCAGTTTGGCGACTTTATACTCGATGCAGATATTTTTCAGCTTCGTAAAAAGTTCGGGGTTATTGGGGAGTACGTCGAGAGGGGATGCGATAATCTGGAGGTCGTCGGTAACCGCGAGACCGACCCGTTTCTCACCGACGTCGATAGCGAGAATCCTGCCCATTCTACACCCGTTCGAGTATATAGCGAGCAACGCGTGCCGAGACGCCCGGTTCGCCGACAATCTCCCGCACTCGATCGTACGATTTTTCCAATAGGGAGCGACGCTCCGCATCCGGGGAGATCAACTCTCGCACAGTCTCCGCGATCTTTCGCGGATTGCAGTCGCCTTGGAGGAGTTCCGGGAAAACCTTTCTATCGAGAAATATATTCGGCAGGCCGATCATTTGTTTCTTCACCAGGCGCTTCGCGATCGCGAACGATAAGGGGGATATCCTGTAGCAGATGACCGGCGGCCTCCGCATCAGTACCGATTCGAGGGTCGCGGTGCCGGACGCCATTATGTTCACCGACGCGGCATGCATCACGGAGTAAGGGTCGTCCTCCACCAGCATGATCTTACCGTCCAGTTTCCGGGCGTGTATCGCGCGTTCTATCGAATCCCGGAACTTGGCGTGCGAGACGGGAAGTATGACCTGATACCCGTCGCTCTCGATCAGTATCTTCGCGGTATCCAGCATGATACCTAACAGCTTCTTGAGTTCCTGGTGACGGCTTCCGGGAAATATCGAGACGAGCGGTTTCCCGTGAGTCAGCCCGAGTTTATTCAGGAAGTCCGCGTCCGGCTTGAACTTGGCGATTTTATCGACTGTCGGATGCCCGGGATAATAAACGTTTTCCGAATAACGGCGGTATATTTCCATATCCGCGCTGATATTACAGATCAAATGATCGCAGATTGCGGCGACCTTCGGGGCGTTCCATTCCGCCCATACCGATACGGTCGGGGGGATATAATAAAAAACGGGTATCCCGAGCTTTTTCGCTTCCCGTCCGAGCAGGATATTAAAACCCTGGTTATCGACCAGGATGACCGCGTCGGGGGGATTGTTTTTCAGGAACTCCACCGATTTTCTGAGGAGGCGGATTTTTTTTCCGAGGAAGTAGAGTGTTTCGACAAACCCCACCGTACTGAGCGTGGAGACGTCGCCGAATGCCGAACGGAGTCCCGCGTCGAACATGTGCTTTCCGCCCAGCCCGACGAAATCGTAACGGCCCATCGCGCTGAGCTCGCCGATGAGTTCGGATGCATGAGCGTCGCCGGATATTTCCCCG
>MIBD01000051.1:14986-17811 GCA_001829395.1 Spirochaetes bacterium GWF1_49_6 | reverse complement strand
GTTTTTTCAGGTTTGAGTTCTTTCTGATGAGTAGGACTTTGCATATCGGAAGAGTTATTCCCCTTTCTGGGCGGCACCGATTATCCCCCTCTTGGATTGCCGGACAAACGTAACCAGCCTCATTATCCAGGGATCCTCTTTATATTTCGCTTCCATCTCGTCGCACGCGGCACGGTAACCCAGCCCGCTGAAATAGAGCATTTTATACGCGTCCTTTATCTTCGACCGCTGTTCCTCGTTAAAACCGTTCCGCCTCAGCCCTACCACATTTAATCCGTGTACGAGCGAGGGGTTTCCGTCGGCGGTCATAAACGGCGGTATATTCTGGACTACCTTCGCGACCGGCGAAACAATACTGTACGCGCCGATATGACAGAATTGGTGAACCCCGATATTCCCCGAAAGAAATACCCGTTCCTCGACCTTGGCGAATCCTGCAAGCAGGGTACCGTTGGCAACAACCGTATTCTCCCCCACTTCGACATTGTGCGCGACATGAGCGTTTGCCATCAGGAACGCCTTGTTGGAGACAATCGTCTTACAGCCCTCGTCCCCGTGAACAGGGGTATGGATTGTGACTCCCTCGCGAATCAAACATTCGTCGCCGATCTCCACCAGTCCGGGAGTGCCGTCAAACGAATAATCCTGCGGGTCTTCCCCGATAGAAGCATGGGCATAGATTTTCGTGAGTTTTCCGATTTTTACCCACCCCGTGAGATGGACAAACGGACCGATCACACAACCGTCGCCGATCTCAACTTTCCCGTCGATAACAGCGTAAGGGTGAATTTTGATGCCGTCGCCTAATACTACGTCCTGCCCAATAATCGCGGTAGGATGAATATCATTCATTTTTGTTCCTTTCGAGTTCCTGTTTCAGCATTTCCTCGACCAGACCGAAACGCTTCTTGTTTTCAGGATTGATTTCCATAAGATTTTGATGGGATTCTAAAAGCAGTTTGATATCATTATAATCTTTTTCCAGTTTCTTTTCTATTTCTTCACTCAATTCGATATTCTTTATCTTGGCGTTCTCCTTCATGGGGAGGATTTCGCTTAACCCCATCATCGAGAGAATCTCTTTTACCTTCTCGGTGGGATTCAGGATAACAATCGACCCGCGCGATTCTTTTTGGAGTTTCTTCTCAATCGAGACAATGACGCCGATGAAAGAACTGTCCAGATAGTTCGTTTCGGAGAGTTCGAAGTAAATATTTTCGGATTTGTTCTTTTCAATCCGCGCGATGAGATAATCGAATAATTGGGAGCAGAATTCCATAGTACCTCTGCCGGTGACCTTAACCAGCACTCCGCCTTCGAAAGGTCCGACCATTACCTTGGAAATCTCAGACATAACAAACCCCTATATATCCTCATTTATTATCGGGACTTGATTTTCCACGTTCTGCTTGAATAGTTTCTCGACATCATCTTTATTCAGGGTTTTCCCATTCCCGGTAAAAACCATCCCCTCTTCGGCAAGAAACTTAGGCGCCCACAGATTGCCTACCAGCTTCCCTGTAGAAAGAAGTTCGACCTTTTCCATCGCGTAAATATTGCCTTTGACTTTACCGCCGACGCGGATGGAGCGGGCATAAATATCGCCTAGAATCCGTCCTTTTTCCCCGATAAGAACCGTCCCCTTTCCTTTTACAACACCCTTAAAATCACCGTCAATCCTGAGTATGCCGTCAGCACGGAATTCCCCGCTGAACGCATTGGAGATACCGATCACACTGTGGGTATCTACACGTACCTGAACTTCATTACCTACCTGAGTCTTTTCTTTGTCGGACACAACCCCTCCAATCGACACTGTAATAGTTATTTAAAGTATTAGTTACCCGGGCGCATACAGATAAACGGTTCGGGGTTGACAGTCTTGCCACCAATCAGCACTTCATAATGAAGATGAGGGCCGGTCGCCTTACCCGATGAACCAACATATCCGATAATCTGCCCCTGCTTAACCTGGGCGCCTACCGTGATCTGTTCGCCGAGTTTCAGCATATGACCGTATTTAGTTTCGAATCCGTATTTATGCTTGATTTTCACTAAGAGCCCGTATCCGCCATGGTATCCCGCGGTATCGATCACGCCGTCAGCGGCGGCAAATACGGGAGTACCGGGATCGACCGCGAGGTCAATACCCGCATGGAAACTAGATTTCCAGCGATAGACCGGATCGATACGGGGGCCATAGGGTGATGTAATTCTCGCGCGTGCCGCAAGAGGATAGAGCGACGGTATCTCGCTGAGAAGCGTGCCCATCTGTGCCTTGAACATCAGCATCTCGCCGATCTTCATCTTGGTCAGTTCGAGCTCCATCGCGAGTTTCTCAAGCGATAGAGCTTCCTGCGGTAACGTGTCATTCGTATATTCGCTGCCGATCTTGATCTCGTTAAACTGATAGATATCACTTTCGCCGCCTGCCGCCCGGAATATCTGGTTGACGTCGGCCTTGAACTTGGAGAATTTATTATTCAGACTCTGTATGCTATTTTTAAAGCCCTCGATTACGAGAATCTGCGACTGGTTTTCATCGCTCAGGCTGACTAATTTTTTCGCGTTCTGCTGGTTGCTGGAGATAGTGATGACCGATGTGACAACCGTCACGGTGAGAATAACCGTCGCGAAAAACAGGATATAGTTGGATATCTGAATATTGAATATTTTCTTTTCGTTGTGCGGGACAACCATGATGGTGAGTTTCTGGGAGCCCTTTTCATGTATTTTCAACATGATCTTGGCGAAGAATCGTTTCAGGTTACTGAAAAACAGCGTGGTCTGCTCTTTAAACTTCATCCATTTGGACTTCTTATATA
>MIBD01000051.1:14564-14914 GCA_001829395.1 Spirochaetes bacterium GWF1_49_6 | reverse complement strand
AAAATACGCTAATAATTACTGCGTTTTCTTCCTAATAATATGCAAGATTTTTATTCCTTTATTTCCTTTGACTTGACGGTAAACTTCCGATATACTTTTTTTACCTGTCAAAGGAGCGCTTATGTTTATCGATAGTCATTGTCATCTCAGGCATACTTATACCCCGGACGAGCTCGCGGATTTTTTAAACAATTTTCCGCGAGAACTATCCTATCTTCTTGAAATATCGACAAATAATACTGAAATCTTAAACGCCGCGGCGCTTCGCGGATACCCGCGTATTCTCCACGGGTGCGGGCTGTATCCCGAGAATGCCCCGGAGTTCGGCGATGCCATGCGGGATGAATTCC
>MIBD01000051.1:11623-14530 GCA_001829395.1 Spirochaetes bacterium GWF1_49_6 | reverse complement strand
CGGCGAGGTCGGGATTGACTACCACTGGGGATATTCGACCCCGGCGGAGCAGGAAAAACTTTTCCGCTTCAATATCGAGACCGCGATATTGAAAAATCTCCCGCTGATTATCCATTCCCGCGACGCGTTTGACGACACGTTCCGTATCCTGACAACCTATTCGTTCGATATCCCCGTCATCTTTCACTGCTTCGGGTACGGCCCCGCCGAGGCGGAAAAATTGATCGCGCAGGGGTATTATCTCTCGTTCGCCGGGAATATCACCTACTCGAAGGCGGAACCGTTACGGGAGGCCGCGCGATTAGTACCGCCGGACAGACTCCTCATGGAGACCGACGCCCCCTACCTCACTCCGGCGCCGCACAGGGGAAAGAAAAATATCCCGGAGTACGTCCGGTATACCTATGAGTTTACCGCGAAATTACTGGAAAAGGAATTGGATGTTTTATCCGTGGAGATTGACGGGAATTTCAGGAGAGTATTCGGGTTAACTTGATAACAGGACTACACTTCGAGCGTCATCCCCTCTTTCGCGAGAACCGCGCCGGGGAATTCTTTCTTCGCGTCGGCCTCGATAGCCAGCGCGTCCTCGTCGGTACGTTCCGGATCCATGTGGAACAGCACGAGCCGCTTCACCGCCGCCTGCTTCGCCACATCTACCGCCTGCCGCCATGTGCTGTGACCCCATCCGAGACGGAACTCGATCTCGTCGTCGGTATACTGCGCATCGTGTATCAACAGTCCCGTATCGCTGGAAAGTTCTACTACCCGCTTATCCACCTGATTCTGGAAGTGCTCGGCATCGGTACAGTAGACGAACGATTTCCCGCCGAACTCGACACGGTATCCGAGGGCGGTTCCGGGATGGATATGGCGTTTCGCCACCACCCGCAGCCCCGTTTTGAACAGGTGCGATCCTTCGTTGAGTTCGTAGAAATCGATATTTACCGGGAGTTGGGAAAACTTCACCGGCCAGTAATCGTATTCCATCTGCCCGGACAATAGCCCCTCGAGCTTCCGGTTCGCCTTGGCTGGCCCGAAAATATATATCTTGAACTTAGGGTTGAATATCGGGTTGAAGAACGGAAATCCCTGAATGTGATCCCAATGATAATGGCTGAGGAGGATAATCACTTCGGTAACTTTCCCCTCGGCGATCTCCTTAGCGATCTTCGCGCCAAGCGGACGAATTCCGGTGCCCGCATCGAGTATCAGCCGTGTGGAGATACCCAAGTCGACTTCCACGCAGGAAGTATTACCGCCGACTTTCATTTTATTGATTTCCGGTACCGGGATAGAACCCCGCACGCCCCAAAATGTTAACTTCATTCTCAGCTCCTAGAATACTTTAGCGGAATCTAAAAGCACCGTATACGGGCCGTCGTTCACTAAGCTGATATCCATCATAGCCTGAAATACCCCTGTCTTTACGGCGATATCCGCCTGTTTGAAGGCGCCCAATAGCCGTTCGAATACCTCTTTCGCATGAGCGGGAGGCATCGCATCCGAGAAAGAAGGACGTTTACCTTTCCTCAGATCCCCGAACAGGGTAAATTGAGATACCACCATGATATCTCCCCCGATTTCAGTAACCGATATGGCAGTTTCAGTGTTCCCGTCGGGAAAAATCCTCAATCCGGGAATTTTATTTACCATATATTCGATATCTTTATCCGTATCGTTTTTCCCTATGCCGACGAAGACGAGTATACCCTTTCCGATGGAACCTACTGCCTCTCCGTCAACCTCAACTTTTACCTCTTTTACCCGTTGTATAATCGCGCGCATACACACCCTGCAAGTATTCGTTAGTAAATCTTCCCAATATTATAAACAACCCGCAACGTTCCGTCAAGCGGAATGTTTTGTCGTTTCAATTTATTTTCATGTTAATGAAAGAATAAAACGTTAATATCCATTTACCTTATACAGACGAATCTTTCGGGAAATGGACAAAAACCGAAGTCCTCAGTAAAATATATAAAGCTGAGGGGGATGGAGAAAAATAAATGATCCGCAGTACCCGTATCCTTGTCAATCTGAATTCGACGTATACGATTAACGAATCCACCTATGGCTGTGAAATTATCGATATTTCGTTCGAGGGGTTGAAAATTCGAACGCGGCAAATCCTAGAGGTCGAAGACCTGCTGAAGATTTCGCTTACCATCGAGGGAAAGAACGTTGTCTTTTTCTGCCGCATTAGAAATAAGGGCGACAATGAAGGGGAGTACGGTTTGCGTATCGAGGAGCTTCACCCGGAAGATAAAGCCGCCTATGAAGATTATATGCTGAGATTCTTTATCAACTCCAAGACCCCGCCGACCGAGCACGTCATTCTATAATCCCCAGTAACCCGCCCCATGAGTAGAACGGACAGCTTCGCGCGTAGATCGCGTTCTGCGGCTCGCCGTTCCCGGAATACGCCGAGTAGTTCTCATGGATGTGATTATGCTTGATCCATTCGGTGAGAAGCATCCTTTCCGACCCGTCCCTGATCAGCCTGTGAATATCGGAACCGTGCCGCTTAAATCCATACGCCGCCATATAATTAAGGGGCGGCCAAATCCTGCCCCGCCAGTAATCGCCGTCGGGATCGTAATTCGGCGAGAACGGACTTAACGACGGCAGGATATGCTCGTTCTGGAAATGTTTCGATAGGAAAAGGTTCTCCAGCAGGCGGATTTCCTCGTCCTCGACCAGGAACGATAACAGCGGATAGAACGATAGCGGCGTAAGCTCCCTCGCGAATACCTTCGTGTTTCCCTCGTATTTGAACGAATTCGCCGTACCGGTCTGCATATCGAAGAACTCGTGGATAGCCTTGCCGTAGAAAATAAGGTCCTCCACGAACTCCCCGCCAGGTAACGACATCAGGCGGGAGAATTCCAACAGAATCTCCGCCGC
>MIBD01000051.1:10219-11609 GCA_001829395.1 Spirochaetes bacterium GWF1_49_6 | reverse complement strand
TAGACGACAGGTCGATGCACGCATAATCGAGTTTCCCGTCCGCGAACCCCATCTCGTCGAACAGCGGCGAATTATCCATCCCGGATTCCATGACCGCGCCTATCTTCCCCGTGAGACGCAGGAGACTCTCGTTATCCTCGTTATCGCTCCCCCAACTATAGGTGTAATCCGGGTTCATCCGGTTAGCCTTGAACCACCGGTAATTCGCGATGAGTTTGGGGTACATTTCCCATACGAAGTGAACATCCTTCCCGCGCTCGTAGATTTCCCTGACCGCGAGAAACCACACCGGCGGATTTGTCCGGTTACTGCGGTGGCCGTCGATAATAAACTGCGGGATTCGCCCGTCCTCCGCCTGGTGGGAGAATAGTTCCCGCATGACGGATTCCGCGAGGGGGGAATCGTAACGGCTGAGTATGATGCATGAGAACGACATATCCCACGCGAACACGAGCGCCCCCATCCGGGTATCCTGCAGACCGAACAGCGCGCTCATAAATCCCGACCATGCCTTATTGACCTGCACGATAAACCGGGACTCCCCCATGTGCGTCAATGTGAGATTATAGAATACGGACGCCTTCGCGATCTCGCAAGCGCGTTCTTTGAATATATCGAGCGGGAGTTCGTCCTTCGCCTTCCGGTAGTACTCGTCGAACGAGAAGAACTCTATCTGGCGGTCGGATATAATAATTTCCAGTTCGCCGAGGTAGGAGATTTCGAAGTCGATCCCCCGGACGAAGAAATCCTCGCCGATGACTAAGTATTCCTCGACACGCCTGACGATACCGTTGGCGTGAAAATCCATGGGATTCAGGAGATGCGCTTTGAGAAGGATGACGTTCCGGTACTGTATCCATTCAAACGTGTTGTCGAATATCCGGTACTTCGCGTAGAACGGTGAAAACGAGCATGGCCCGATATGGATATCGGAACAATAAGAGGAGTCGTCCTTATGCATAGGGTTGAGTACGGGCGACGGATCGGGCATCCCGACGTTATAGAAGAACTTATTCCAGCTCTTACCGTCCTTCAGGATGGAAAAGAATAGTCCCTCTCCCTTTTCGTTCAGGAATTCATTTATGCCGCGATTTCCGAAAAATCCGTACCGCATCCGCACTCCTGAATTTTATTTTAACCCCGTTTTTTCCTCGTTGAATATTTCCGCTTCGAACTTATAGACTTTAGCGCCGTTCTCCCACGCGAACGGTTCGAGCCCGGCCTTCCGGCAGGTCTCGTTGAGGAAGCGCGTCCTGTCCCACCCGTACTCCGCGGCGACCTGCGGGAGCAGAAGCCCTCGATGATCCCCCTTTTCCAGTATCAGGCCGTCCCGCCCGACATGAATATCCTCGAGGTCGGTCACTTCCTCGACGGGGTACAGGATGGAAAT
>MIBD01000051.1:2782-10059 GCA_001829395.1 Spirochaetes bacterium GWF1_49_6 | reverse complement strand
GCGGGCGACGGGACTTTCAGTTCCCGCTCTATAGTGGCGCGCACCGCTTTCAGAAGCGTCTGCTGCTGCTCGCCGGTCAGTTTCAATTTTTCCATAATCCCCTCCTAACGAATCTTGAGCGCGGATAACGCGATTAACGCGCATAGTACGCTGATGATATAGAAACGTACCACTACCTGCGTCTCCTTCCATCCGCCCAATTCAAAATGGTGATGAATGGGCGCCATTCGGAAAATCCGTTTCTTGAACCGCTTGAACCAGAACACCTGTAATACTACCGACACGGTTTCCATGACGAACACGAACCCCGCTATAAGGAGCTGTAATTCCAATTTCAGAATGATCGCGATAGTAGCGATAGCCCCGCCCATCGAAAGGGAAAGAGTGTCGCCCATAAATATCTGCGCGGGATGTACGTTATACCATAGAAACGCCGCAAACCCGCCTATCATCGCCGCGATAATCACGGTGATTTCCCCCGCCCCAGGAAGGTGCGGGAACAGCAGGTAATTCGACATCAGGATATTTCCCATCACGTAGGAAAATATCGCGAACGGGAGATAGAGGATAATCCCCATCCCCGACGCCAGCCCATCCAGTCCGTCCGACAGGTTGGTCGCGTTGGAGAACGCGATCAGCACGAATGCGAAGAAGACAAATCCCAGAATGGGCGGCCAGACAAATATCGGCTGGGAGAAAAACGGTATATAAAAACTGAAAAAGAAGTCCGAACTGCGTTTCACTTCGATGATACCGGAATACTGCTGGGCCTTGGTTTCCGATACCGGGGCGGTCAGGTCGATCTGCCATGACAGTTTCAGCATCGAATCCTTGGGGGATTCCACCTCCTCCGGCTTCACATCCACCGCGTGAACATCCATGACGACAGGCCCGTAATCCTCGAAAAGCCTAACGATCGATAGCAGATGCTCCTCCCTGTTCCCGAACAGATCGGAGACGACGAAGAAAAACTGGTAACGGCCGGGGGGTTGGAGCTGTCCGGTACTGTTCGTATGCTTCCACTCCAATGGCTGAGAATTCTGCCATGTATAAGGGTACTCGATCACCGACTTTGACTGATCGTTTTTAATCATTAACGAGAAGTCGTTTTCACGCCAATGCTGGGGATTGAAATAGAGCATCGCGAGGATGATCGCGGCAGTGCCAAGCTGGAGGGCGAGCTTTAATTTAGCGGAGATGCCCTTCGAGTTATTATAACGCACCTTGAGGTAATCGTCGATAAACCCTATCGCGCCGAAAAACACAATCGACACTGAAACGACTGCGACATAGTACTCGAATTTCACCCAGAGGAGCACGGCGGTCAGCGCGGCGAGGATGACGATCAATCCCCCCATAGTGGGAGTTCCCGCCTTCGTCTGGTGACTCTGAGGGCCGTCGTCACGGATCGCCTGCCCCATCTTCCGTTCGCGGAGTTTGCGGATAAACCCCGGGAATATAATCATCCCGATAATGAACGCCGTAAAAAACGCCGCTATCGACCGGAAGCTGATATAACGCAGCAGGTTGAAAATTATAAAATTATCGCGAAATTGATAGAAAAACAGATGGAGCATATTTTCCTCACCCTCTATTCGATCATCTTACCCATTCTCGTTAACGAAAAAACCATCCCGGCAATATTGATTTTCCGCGCCATCAGTTCCGAAAACCCGCAGCGCTGATAGAAACGTATCGCCCCGGAGTTCTCCGACTCCACATCGAGGAGCAGTTTCCGCCGGTTCGTTTCCCGGCAGGACTCGACCGCCCGGTTCAATAACGCCTCGCCTATTCTCATCGAACGAAACTCCGGGAGCACGGCGAGATGCGTGATATAACAATCGTCCTTTTCCACGCTTTTAATAATCTGCTCTGCGTCCCGCATAGCCTTCAGCTGCCGGAGCAGAAGAACCGGATGTGAAAGATGGTTCAGCACTTCCGAAAAATACTCTTTTCTAATTATAGCATAGTCCAACACGAAAATGCAACCCGCGACGGTATTCCCGTTTTCGATAGCAAGATAGGAATGTTTATAACTATAATAGCCGTGTGTTTTTCGGTATAATGACGCCAGAAATTTTTCGGGATGCTCCCCCAGAATAGCGGTATTTATTTCCTTCCCGCTGAACAAGACAAACTGCGGAATCCGGCTATGATAAGACGGATGCCCCCCGGTTATCATGGTAGACATGAGACCCTGCCGTTATTTCGAACCCGAACCCTCGATATATTTCTTCAGGAAGTCTGCAATCGACTTATAGGATTCGAGAAGCTGAAGCTGTTCGTCGGACATATCCTCGAGCGAAACGCTCTTTAGGATTTTCTCGGCCTCGCCGATAGCGAAATCCCTCGCGAATACCTCGGCCTGAATTAAATCGTTAAACCCGATTTTTTTCTCGAATGAATCGAGCAGTTTCTTGAGCTCGGTCAGATCAGGTGCGTCCGAGACAATCGTATTATAATGTTCCAGGATATATTCCAGAATTTTATAACCGTAGTCCATAATCATTTTTTCTTTATCGGCGGCTTTCTTTTGCGCGGCCTTGACCTTTTTCTCATCCCCGGCTTTTTTATAATACTCCGCCGCCTCTTGATAAGCCTCGTTTTCCATCAGGGAATCGGCGATTTTTTTATAGTACTTTTTTTCTGCGCCTAAATCGCCCGCCTTTTTAGCGAACTCGATCGCCTTATCATACTCTTTCTTTTTATCGTAATCGTCCGCGATTTTCAGATAATAGTTTTTCATACCCTTCTCGTCGCCGGCCTTCATGGAATAATACGCCGCCAGATTATAGTCTTTGAGTTTGTCCCACTCCTTGGCGAGTTTAAGATAGATATCCTTTTTTGCCTTCTGGTCGCCGGCCTTACCGTAGTACTCGGCGGCGTTAGTCATATCGCCGGTTTCGGTAAATAGCTGGGCGGCTTTGAAGTACATCTCCTTTCCTTTATCCGCATCCCCGGCCTTTCCGTAGAAATCCCCGGCTTTTACAAAGTTTTCCAAATCGACATAATCGTCGGCAAGGTTTTTAAAGCATTCCTTCTGCTTGACAGTATCCCCGATAAAACCGAAATAACGAGCGGCGCTTTCGTAGTTTTCCTTGGCGTAGTATTTATCCGCGACCGCTTTCATACCGTCCTTATCGTCGATTTTCTGGAAATATTTCCCAGCGAGCTCGAATTTTTCCATCTTGAAAAATTTATCCGCGAGCATCTTGAAGCTCTCCTTATCTTCGAGCTTATCGTAGACCTTCGCGGCGGCGTCGGGATTCCCAATTTCAAGGTACAAATCACCGACCTTTTTATAATTGTTCTTATCTCCAAGTTTCTCGTAATACTTCAACGCATTAACGGGGTCTTTCTTCGCAAGATAGGCGTCTGCGATAATCCGGTAACCGTCCTTATACCCGGTTTTTTCGTAGTACTTAATCGCGTTCTGGTAATCCCCGTTGGTGAAGTAAGCGTCAGCGATTTTCTGGTAACCCTTATTCGGGATATTCATAGTATCCTTATCGAATTGCTCCGTCAGCGAACCCGACGCGATCTTACTCTCGAAAAATACGTCTTCGATCTTTTTATAGTACTTCGCGGAATTGGAATAGGAACCGTTCATAAAATAAAATTCGGCGATTTTATTCAGGCAATCGACTTTTGCTTTCCCTTTCTGCTTGCCGCATTCCGCGTCGGCCTTCGCGTAGTCTCCGGCTTTGAGGAAACCCTCGACCCCCGAACCGCATGACACCACCCCGGAAATAAAAATAATGGCGGAAATGAAAAGAATATTTTTGATTTTTATCATATATGACCCTCCACTTATAAAGCCAATAAAGTTATATAACGATTAATAAATATACACTATATATTTTAATTGATATCTTTTTAAAGTCAATTATTTTGGGTATTACCGCTTTATTTATCGGATATGCCTATCTTTAAGTGAAAAGCAATAAGTACAAAAGAAAACTAAAAAAAATGTAACCGCTTTCTTGTATTTTACATTTTTCCCCGTTATAATATTGTCCTATTTAACAATGAGGAGTCAATTGATGAAAAAAAGTTTGTTGATATTGTTCGCCTCAATCGTACTGATAGGCGCATCCTGCTCGCTCAGCGAGACCATGCAGGCGGAAAAACCTGCCGACGGTGCATCTCTCTCCGAACTCGGCTACGGCGAGGGTTCGATGGTGAAACTTTTCTACTCGCACTGTTTCGCGATACAGACCTTCGGTAAGGGCACGTTTATGGGCTATATCGAAATCGAGAATGCCGCCTACCAGAAACAGGTGGTGGTGCATTACGAGCTTGACGGCGTATGGTCGGACCTCGCCGCATCCTATGTCAAATCTCTCGGCAATAATAAGGAACTCTGGTACTTTACATATACCAATATCGGCTTCAATCCGTTCGGCGGATGGGATATCAATTTCGCGATCAAGTATGTCGTTAACGGACAGACGTACTGGGATAATAACGGCGGCGCGGATTATCATGTAGGCGCAGGTCCCCGAAATTTCTATCCCGACTTCGCGTGGAGCAAGAGCATTGCCGCGATGCAGAACGCCCAATATAACAACATCGTCGACGAACCCTTCTTTACCGGGCGGGTTTATACGAAATACGCCGAGGGTGATAAAAGCGTCAAAATAGTCTATACCACCGATAACTGGGCGACCGTTAAAGAATGCCCCGCCCAATACAGCTACGACGATTCGGACTTCACCGGCGGGAATAAATATTCCGTATGGTGGTACGTCGTCCCGATCGAAGGCTCGCCCGCTGAAATTAAATTCGCGATCGCTTATACGTTGAACGGCAGCACGGCATGGGATAATAACTTCGGAAGGAATTACACGCTCGTCCCCGTGACGATTTGGGAATAACCATAAACCGATTCCATACATAAAACCATTCCCTCGCGGGGATGGTTTTTCTTTTTATCAGAACTTCAATTCCAATAACAGATGCCGCGATATGAATCCCGCGTTCTCGAGAGCTTTCAATGACGCGGTATTGTCAATGCCGCACCCGCAGACGGGACGATGACCCGCCGCGATACATTGCGACGCCGTACGGTAGGCGATATACGCGCCGTAGCCCTGCCGCCGGAACACCGGATCGACCATCATACCGATATCGTACGCATTCGTACCGGGTACCGCCTGCTGCATAATCCCGCACCCGATCAGCCGCTTATTGCTGTAGAACGCTATTAATTCTCCCCTCGCGATCAGGCCGCGTATCTCCCCGTCCGATGAAAAGAATCCTTCGTTTATCCCGCGTATCATATCGTAATCCTGCTTTCCCGCAGCCGCGTATTCGAGCCCCTTAGGCGCGGTGTTCCAGTATTTGAACGCGTCGAATTTGCGGAACAGGATTCCGGTGGCATCCACTTTAGGTTTCAGGAGAAGCGCGGCGGATAAAAGGTTATGGTCGAACGACTGGCAGAACGCTTTTTTAATTTTCAGTTCGCGGACGACATGTTCCAGCAGGTCGCGTCTCGGGAATACCTCGGTCTCGGAACAACAGAATTCGACCAGGATATTCCCGTCGGCGATCAGCGCATATCCTGTCATCGTCCCTTCCTCAAGTATCATAAACGGCTTCGATTTAACGGCCTGCTCTTCAAGAAAGTATTCCTGCGGTTCGCTTAACTGCGCCAGT
Organism: Spirochaetes bacterium GWF1_49_6; assembly: GCA_001829395.1. GTDB lineage: Bacteria > Spirochaetota > Brevinematia > Brevinematales > GWF1-51-8 > GWF1-51-8. The sequence continues at coordinate 4,401 of MIBD01000051.1, read as the reverse complement.
CGCTCCGTGCGCATATCATGCACCGTTTCGTGACTTGTCGCCATTTTAATTTCGATATATTCCGCCATTTTTCATGCTCCCACATATTAATTATTATCGCATTGCTCTCTTTCTATTTGACCCTTATCCCGATCATTGTGATATCGTCGTTGATCGATACCCCCGATAAGTGCTTATCCATCCGGGCGGTCAGTTCCCCGAGGAAATCCTTCATTAAAGCATCCTGGAGCGTACCGTCCTCCAGCATCATGGTGATCGCCTCCATAAATCCTTCCTCGCCCCATTCCTCACCTGCCGGGCTGAATTCCTCGAAGATACCGTCGCTGAATAAGAGGAGGATATCGCCCGATGAGACCGGTACGGTCTTGAGTTCATAGGCGCTGTCCTCGGAGTAACAGAGGAGTTTCCCCTTGGCCTTTAACGGCACAATCTCCCGCTGGGATGTTTTTATCAGGTACTGCGCCGGATGCGCGGCCGTACTGTACTCGATCAAACCCTGTTGTATCGACGCGAGGAACGCCGAACAGAACGTGTTGCTCTTCAGGTTATGGAGGAAGAGATAATTGATCTTTTCGAGACGTTCGTCGGTATGCTTATAATGCATGGTCTCGCGGTTCAACGCGTCTATCTGCATCGTGGATAACGCGGCCTGAACCCCGTGCCCGGACATATCCGCGACCATCACCGACAGCTTACCGTCCGCCCCATGTGAAATATGGTAATAATCCCCGCTCACGCTTTTATTCATCGGCATGAATACGGTCTCGATCTCAAAGCCCTCGATGGAACGGTAGACCGCTGGAGGGGTGAGGATACTCTTCTGGACGGCGCTCGCCTGTTGGAGGTCTTTCTCTATCTCCTGCTGTTTCAACGACAACTCGGTCTCGAGGCGCTTGTTCTTGAGAAGGTTGCGTATCCGCACCGCGAGCTCGTTAGGATTGAATGGTTTGGACAGGTAATCGTCCGCGCCGTACTCGAGTCCCTCGAGCTTCCCGGATAAATCCGCCTTCGCGGTCAGCAGGATGAACGGGATATGCCGCAGGGCGGGGTCGGATTTTAACGCTCCGCAGAACTCGTAACCGTTCATCCGCGGCATCATCACGTCGGAGATCACCAGGTCGGGAAGGTACTGCCGCGCCAAGTCCAGGCCTTCCTGCCCGTCCTTCGCGAACACCAGACTGTAATCGTCTTTCAGCAGGAACTGGATATATTTCCGCATATCCGGATTATCGTCGGTAATCAGCAGCTGACATGGTAGATTCATATCGTCGCGGGAGTCGGAATACCCGGGGATATTCTGACGGTTCCTCGGTAACGGGTTCGGCGCTTCCTTCACATCACCCCCGGCCTGAATAAAGTCGATAGTAAGGTGTTTTTTCACTTCCATCTCATCGCTATCCTGCTCGATAATCTGTTCGGGCGGGATATGGGCTGTGCCGAGTTTGAACATTATCCTGAACGTCGTACCCGCTCCCAACTCCGACTCGACATCAATCGTGCCCATCTGTAATTCCACCAGTTCCTTCACCAGCGCGAGGCCGATACCGGTGCCCTCATACCGGCGGCTTTCGCTGCCGTCGACCTGCGAGAAACGCTCGAACACTTTGTCCAGCTTATCG
>MIBD01000051.1:0-2742 GCA_001829395.1 Spirochaetes bacterium GWF1_49_6 | reverse complement strand
CATACTCATCCCTGATAAAAACGACTATCTTTATCCCGCCCCGGTCGGTGAACTTGAATGCGTTGGAGAGCAGGTTCATAATGACTTTTTCCATCATATTCTTATCGAGATAGAGCAGTACCTCATCCGGGGGGAATTTCGTGTCGATAGTGAGATTTTTACTCTCGGCCGCCGATGAAAGGGTGGACATCAGGAAACGCAGGAGTTCCACCATCGGAATCGGCTGGTATTTCGGGATCATCCTCCCCGCTTCCAGCTTCGCGAAGTCGAGGAGATTGTTGATCAGTTTCATCAGGCGTAACGAATTATTATAGACCGAGTAAAGGTACTCCTTCATCTGCGGGTCGATCTCCCCGAAACCCCGCCCTAGTATCGATTCAACCGGCCCCATGATGAGCGTTAACGGCGTCCGAAGTTCGTGGGATATGTTCGCGAAGAAACGGGTCTTGATCTTGTCCAGTTCCTTCAGCTTCTCGTTCGCCTCGCTCAGTTCATGGGTACGTTCCGCGACTTTAACCTCCAGCCCCTTGGCGAACTCAGTAATCTCGTCATAGGATTTTTTCAATTCGGACGACATGAAGTTATACGCGTCGCCCATATCCGCGATTTCGTCACGGGTATTTACGATTACCTTATAGTCCAGATGCCCTTCTTTCACGAAATTCATACCCTTAATCAGTTCGTGCATCGGCTCGAGAATTACCTTTCCCATCCGGGTCAACAGGATGAAGTATAATACGGAGATAACGACTAGCAGAACCATGTTATAAAGCAGCATTTCATTGAACATTGCGGCAATAGGTTGAGACGCGATTTCGAAGTGAAGAAAGCCCAAGTACCGGTTCCCCTGAATGATCGGAAAATCAAAGAAAGCATAATTGAATAAAAAATTCTTCATCAGGAAATCCTGAAAATCGTTTTCTACCGGGATATCGTTGGTTGAATAAGCATAAAAATTAACCCCATTTATAACCGATTGATTCGATACCTCCCGGTCGAAAATTTCCTTGAATACAATACGCTGAGCTTCAAAGAATTTTTCCGCACTCCCGTAATATTCTATACCTGCGCCAAAAAGGTTCCTTGTATAAGTATGCGTTAATAGAATTCCCTTACTGTCGCACACACTGATAGCCTTGATCAAGGATTTGAATTGATCCTTATCCTTAAAATCAAAAAGATACGTAATTCCCATAAACTGATCGATAACCGGGAATATCTTTTTCGTTTGGGAACCGTCGCTCATTTTTGAAAAATCGACCCCGTTATTTTCCAATGCTACCAGTAGAAGCCGGGCTTCGTTCTCTAATAATTTTTTAACGACGCCGCTTTTTTGCGACTGGTTGAAAACCAGAATATATACATTCACCATCAATCCGACAACCGTCAGGATGAGAGCGATTTTGAGCTGGAGTGAGATTTTCGCGCGCATGAGAATCCTGATGATAAATTCCAGCAGGGAGAACGCGATTATCCCGCCGATCAACCATAAAAAAATCAACTCGAAGAGATTTCTAATGCCTTTATAATCGGGAATATTGATAACACAGTTCCGTCCGTTGTAACCGTCGTATTCGTATTCGGGATACTTATCCTGTTCGCTCCAGATTGCAGTAGAAGACTCCTTAAAAAATATTATATATTTATATGCGTAACGCCCGGGCGATAACGGAAGAGAAATCTCCCATCGGGTATCGTTCACCTTCAGCATATTAAAATTCGTATTATACCCGTCCCATCCGTTAAAACTCCCGCTGATACGTACCATCGCGACGTCTTTCACATCGAAATCGTCGTACTTATCGGCGACTGCTTCGGGGATGGGAAACTCGAACGCGAACTTGACTGGCTTCTCGCTCTCGCTTACCTTTTGCTGAAGCAGAAAGTTCGCCGGGAAAAATATTCCCACAAGCCCCGCGATAATGATTAAACGGATGATATACTTTTTCACTCGTCACCTCGATATACATTCCATTTAGGACAATTGCCCGTGTTATTTATTGCTTCCGAGTATGGATATTTCACTGCCGTAACCAGTCTACAGGATGGGCACTTCTAATAACCACCGATTCTCGGCGGCCTTTCTACCTTCTGCCGAAGGTAGAAGGCAGGCAAGCCCCCGTTTTCGCACTGCCGGAGCATCACCCCATACACCGTTTTGGCTTTTCCAAGTTTATCGTCTATAAATTCCCCCGAATCGAATATCACTATTGTAACACCCACCGGGTAAATTGCAATATAAATTCCGTATGGACGGAATAATTCACAACGGAGCAATAAATAACATCAGACTTCCACGATCTGAGTGTCGTACATCTCGGTACAAACCCGCCCGTCCCTGGAAATTCGATTTGCATATTTCATTCTCCCTTCAATTCACACCTTACCCGGTCATTGCGAGCGAATCCGGCAGGATTCGTGAAGCAATCTGCTTTATTTTCATAATCACTATAGTATATTATAATTTTGGGGGAATTGCATGGGGATTTTTATTTATCCGGTTGAATTGATTTTTCCCTTCCGTAATGCTAATATTATGGGCACTTCTAAAAACCCTCTTTTCTACAATTCGGTATTAAGGAAAAGAGGACATGCCTCCGCACTTCGCGCGAAGATAAAGAAGTGACCATTGGGCGTATTTAAAGATTTATAGATAATATTATTTTAAATGGGCACTTCTAATATCCGTGATTTTACGGGACACCCCCATACCCGGTAAAAAAATGCTTTTTTACCGCACAA
>MIBD01000050.1 GCA_001829395.1 Spirochaetes bacterium GWF1_49_6 | reverse complement strand
TCGAGAATGGTGTAATTTTTCAGGCGGCCGCGTTTATCGAATATCTCCCGGACTATCGCGAAATTGCCCGAACCGATATAGTACAGCTTCCGTCCCTTCTGCTGAAGGTCGGGCTTCGTTTTCTGGATTTCCCCCATCACGCAGTCGAAGTGCGCGAACTGGCCGGTAGGCCCGTGCTTGAGCGCGAATATCAGTCCCTGGATGGGTTTATCGCAAATTGGGCAGATATTCTCGGCCTTCTCCAGTTCCTGGAGTTTCTTGCTGGGTTCGAGGCCGGTCATACCCAATTGTTCCTTTATTTCGTCCGCTATTTCCACAGGCGGGAGTGTTCTGACAGGCTGAGGCGGGCGCTGTTCGGGGCGGAACTCACGGTTCGGGTTCGGCTGGGGTTTCCATCCGGGCTGCTGTTGACGGTTCCCGTCGGGGCGTCTGTTGCGGGGGTCCCTCGAATGCTGGGACGGTTCCTGCCGGCGCTGGGTATTATCACGGTTCTGCGGGGGTCTCGCAGGCTGGCCTTGCTGCCCCTGCGGCTGCGGGAGCGGCCGGTTCTGATTCGGCAGCGGCGGCCGCGCGGCCTGCTCGCCCGGAAGAACTTCGGCGGGCTTGTTCTCGCCGGAAGTGTCAGGCTGACCGTCGGTACGGTGGTAATGCGGCTTTCCGGGGACTAACGGGGGATGATGCCTCTTTCTATTATGTGACATTTCTTCTCCTTTTACGTACCATATTATAACTATTTTCAACATTTTCCGCAAGGTACTGCGCCCACTGCGTGGGGGCTAACCCCATTATCATAGTGACCGGTAATATAAAGCACCAGCCTGCGACATTGTATATAGCCAATGTTAGTGTGTGCAGCACATACGTGCACACTAATCCCGATTTCCCGCTAAGTACTGTAATCGGAGTTAGCTCACCCGCAGGGTGCAAAGTAGTTGACAAAAAGCGTTCGGGATATTAAAGTGTACTATGCTAGGAGGGAACATGAAAGAAAAAATTATTCGCGGGCTGATTATTCTGGCCGTCGGTTTCGGAGCGCTATTTTTAATCCGCATGATCTACGCGTTCGCCGTGGGGGCGAAAAGCTCGTCTTCTCAGGGGTATTATCAGACCCCGCCGGGGTATTCTGACAATACTATGATGTTAAACAATAATGTAATTACAGGGGAAATACAAAGTTCATCGGGTTCGCTTTACAGGTACGGTAACTTTATGAGCGAGACGACGGTAAAGTATATGAACGATAAAGGGGGCGCTCCCCAGCCTGTCGCAATCGAGCAGAAGTACGAAATGGTCGGAAATATTTCCCTCCGCAGTTCGCGGTTCGAGAAGGATGAGACGGATATCCGCGGGTTGATCGCGTCTAATAACGCGGTCATTCAAAATGAGAGCCGGAACGGGCTTCCCGGAAACCGTATCCTCCAACTGGTGATCGGTGTGCCGCCGGAACATTTCGACAGTATTATTAAAGAACTCCAGAAGTTCGGTACGGTAAAGAGCTTATCCATCAATAAGTACGATAAAACAGGCGAATACCAGGACCTGAATGTACAGAAACAGTCGCTCGAGACGATGCGGGATTCGCTGATCGCGCTCAAGAAGAAACCCGGTACGATCAACGAACTTATCGAGCTGGAGAAACAGATACTCGAAATAGAGAAAACGATACGCGGATTAGGGGTGAGTCTAGGCGGATTTTCTAAGGAGAACGAGTTCTGCACGGTAGAGTTAACCGTCTCCGAAGGCAGCGGGGCGCTCTCATACATCTTCTCGGTGATCGTCCTTTCGCTGGAATGGACATTCTGGACTTATCTCGCGATACTGGGATTCGGCGCGCTGGCATTAATCGTAGTCTTTGTGGTGATAAAAATAATGGAAAAGGCGGGGATTCTTTTTAAATCCGCGCCGAAACAAACCGCCAAAAAGAAGCGCGCGAAAGCCTGAAAGTCTCCTATGAGCAAGATTGTTTAAGAACTAAAGAAGGAATACCGATTCATATAAGGGCGCTTCATTTAAGTTTTTTAACGAAGCGGTTATCGGGCGGAAAACCGGCTATTTACCCGGATTTTTCACTTTTCATTTGCGGCTATCCGTGAAGCCAGCCCGTAAAGGATGTAGAATGGATCGGTTTGAAGAAGATCTTTTTCAGCTAAAAAAACGGAGAAATCCGTTATGGACCGAAACAAAGAAGGAAGGCGATAACGGGTTTTCCGTGAAGCGTATTATTATCAACGCGTTGATCGTGATCGCCGCTGCGGGAGTATTGATTGTCAACGGAATGCTGATTCTCAACGCGATGGACAACCATTCGGACCCCAAGAAGTTTACCTACGGCGATAAGGTCAACCCTTATACCAACCAGACGATCGACGATATTTTCAGCGGGGTGGCCGGAAGGATACCGATACTCATGTACCATAATTTTATCACCCCCACGTCCGCCGGGCAGATCGGGTATATCTCCAAGGGAAAGATGCGGTATTATGTCTCGTCCGACGAGTTCCGCGAGCAGCTTGAATTACTGTATGCGAACAATTTCAGGAATATATCGCTCGACGAATACTTATCGCTGATGAAGGGGGATAAGAAGACGCTCGACAGGCTGCCGCCGGACTGCATGCTCTATGTGCTGACGTTCGACGACGCTACCTACGGGCAGTTCGATTTCCTCGGCGCCGATAAGAACGGGGAACCTATTATAGACCCCGATTGCGCGGTCGGTATTATGATCGGGTTCTCGAAGAAGCACCCGGACTTCAAGCTGAACGCCGCGTTTTGCATCGATTTTGAGAATACCCCGTTCCTCCAGAACGGGTATGTGGAAAAGAAGCTGAACCTGCTTCTTGACTATGGATTCGAACTGGTGAACCATACCGCCAGCCACGAATACCTTGCGAACCTTTACCCCGATAATAAGGCGAAGATCGATAAAGAGATCGGCAGGGCGATGGAGCTTTTCGAGTCCTATTTGGGATACCGCGCCCGGACGATCGATAAAATCTGCTATCCCGGCGGGTTCGACAGCCCGGAGATGTACGGCTACCTGAAGAAGATTACCTATAACGGAAAGACGTACCAATTCGAGGCGGCGTTGGACGCGGAGGGGCTGCAGGCGTATAATCCGAACGATACCCGGTTCAACCCGTTCGATATCGCACGGATAGAGATTAACGCGAAGGATTTTAAGATGTTCGTCCTCGATGCCCCGGGGTTATATAAAACCCCGCCGGTTCTCGCGTTTAAAAAGGGTAACAACGGCTATATAGAAAAAGTATTCGAGTTTATCCCGGAATCCGTGATAACGGGAAATGCGCATTAGTGAAAAGAAATCGTAGTTGAGGCGGATGAATGAACGGACAGGAAAGTAAATTTAAAATGGTGCGCTTCCAGAAGGGGAGCTTTCCGCTGATCGAGGGACAGCCCAGCGAGGACTATTTCTTCATTATCAAGCAGGGAAAGGTACGTCAATTTACAACCAGTATTAATATCGGGTCGCAGAGCGAACTTATCCTGAACGAGGGGGATTTCTTCGGGGTTATATCCTGCATGGCATATCGCTCCCGTCTCCATTCTATCGAAATGCTCGAGGATACGATCGCGATCATGGTCAAGCGCGACGACTTTAATTACCTGATCGAGAAGAACGCCCCGATCGCGCTGAAAATTCTGCGTTACTTCAGCAAACAGCTCCGCTATTTCAACGCGCTCCTGACCGAGTTATCCCTGAAATCCTATACCACCGAAAATCCCATCCACCTCTATGATTTGGGCGAGTACTACGATTCGAAAAAGATGCAGTTCAATCACGCGGCATACGCGTTCTACCAGTATATCAAGCATAATCCCGAAGGGAATTATGTCCCGCTCGCCAAGTCCAAGCTCTCGAAGATTATCACCAATCACCGGGATAAACTCCACCTCGAACCGCGGCGGGAAGATAATTATATCTATTACTATGAAGATTCGCAGATCATATTTCTCGAGCACGAGTTGGGGAATAATCTTTTTATCATACAGGAAGGCGAGGTAAAAATATCGAAGGTCGAGAATAAACAGGAAGTGCTCCTGAACATCCTGAAACAAGGGGACATCTTCGGCGAAATGGCCATCCTTGAGAACAAACCCCGTAACGCGACGGCGGTCGCATCGGGAAAAGTCAAACTGATGGCGGTCAGCCGCGAGAACTTCGTGAATATCGTGGGCAACCACCCCCAGATCGCCACCAAGATCATCTCGCTCCTCTCGGAGCGCATCTGGTTCATTCACCGGCATATCACCAACATGATGATCGCCGACCCGGAGACACGCCTGTACGACGCATTCCATATCCTCCTGATGAAGGGGCGTGTAAATATAGCGGGAGGCGGGCCGTTCACATTTGACGTCGGTTTCGACGATATGCTCAGATTTACCGGGCTCGAGAACACCTCGAGCGGTTTCAGCGCGTTACGGACTATCATGGAAGTGGATAAGACGACATTCGGGTTGAAGGCCGGCAAGATTGTCTGCTACGATATTCGTAAAATCGAGGAAAAAATGGCGATGGTACGCCGGAATCGCGAGCTCCAGAATAAACGCAACCTGCCGCAATAGAATTTAAAAAGGGGTTCATCCCGAACCCCCGCGCATTTTTACATGGTTATTATTCGATTAGTAATGACAGGTCGAGATTTCTCACCGTATGGGTAAGCTCTCCCATCGAAACAAAATCCACCCCGATATCGCCGAGTTCCCGCAGACGCTTCTCGTCGATATTCCCCGATACCTCGATATGCTTAGCCCCGTCGATAATCTTCATCGCCTCGCGTACCATGACATTATCCATATTATCGAGCATCAGGATATCCGCGTCCGTCTCCACCGCTTCGGCTACCTGTTCGAGGGTCGCGGTCTCGATCTCCACCGTCACCATCGGATAAGCCTTTTTCGCGAGTTCCACCGCGCGGGCCACCGAACCCACCGCGGCGATATGGTTATCCTTGATCAGGATCATATCGTAGAGACCGAGACGGTGATTATACCCGCCGCCGGTCGCGACCGCGTATTTCTGGAGTTCCCGCAGTCCGGGCAGAGTTTTCCGGGTATCCAGAAGCTTGGTCGGCGTCCCATCGAGAAGTTTTACGTAACGGTTGACTTTTGTGCTGATGCCGGAGAGAAGGCCGAGAAAATTCAATGCGATTCGCTCGCCTGTCGTGATCGCGGACGGTTTGCCCTTGATGACCATCAGGGTGTCTCCCTGATTGACAAACTCGCCGTCTTTTTTATGATGTTCGATTTCGATACTGATAGAACTGGAGACCATCGAATAAACCCGCGCCGCGACATACACTCCGCAGACAATACCGCTTTCTTTCGCGAATATCCGCCCGGTACGCGACGCCTCGCTTAATTCGCCGAAAAGCGCCGTGGTGGTGATATCGCCCCGGCCGTCCAAATCCTCGATAATCGCCGAGTGTACGACCGACCTCAGCATCTCGTCCGAGAGCCGTTCGATCCGCTTAGGAAAATCGATCCCCTTCTTTTTCTTCATATCACCCCGTCAAATTTACTCTGAGACAGGCGCCGCGGAATTATCCGAAGATGTTTCAGGTTCTTTAGCGGACACTTCGGAAATCCGTGAAATCTTGTCGAAGATAAATTGGCTCATAGCTTCCCTGTCCTGCTGAGATAGATGAGTGAAACGGAACGCGCAGAAGCTCTTCTGGTACGCGACCACAACCGCGTTCACCAGTACATCCCGCGTGTCCAGCATGAACTGCATGTTTTTCACTTCCATCCCGTTCTCGATCGCGGTTTTTTCGAATGTGCCGACAAGTTCCACCGCGATCCCGCCTGCGCTGATATCTTTGATTACTCCTAAGATAAGCTGCATATTTAACGGCGACCGGAATTTGATCCCGATCCTCTCGGATTCTAACGCGGTATTTAAGGAAACCCGGACAAATTTACGCTGAGGCGGTATCCCCCTGATCTTCTGGTAAATCTCAATGATGTACTTGGAGATCGTTTCTTCAGACGCGTTACTCTTGATAAACCCGATCACACCCAACTGGAGCGCGCGGGTAATCTGGGCTTTATCCACCGCGCCGATCAGCATGAGAAGCCCGATTTTTTCCGGAAGCCCCGTTTCGGTTCCCTGCTTGATTTTTATCAGTTCGGGAAATATTTCTTCATAGTTTTCCTGGATGACGTCAAATACAATTAACTCGATTGAATTCTTTCTGATCGCATCGAATAAGGGTTTTATATGGTCGATTTGAAACACCGATATGCCTACCGGGATAAGCGCGTTGATAAACGTCTTGCGCGCATAGAAAGACTGGGTATACACCAGAATATTCATGGTACGTCCTAAAAGAGAGTTCCCCCCGGCAATTGCGACATATAAGAATCTTCTAATCTGAGGACTTATTATACAGCGTTTTAAGGGAATTGTAAACTTTTTCCGCTGAATCCGCGGGGATACCCTCGTCGGTCAGATCCTTCAACGTCAAATTTTCGATAATCTCCCGCTTCAGGAATTTCCGCGTGATGATATTTTTCCGCTTTTCGCCGATACCCTCTATCTCGTCGAACACCGATTCCACCGCCGACTTCCGTTTCAGTCGATTATAGCACTTATTGGAGAAACGGTGAGATTCGTCGCGCACCCGCTGGAGTACATGAAGCGCGGGGGAATTCCGTTCGAGCACGACCGGTTCGTCGCGCCCAGGAATATAGATCTCCTCGTTCTTCTTCGCGAGCGACACGACGTTCAGCGAAACCCCTAGTTCCGCGAGCGCGTCCGTCGCCGCGTGGAGCTGCCCTTTTCCGCCGTCTATCAGCACCAGATCGGGAAACTCCCGCCCCTCGTCGCGGAGACGTTTGTATCTACGGAAGACTGCCTCGTGGATCATCATAAAATCGTCGGGCGTATTTATAGAACGGATATTGAAATGGCGGTAATTGTCCTTATCCGGGTCGCCCCCGTAGAACGAGACCATCGCCGCGACAGCCTGCTGTCCGAGAATGTTCGCGATATCGAAACCCTCGATCCGCATCGGCACCCGGTCGATACCTAGGGTGTCCCGGAGAAGCGTGAGGCTCTCCGAATTTTCGATCTTGCTGAGTACCTGCGCGAGATGGAGTTCGGCGTTCTCATGCGCGATACGCAGGAGCGCGGATTGATCGTTATCCTCCGGCGTGGCGACCCTGACCTTACCGCCCACCGTATCCCCGAAATACCCGTTCAACGCGGGGATATGCTCGTGATATTCCTCGCCGAGGACTATCAGGTCGGCTTTTTTATCGGATTGGTTGTAATACTCGATCACGAAACGCTCCATCATCTCGCTCTCGTCCTCGTCGATACGCGGCGACGCGGTATAGCTCCGCTTCCCGATCATCCTACCCTGCCGGATAATATTCACCACGTATAGGATTTTTCCCAGCCGCGACGCGGCGGCGATAAAATCGGCGTTCACGCGGGACTGGAGATAGACATGCTGGCCCTCGACAAAGAAGCGTACCGCCTCGATTTTCTCCTTGACCGCCTGCGCCTTCTCATACAGAAGGGATTTGGACGCCGCGCGCATCTCGTTCTCGAGATCGTTCAGGAGTTCGTCGGTCTCCCCGCGCAGGAGTTTCACCACCAGATCGACCTGCGACCTGTATTCATCGCGCGTCACCATTTGGATACACGGGGCGCTGCAGCGGTGCATATGATAATAGAGGCATTCCCGCTTGGGGAGTTCGCGGCATATCCGCAGCATAAACAGCCTCTGCACCATATCGATATACCGCCGCACCATCTGCGTGCTGGTGTACGGCCCGAATATCAGGGAACCGTCCTTCCGGGGTTCGCGGGTCAGGAAGATACGCGGGTATTCTTCCTTAATCGTGACCGTGATGAACGGGTAGAATTTGTTGTCTTTGTAGTCGACATTATAGCGCGGGTGATATTTTTTAATGAGGTTGGCCTCGAGGATGAGGGCCTCCATCTCGTTCCCGACAGTGATATAGTCGATCAGCGCGATATTCGATACCAGCATTCTCGTTTTGATATCGGGGTGATTCTTCTGGAAGTACGACGACACCCGTTTTTTCAGGTTGATCGCCTTGCCCACATAGATAATCTCGCCGGCGGTGTTCTTCATCAAATAGACGCCGGGCGATAACGGGAGTTCGGAAACCCGTTCGGGTGTGATGTAACCCTTGTTTTCTTCTATATTTTGTTTACCGGACATTTTATTCCCGTTCTAACATCGTTTTCTATTGATATATTTCAGGCTCCCCGGCTGCGCCCGGAGACCGAAGGAAGCGAGCAGTCTTTGAAAAAACAACCGGCATAAAGCAGATCGCTTCGCTACGCTCGCGATGACAAGTCCCGGCCACGCCCGGCGAATATCCGGTATTACCATTCCGTCACCCTGAGCCTTGTGCTGAGCGAAGTCAAAGCCTGTCGAAGGGTTCGGATTACACCGTTCGTTAATCCGCTAATGCCCGTCGCAGAGAATCGTATCCCGAGCGTATTTCCGGGTCTCCGGCTGGATAACAATATGGGTGATCCCCATCGATTTGAGTTTCTCACGGATACGCTCGATCAGGCCTTCCACCTCTTCCATGGGCATCTTCGAGGGCACCACGATATGCGCGGTGAACAGGGTATCCTTCGATGACGGGTGGGTCATGTGCACCCCGTGGATATTCTCGATCTCGGGGAATTCCTTCATCGCCTCGACTATTTTATTCAGATTGCCGTCCGTCCGGTCCATCAGGCTGAAGAAGGTCGCGCGGAGTATACCGATTCCCTTGATAGTGATATAAACCGCGAACAGGATGGAGATGATCGGGTCGATCGCGGGGATTTGCCAGAGCGTGATAGCAAGCCCGCCGAGGATAACCGCGGCCGATATCGCGACGTCGCTCAGGAGATGCAGGGTCGCCGCGCGGATATTCATATCCTCGACCTCGCGCTTCGGCATTTCCTCATGCGCGACCACCTCGCAATTCTCGCCCTGCAGGTCGTGCCCATGCTCGCGATCGTGGTGATGCGTGTGCCCTGCTCCGGTACCGCGCAGGAGAAGCACCGACAGCCCGTTAGCGATCACCGCCACTCCCGCGACAATCATCATCGTAACACCCTGCACCGGTTCGGGCGCGAGCAGTTTCTTCACCGATTCGAACACGACGTACATCATCGCGAGTATCAGAAAGATGGAGTTCACAAACCCCGCCATCATCTCGGAACGGATATACCCGTAAGTCATCCTTTCGCTGACTTCCCGTTCGGCGTACTTCAACGCGATAAACGAAATCCCGAGCGCGAGAACGTCGCTGAAATTATGGATAGCGTCCGCCACCAGCCCCAGCGAGTTGCCGATTACCCCGAATATCAACTCGGTTACAACTATGACGATGTTCAGGATGATGACCGCGATAAGCCTTCTGAGTTTCATTTTCCGTCTCCCCAATAATTATAGCACCCTGCGGGCGGGCTAACCCCGATACCAAATGAAGTGTGTGTATCGATATATAGCCCGCGACGGTAAACTGTCGTGCAAGTAAAATACTGCCCAGTTTAATAATCGCCGACCCGCACTCGAGAGATATAGTAATTATAGCAATAAAACCGGATTTGGGCAAGTCACTGCGTGACGGCTATTCCCGATATCAGTCTGAGAGACAGTATTGATATTTTGCCCGTGATGGAGGACATCGGCTATAGAGGAACTGCATGGTGCGTGACGGCTATTCCCGATATCAGTCTGAGAGGCAATATTGATATTTTGCCCGTGATGGAGGAAATCGGCTATAGAGGAACTGCATGGTGCGTGACGGCTATTCCCGATATCAGTCTGAGAGGCAATATTGATATTTTGCCCGTGATGGAGGAAATCGGCAGATGATTACTATATGAGG
>MIBD01000049.1:3284-10202 GCA_001829395.1 Spirochaetes bacterium GWF1_49_6 | reverse complement strand
TTAATACCATATAAGGAGTAAAGATAGACTGCTTCAACGCGCGGCGTCTCGCAGTGACGGGAAATTCCTGAATTTCCTTGTTTGTCATCAAGCCCGAGACAGCCCCTTTTATTATTAAAGGGATAGAGGAAGGGGCTATCCTAAGACAGCCTATATTTGTATAAATAATAATCTATCCATTAATTTTTTGCATATTATTTGACCACCATGTGATATTTATTTATACTATTATTATAGATGAATATGATTTTTATCATAGTGAAAAAATATGAAACTCAATATAAAAGACTTCAAAGAATCGACTGAGTTTTTGCAGAAACTTGTCAATAGTCTGACATCGGCAGTCTTTTTAGTGGATAAAGACGCGCGGATTATCAATATCAACGATACTGCCGAGGTGCTTTTCGGGCAGAAAGCTTCGGATTTTATCGGTAAGCTCTGCGGAAACGGGATAAAATGCATGTATGTCGAGGAATCAGGCCAGCAGTGCGGGACAACGGAATTTTGCGCGGAATGCCTGCTTCGTCAGTCGATCCTGAAGACAGTCACGGAAAAAATAACCGTGCTCAGGCATAAACTCACCCGATATTTTTATATACACGGCTTGAAAATAATGAAGTACCTACTGTACACCACGAAATTTATTCATTATAACGGCGAAGATACGGTGCTTTTAATAGTGGACGACGTCAGCGAGGTGGAGGAACAGCGTATCAGACTCGAGGAGCTGAATAAGGCGAAAAACCGTTTTCTAGGGATAGTCGCGCACGACCTCCGTAATCCGCTCGCCGCGATCGATACTTATACGAAATTTCTACAAGAGGATCTGAAGAATACGCTTAGCGGCGAGCAGCATGAGTTTATCGAATCGATTGTCAGTTCGACGCATTTTATGAATTACCTGATTAAAAACCTGCTGACTTCATCGCAGATCGAGAGCGGACAACTCACGCTCGAGATGGATGAAAACGATTATTCCGATACATTGACCCGTAACTATAAACTGAACCGGGTACTGGCCGCGAAAAGGGGTATCGCGATAGCGTTAAAAATATACGACGATATTCCTTTGTTCCGCTTTGATAAAAATAAAATCATTCAGGTGCTGAATAACCTGATCGGGAACGCGATAAAATATTCGAGCGAAGGGTTCCATATCACTATAGATGTCGGGATTGAGGGTGAAAGTGTCAGGACTACTATTACCGACGAGGGGCCGGGTATATCGAAAGAAGATAGTGCGGTTTTATTTCACGAGTTCGGAAGAGGTTCGAATCGCCCCGCGCGCGGGGAGGAGAGCACCGGCCTCGGGTTATTGATTTCAAAAAATATTATCGAAGGGCATCGAGGGGTGATCGGAGTGGAAAGTGTCCCCGGTTCCGGCTCGAAGTTTTATTTCACCCTTCCGCTGATAAATAATGCTATCTGATGGTCACCTCTAAATACTCAGTTTAAGAAGTCACCATTGAACGTTTTATAATCAATTATGCTTTGATTTGTTAGAATAATCATAGTTTTTACGTTAGTCCCCGCAGGGGGAGAACTGCCCTGAATATATTCTGGAGGATTTATGGGTTTTATGGCATGGACTGATAGTTTGTCTGTATCGGTAATGGAGATTGACAACCAGCATAAGCGTCTGATCGATCTGATTAACAATCTGTACGATGCGATGAAAATGGGTAAGGGTAAGGACGTCCTTTCGGTTACCCTGGACGAACTCGCCGCCTACTCGGTGGAACACTTTTCCGCCGAGGAACGTTATATGCGGAAATACTCCTACGATAGGTATACCGCGCATAAAACGGAACATGATGCGTTTATACAGAAGGTTACCGAGTTTAAGCAGGGTTTCGAGGCGGGGAAGGCGCTTCTCTCGATCGAGGTGATGAATTTTCTCAGGGACTGGACTGTCAATCATATCGCCGAGGTCGATACGAGATTCGGCTATTTCCTGAATACCAAGGGATTTAAATAGGAACAGCCCAATTCCTGGCATAATAGAACACTGAATACCCTGTGGGCGCCGCCTTGGACGGGTATTGATAAGTGAACAAAAACCTTTGACATTTTACTGAATCCTGTATATCCTTATATGGTGCACTTCTAATATCACCGATTCTCGGTGGCAAGGAAGTGACCATCGGGCGTATTTTATAAAGCTATAAAGCCATTTGTCATAAATGTTAATAGTTTTAAAACCGCCCTATGATTATTCCATTAGGAGGCCGGCATGGGGTTCATGGTATGGAGCGATGCGCTGAGCGTAAATATTTCCGAGATCGATCATCAGCATCAGCACCTAATCGATTTAATAAATATACTGCATGACGCTATGAAACAGGGGCGGGGTAAGGAAGTTCTATCGGTAACTCTCGACGAACTTGCCCGGTATGCCGTGGAGCACTTCGCGGCTGAGGAAAAATTGATGCAGAAGTACGGGTATCCCGAGTTCAGCGCGCATAAAGCGGAGCATGAGTCCTTTATAAAAAAAGTTACCGATTTTCAAAACGGTTTCATCGCGGGTAAATTGCTTCTGTCTATTGAAATTTTAACCTTCCTGCGGGACTGGACGATCAATCATATTGCCGAGACGGATAAAAAATATGTCCCATTTTTAAGCTCGAAGGGATAATCCCCGATAGGGAGGAGAGCGGGATAGCTGTAAACCGATCAATAGAATTAATTCGTATAATAGGAGTCGTTATTATGGGATACCTTCAATGGAGCGCGAGTCTCGATATTAAGATCGCGGACATCGATACCCAGCACATGAAATTGGTCGATATTATCAATTCGCTTTATGACGCGATGAGGGAAGGAAAGGGAAAGACAGTCCTCGAGACTATTCTGGACGAGATGGCGGATTATTCCGTGGTGCATTTCACCTACGAGGAAAAAATACTCAGCGATAACGGATACCCGGAATTAGGCCGGCATAAGTTCCAGCATGACGATTTCGTAAACAAAGTGAAGCAGTTCAAGCGGGAATTCGCGTCGGGTAAGATGCTCGTCTCCATCGAGGTTCTGAACTTCCTGCGGGATTGGCTGATTTCCCATATCGCGGATTCGGATAAAAAATACGCCGTCTACCTGACTGAAAAAGGGGTTAAGTAAAAGCGTCGGCATTTCAAGGAGCTATCTATGGTTTTTATTGAATGGCGTGAAGAACTGAATACGAATATCGCGCTGATCGACAGTCAGCATAAAAAGCTCATCGGTATCATCAATACCCTGCATGAGGCGATGAATCACGGGAAGGGAGGCCAAGCCCTCGATGCGGTGTTCGCGGAATTGGAGAGTTACACGGCGGTACATTTTACCGACGAGGAAAAGTTGTTAGCCGCGCATCAATACCCCGAATTGGACGCCCAGAAAACCCAGCACCATGATTTCATCGAACAACTCGCGCGGCACCGGAAAAATTTCGAGAACGGGCAGATGCTCGTATCGCTCGACGTCCTGAATTTCCTGCGCGACTGGCTGATCAAGCATATCAAGTACCTCGATATGAAGTACGTCCCGTTCCTTACCTCAAAAGGCGTACATTGAACTAGTCGAAGCGTGAGTGCGGCCGCCGAGCGAAGTCGAGGCACAGCCATAGAGTAGCCGTCCCCGGCGCACTGGGGCGGTCGAGTTGTGTCACTGCGAGGAATAAAATGACGAAGCAGTCTATATTAGAAAAACGTAATCGGGATGCATATATGTCATTCCGAGCCGGTCGAGGAATGTTCCGCAATTCCTGCGGGATGCCGGATGCGTCATTCCATTTCGCAGAAGTAAAATGACCCGTTCGCCCCGATGAGAAGGTAAAGTTTTCCGCCGATAACCCGGATATCCGCGTAACGGTACGGCCCGAGAACCTCGTTCTCGCCCAGCCGGATAAAGTAATTGCCGCCGGACTGGGTGATATACGCGAAGCTGGGAGTTCCCGGCAGGAACGCGAAGTTATAGGCGAAATCGTACGGCCCGATGACACGTTCGCCGGTACGGATATAGGACTGGCCGTGATCGACATAGCAGAACGCGAATTCCCCGGGGGCGTCCCCGAAAACGGGAACCGACGCAAATTCATACGGCCCGTACTCCGTATCGCAGACCCTCACATAATAGAAATACTCTTTCAGGTAGCTGATCCCAGTCATAGAACCGTCCGCGCTGATCGAGGTTTCCGCGTCCTTCGATGCGCAGGGGTATGTCATATTTGTTGTTTTCGCGAGAAAGACGCGGGAACCCCCGGCGTAGGATAATTTTAATTCCTTGCAATTCAGGTACGGCCCGGCGTTTGTATATCCTGTATGAATGAAATAACTCCGGTTGTTCCGATAGATCAGCCCGTAGCTTTTAGAATCGCCCGCCAATGCAAGCCCGGTTATATTGTTGAATCCCCCGATTGCCATACCCTTGAAATAGACGTACTCCTTCCCGTTCTCGTGGAAAACGAATACCTGCTCGGTACTGTCGGGGAGGAATTGAAGGAATTTTACTTTTTCGTATGAATTGAATTCGATACCGTCGATGAAAATCGTGTCCATCCCGTTCGCGGTTTTGGTGTATGCGTAACCCGAGCAGACCGGGCTGATGACAACCTGCGTGTTCGAACCGAACGGGCCGTACATCCGCCCGTATGCGTCGAGCATAATAAACGACATATCGGAAATATTCAGTACCCGCGCGAAAAATCCGCTGTCGGGATTCCACCCGAGGATACAATTCTTTTTATTATCGGGATGGTAGATCGAGTTGGTTTTGAGTGTGACCCCGAATACGGCCGATACCGTCAGTATTAGCATCACCGCGGCGATATTTACTGATTTCATAGCGCTCCTATTCAATAACGATTTTATCGAGCCCTTCTTCCGGTTCCGGGTACTTGAGATTCATCTTCTCGAGGGTCTCCCGTACGATAGAGCTGATTATCAGGTTCCGGTAACGCTTGTTATCCGCGGGGACGATCACCCACGGCGCGTCTCCGGTGCTGGTATTACGGAACACGTCCTCGAACTGTGACATGTATTCGTCCCATTGTTTGCGGGTATCGAGGTCGCCCTTGCAGAATTTCCATTTCTTCGTGGGGTCGTTCAGCCGCTCCATGAATCGCTTCTTCTGCTCGTCCTTCGATATATAGAGGTAGAACTTCAGGACGGTCGTACCGCTGCCGGTCAGCATCCGCTCGAATTCGTTGATCTGCTTATACCGCCGTTCGCACTCCTTGTCATCTATCCAGTTGTTCACCCGCACGATCAGCACGTCCTCGTAGTGGGAGCGGTTGAAGATGCCGATAATCCCCTTCGCGGGTGTGTTCCGGTGGATACGCCACAGGAAATCGTGGGAAAGCTCCTCCGCGGTGGGCGCCTTGAACGAGGTGACATGCACGCCCTGCGGGTTGAGGATACCGAACACCTTGCGGATAGTACTGTCTTTCCCGCCAGCGTCCATCGCCTGAAGCACGATCAGAAGCGAACGTTTCCCCTCGGCGTAGAGTCTGTACTGGAGCTCGTCCAGCGCTTCGAGGTTTTTCGCGGTCTTATCCTCCATCTCGGCCCTATCGAATTTTCCGTTATCGGCGGGGTCGTAATCTTTCAGTTTGACTTCTTTACCCTCGGCAACCCGGTATTTATCGAACATTTCTCCCTCCGTTACGTTATTCTTATTGACAGACTGCGTCTCTCTTATTATGATAGTTTTTATTTTAAAAAATCAAGCAAACGGTAAATATTTCGGAGGAACGTGAATGCCCGGAATTGAATTGCAGCCGAAGGTGAACCATATCGCGCTATACGGCGACAGATTGACGGGGTATGTCCGCTATACGGCGCTTTATAACGGCTCCATCCTGCTCCCGACCGAACTGTTGGATATCGACGGGATGACCGCGACCGCGATATTTATCGGGTTGACGGTTATTGACCGCTTCTTCGACGAGGATGACGGGGTGCGTATCGAACGGGAATGGCGTATCACGCGCCCCGGGGATTACCGCCTCTATTTCGACTTCATCGCGCCCGGGCGGGGATTCGGCAGCCGGTTGGTACCGTCGGTGATGTACGGCTCTAACGAACACGGCGAGGGAAAGTTCCCGAGGGGCGGGCTGGAGGCGCCGTGGTCGTTCCGGGAGGACAGGATGCCGTTACCGGGATGCACGGTTCTCTACGGGGAGTCCGGCTATCGCGCGGTATTCATGTCGCCCGCGCCGGACGATAGTTTCACCGGGAGTACGTCGGCCTTTCTCGAGGGAGATACACCCGTGTTCCGGCTATGCGTCCCTTATATCGAGGCTCCGAAGACCTATACCGAGAAGGGTATCGTGCTCGGCGGACAGACCGCCCCGACCTCGCGGGTGCTTGAGATAAAGGCCGGTCAGGTTCCTTACATATATAAACGGGATTTCTATATCGTTAGCGATAATAACCCGCATGCCTCGGCGGACTTCTTCCTTCCCGTGTTCCGCGCGGCATGGGGGAAGTTCGCGCCGCCGGAGGAAAAAATTCCCGATTATGCGGAGTTTTTCACGCGCCGCCTCGCGCACCTGCGTTTCCTGACCGAGCGTGACGATACCGGGCGGGTGTGGGTCAGGATGGGGAAGGGCAACGGCCTATTCCAGAGCTACTATGAGTTTACGGCGGGGAGTTTCCTGATTCGCGGGATGGAGGCGGCGACGGTTTACGCGCGTCTCGGCGAGTTCGATACTGCCGAGGGCATCGCGGCGTTCTTCCTCTCCCGCACGTTCGATAACGGCGCGCACCAGGATATGTTTAACCTCAAGAAGAAGGAGTGGGGCGGGTATCTCGGCGCGGGCATCCGTGACGACTGGAAGAACGGGGTGAACGCGCGGGCGAACGGCGAGACGATGTCCGGCTACCTGCGGCTCTATAGTCTCCTGAAACAGGCCGGCCGCGAGCACCCGGAGTATCTCGA
>MIBD01000049.1:2727-3249 GCA_001829395.1 Spirochaetes bacterium GWF1_49_6 | reverse complement strand
GCCAGCTCCCGGACGGGAGTTTCGGGCGATGGCGGACGCTCGACGGCGCGGAACTCGACGGCTACGGTACGAACGGCGCCTATATTATCACAATGCTCGCGGAGCTGGAACGGCTGCGCCCGGGCGATAAAACGGTACGCGCCGCGCTCGCGAAGGCGGCGGACTATTACGGCGGGCTTGCGGAACGGATGGACTTCGGCGCGGACACTCTCGACGCGGACAGCGCCGACAAAGAAGCGGGATGCGCCGTCCTGACCGCGTTCCTCGACCTCAACGAACTTACCCCCGATTTGAAATATATCCGTTACGCCCGGCGGGCGGCGGAGTTTATCCTATCATGGGTATGGACTTACGATGTGGCGTTCCCGGCGGGGTCGCCCCTCGGGAAGCTCGGATTCCGTACGCGCGGGATGACCGGCGTATCGGTCGCGCATCACCATCTCGACTTCTACGGGATGCGCATCGCCTACGACTTCCTGCGTCTCGCGAAGGCGGCGGGCGAGGGGGAGTGGGCGGAGTTCG
>MIBD01000049.1:0-2670 GCA_001829395.1 Spirochaetes bacterium GWF1_49_6 | reverse complement strand
GGCGGGGGCCGGAGTTCGACGGGTGGCAGCCGGAGCAGATTAACCAGACGAACTGGGACTATATCCACCGCAGGTTCGGCACGAAGGGGTTTTTCCATACGGACGCGGCGTGGAGTACGGTGCTCGAGCTCGGCGCGATGCTCGATATCCGCAAACGGTTCCCGGAGGAAATAGTCATCGGATTACCGGAGTAAACTATGAAAAACATCGGGAAATTGATCGAAGAGCAGGCTGACTTCTGCAGCGGGTTAAAACGCATCGCACAATTATTTGCTGAGGATATTGACTCGAAGTTCGATGTTACCAGTATTCTCCTGACAGGTTCGGCCGCGCGCGGGGATGCCAGAATGGGAAAATTGGGAGTTCTCGTCGATCTGACTATTATTTCAGATACGGGGAACTTGAATTTGCAGGATAGTTACGGGCCGGACAGGGAGCCATTCATCCCCTATTATTGTACCCGGTTTATGAATACGGGATTTCAGATCAAGCAGGAAACCCTCTCGCACATATTCGATACGAATAAATCGGAATCGGAATGCTTCGCCCTTTCAGAGTCGCTAGTATTAACCACGAAATATCCTGAGATGGATTCTATCATCAGACAATTATACCCCAAAAGCCAGGGGTCGCGGAAAGATACTGCGATGAAGAATTACCGGCGGTATTTTTATCTTTGCGGCGAGTACCGTTATGAAAAATGGGAATACCGGGAGGCGTATCATCAGATGGCGCAGAATTTCCACGAGGCGTTCGAATGTTTCTGCGGATTTGTTTATGCGGTAAACGGTTCGTTTATACCACGAAAAGACTGGCTTGCGTACTTGTTACCGGAGCAGGAAATAAAGCCCCCGAATATAGAGCTGTTAATCAATAAAATGCTAAGGGTTTTACCCGAACGGAACGGTATCGAGGAAGGAAAGATCATCTATCAGACCGTCGGCAAATGGATGAAAACGACGGCGGAAAATTTCGGATGGATATAAAATGGTGAGAGCATATCGGATTTTCAGGGGCCTCGACTACGCCCACACTTCGACTGTGCTCTGTGTGACGGGGATGACGGAATTGTCATGCTGATCCAGTCGAAGCATGAGCGCTTGCCCCGCGTTCATCGCGGGGTGTCGAAGCATGAGCCGCTAGATCCATTGGGGTGAAACATACCGATCGCATTTCACACGGATAACACGGAATACACGGATTAACAAAGTATGCTAGAAAAACGAATATTTGCTTGACAAACGCCATATATAAATGTAAGATACCATAATAAGGCGGTATTATGGCGGATGATTATAGAAAAACTACTCTTAAAAAACTTATTCTAGATTTCGATAGGGAAGATAAAAAATATTGTTTTATACTTGGTGCAGGAGCATCGAGACAATCCGGAATTAGAACCGGCGGTGAACTCGCTAAGGCTTGGATAAATCAATTATTTGAAAACGATCCTACAGGTGAAGAAAAAAAATGGATTGACGGAAAAGGAATCAATCAAAATAACGCTGGGGATTTTTACTCCCAAATTTATGAAAAACGTTTTGAATTAAATTCACAAGATGGATATGACGAACTACAAAAGGAAATGGAGGGGAAAGAGCCGAGTTTAGGGTATTCCGTACTTGCGCAGATTCTTGCCAAATTAGAACATAATCTTGTAATTACTACTAACTTCGATAGCCTCACAGAAGATGCTTTATTTATATATACCCAGAAAAAACCCCTGATCATTGGACATGAATCTCTTTGTGGATATCTCACTATTTCTCTTAAAAGACCGATCATAGCGAAAATTCATAGAGACCTCTTATTAAATCCTAAGAGTTCGGAGCAAGAAACAAAATCCTTGTCAGAGAATTGGATTATTGCTTTAACGGAAGTATTTAAAACATATACACCTTTGGTAATTGGATATGGGGGAAACGATGGGAGTTTGATGGGGTTTTTAGAAGGAATGGAAAATACCGGGCTAGGAATGTTCTGGTGCCATTTAGAAAATGAAATTCCAAATGATAGAATTATGCATATTGTAAAAAAACAAAATGGCTGGTTTATCCCGATAGAAGGTTTTGACGAAATGATGCTTCTTTTTAATGAATCTTTGGATTATAAATTGCTTGATGAAGAGATGAAAAAAACTTCTGAAGAGCGGGTAGATGAGTATAGGAAACAAGTGTATGAATTGCGTGAAAAGGTATTCGGAAAAACAGGTGAAAGTGAGAAACCAGTCGATATAACGGATGTGTTTAAAAGTCTTGAAAAAACGGAAATTACATCGTGGCTGGATGTAGTAATGAAAGCTGTTACCGAAAAAGATATAAAAAAGAAAGAAGCAATCTATAAATTGGGACTTGGAAAATTTCCTGAAAATGCGGAAATAATGCTTGATTACGCAATTTTCCTTGAAGAATACCAAAAGGAATACAATAAAGCGGATGAATACTATAAAAAAGCTCTTGAGATTGCTCCGAATCATGCAAATATTCTTAGTAATTACGCCAGATTTATGTGGATAATTAAACAGAATTATGATAAAGCAGAAGATTACTATCAAAAATCATTAAAAATCGATCCAAGTTTTGAGGGTAGTCTTGGTAACTATGCTCTATTTCTATATAATATTCGTAAGGACTACGATAAAGCGGAAGAGTATTATAAAAAGGCTCTTGA
>MIBD01000048.1:18792-23077 GCA_001829395.1 Spirochaetes bacterium GWF1_49_6 | reverse complement strand
CAGGAGTCGGGTACGACAACGGGAAGGTTTACTGCCTCGACAGCGGCGCGGGAAAATCGAAACTCGGCCTCGCCGTATTCGATACGAACGGGAACTTTATCACCAACATTCTTCCCGGCGCGAACTTCAAGGGACTCGGCTTCGATAACGGAAACGTCTATATATCGGAAGGATACTTCGGTACGAAGGCGCACACGGTCTCCACGAACGGGTGGGCGGCGCAGGTGTTCACGCTGCCGGGTACCGGCGCGCTGATAATCCGCTAGTATCATAGAAAGGCAGTTATGTCCTACTGTGAGGAGGGATAACTGCCTTTATAGAGATTTATTATTCAAACTTTAAACCGTCTATTTTTTACCATTCTTTTTTATTAATTCTAAATGCTCGCACACATTAATTGCATCCAAACCTGAAAGATTCTGATACTTTTCCTTGAGGTTGTTCAAACTATCCTCAAATTCGTCTTTTAAACCTGCAAGATTCCAACTTTTCTTGTAGTTTTTTCCTTCATAAACACTCGTTGTTACTCCTACCCAATCACCAAAATAATATAGTTTTTCTGCCTCCATCTGAAAATCTTCAGATTCCAATTTCCTTGGATCACCCCACGGTTTATCTCCATAGATAGGGTTGTCATTAAATAAAAAAAGAAGTTCACCAAAATTGTATGTGCCCGGAGTAACTGGAATAATAATAAGGGAGTTATTCTTTTCAGTAGCAAAAACAATATTAAATATCTTCCCTGTATCGAAATTTTTCAATCGAATTCCCATGCCGATATCATTAATATAAAAATTTCCAAAAACATAAG
This sequence comes from Spirochaetes bacterium GWF1_49_6, assembly GCA_001829395.1. Classification (GTDB taxonomy): domain Bacteria; phylum Spirochaetota; class Brevinematia; order Brevinematales; family GWF1-51-8; genus GWF1-51-8. The sequence continues at coordinate 22,266 of MIBD01000048.1, read as the reverse complement.
CCATGCCGGGTTTTAATTTTTCATCTGGACGAATTGCTTTCATATTCACCGAAGAACATGAAATCATTATCGAAACTGTTAGAAATAAAAGAATAGAATTTCTCATATACTACCTCCTAAAAATCATTGTAAATTTTATCACGGAAAATTACTTCTGTCAATTAAGTGTTTATTTCTCTGTTTAAAATATTTTTCATTCAGATTTAAAGAAAGATTAAGGGCATTTCTTGTTTCTTATCTTCTTCACTTTCTTCCTCCCTTTATCATAAATTAGCGCAAATCCGCCGGATGGGTTATAATAATCCATGGGCACTTCTAAAAACTCATAACAGTTTTAGAAAATTGTAAAAATATTCTTACTTTCTTTCTAAGCGGCTAGAAAGAAAGTAAGCAAAGAAAGAGCCGTCGCGCAGATAAAACTCAAGAGAAGAGCCTGGAAATCCAGAAAAGGCTTAACTCGCAACCAAGCCCCGTGATAAGCAAATAGAATCATGCTCGGACAAGCGCCTTTTCTGGATTTCCCGGTGGTTAGAAGCGCTTTATAGCGCGCGGGTAAAACAGCTAGCTTTAATTCCGGTATGCAGTTATATCTTTTGGTTGCTTGCCCCGCCGTTATGCCGCGCCTCTTTCTAAGCGAAACGGGTTGAAACGCCGCTGTTCGAGCGCTACCTATCTTCATTGATTGAGGAGCTTAAGGCGAGTTGCGGCGTTTCACGTTTCGCGCCCCCGCACTTTAAAGCGGTATCCGGCGGGAATCTCTTTCTTTGGTTCTTTCTTTCTGGGTTCTCAGAAAGAAAGAACAGTTGAATTCGGTAGCTCTGGGAGAGTTTTTAGAACTCCCCCCATATTTATAGCTCGACCACGCCTCCCACTACGTGGAAGACAAGCTCGGCATCCGGGAGAAGTTATGATCGAAGAGAAACTGACCAACCCCATCCATCTATCCGAAGATATGGACGATTCGCTTAGGCCGCGCCTGTTGACCGAATTTATCGGGCAGGCGAAGGTCAAGGAGAATGTCCGGGTCTTTATCGAGGCCGCGAAAATCCGCAAGGCACCGCTCGACCACGTCCTTCTCTACGGCCCGCCGGGCCTGGGGAAGACGACCCTCGTGAGCATTATCGCGAACGAGCTGGGACGCGCGATCAAGATCACGAGCGCGCCAGCCCTGGAAAAAGCCGGCGACCTCGTGGCGATCCTGACTTCCCTCGATGAGGGCGACGTTCTTTTTATCGACGAGATACACCGGATGAGACGGGTGCTCGAGGAAGTGCTGTATTCCGCGATGGAGGATTTCAAGGTGGATGTCGTTATCGGCGAGGGCACCGGCGCGCGCACAATACGCCTCAACCTGCCGAAGTTCACGCTCGCGGGCGCGACCACCCGCAGCGGCGCGATCTCGTCGCCGTTACGTTCCCGCTTCGGTATTATCGAACGCCTCGACTTCTACGATACCCCCGCGCTCCAGTCCATCATCTCGCGTTCCGCGCGGATACTCAATATAGGTGTGGATGACGGCGGATCGGAAGAGATCGCGCGCCGTTCACGCGGCACCCCGCGTATCGCGAACCGTCTCCTGCGCCGTGTCAGCGACTTCGCGCTGGTGGAGAACCATGACGGTATCGACGGGAAATTCGCCGCATACGCGCTCGGAAAGCTCGAAGTGGACAAGCAGGGATTGGACTCGCTTGACAGGAAATTTCTGAATATCATCATCGACCATTATAAAGGCGGGCCTGTGGGAGTGTCGGCGATCGCCGCCGCATTGAACGAGGAGACCGAGACGATCGAAGATATGTGCGAACCGTACTTGATCCAGATCGGGTTCGTGCAGCGTACCCCGCGCGGACGGATGGCGTCCCGGAGGGCATACGAGCACCTCGGGCTGGAGTACCGCGAGCAGGACCCGGGATTGTTCGGATAAACCTGTTATATAAGGGCGGTTCCCCCCTTGCGGGGACTGACACTACCAAACTATTAACATTTATGACAATAGTATTTATTACTCTTTATATCACGCCCAATGGTCACTTCCTTGCCGCCTTGAAAAGGCGGTTTTTAGAAGTGACCATAATATATTAAAATAGATTGCTTCGCTGCACTCGCAATGACAAGGCAATTTCTCTCATCTTTAATAATACTCCATTATTTTCGGGTTTTTTGAACCGCCCTTTATCTTAATCTCAGAAGGTTCGGAATTCCCTATCCTGCTGATAACAGCCTGTCAGTCCTTATCGTCTTTATGGACAGTCCGGTTATTAAATAGTTCGAATCCGAATATCAATGTGTACGCGATCACCGCAAGGAAGTCGGGTATAATGCGATATATCTGGAGAATAATAACAGGTATCAGGAATAGTATCAGGAACGGGAAACGTTTGAAACTCCGCACGGTCAGAATGATGAGCAGGATCGCCGCGGCAAGGATGAGAAGCATGAATACGAGGAATCCTGTATCCCGCAGGAACGCCCCGATATTGCGGTTGTTCTCATGCAGAAACTTGTCCCATGGCGACAGGAAAAGTTCCTCGCGGATGAATGTATCCAGCTTGATTATGAAATTAGTACTTACCCCCTTGATGGTATTCGAGAGGGGGTATGTCCCGATCAGATTCGTTAACGCGGCCATCTGGTCGTGATTGAATAAGTTTTCCGGGCGCATGTTGAAAAGCATCTCACATGCGGCAGGCCCGAAGGTCAGGATAAACATCGCGCGGCGGCCCCGGTTGTTATACCCATAGAATAATTCCTGATCGGACTGCATGACCGGGTCGAGCGAACTCTTTCCGTCCCAACTATGAATAAAGAACGAAATCTTTACCTGGTAATCCTGCTCGATCTGCTGAAGAATTGCCGCGGATTGCTCGGCCTGCGCGGGAGTGAGAAGTTCCTGCCCCTGTACGATATATTCGGTTACCAGCAGGTTCGCCCATACCGGAACGGATAACTGAACTAATAAGAACAGCGATACCGCCCATAGGATTTTCTTCATACTTCCTCCTTTTCGGATATTTTACGATATTACATGGGAATGTCAAGAAAAAAGCCCCGGTTTTACCCGGGGCTTCGATATAAAAATTTCTATTACTGGAACAATACCATACCGGTACCGGCAGGAACCGTAACGTCGCCGGTATATTTCTTCGCTTCCGCTTTGATGGAGGACGCACCGTCGACCATCACCGTCCATTCGCCGGCGGGCAGAGTAAAGAACGAGTCGTTCTTGATGTCGCCGTTCACGAGAACCGCGAAGCTCTTGCTATCGCCGGATTCCGCCTTATCGTAGAAATATCCAACTGTGGCCTTGGTGTTCGGGGCGGATTTTTCACCCTTCTTAACCATTGCTTTGATGAACTTAATTTTAGCAATAGGATACAAACCGAATGACTTCGAGTAGGTTTTTCTCATCGCGATCAGACCCTTGTGATAAAGGAACAGTTCGTTGTTCGCGGTCTTGAGATCCCAGTTGAGCCA
>MIBD01000048.1:17640-18780 GCA_001829395.1 Spirochaetes bacterium GWF1_49_6 | reverse complement strand
GTCCTTCTCATAGGAATCGTGATCAATTCTCCACGGCTGAGCCTTACCGGACCATCCGACGGCCTTGCCCTTATTGTCCATTTGAAGCGTGTTAGCCCACTTATTACCGGTCTTTTCCCATTGCGCGGAATTCGGGGGGAATACGCTTTCGCCGGAAGGCGGGAATACAATCTTCATTCTCGCGAATTCCGTACCTTCTTCTATCATAACAGGACCCTGCACGGTGTAGAGATACAACGCGGCGATCTTATTCATCTTCATCATCTTTTCATCGAGTGTAGCTGTTTTGATATAATCGGCAGGCGAAATTTCCATCGAATCCTTAAATCCGCCGACATTCTTGCGCAGATAATCCGCGAGAGTGTTGTTATCGTGAGAACCGAAATAGCTCAGGGAGTACTTCGGCATGATAAACGTACCGGGCATACCCTTAACGCCGTCTTCGAGACTGACGGTTCCGGCGACACCCTGCGCGAGGGACTTAATCTGTTCGCGGACTTTGTCGTTCCATGCCGCTATGCCGTGCTTGGCCATACCCTGGGGAGAGTATCCGCCGCCGTCAAACGGCTCGCCTTTGTGCCCGCCCATCCACGGCTCCGCCACGAGGAAAGTCTCGGGATTGAGCTTATATACGGCTTTCTTTATCTTTTCATAAGTAGCCCAATCGATAATCGTACCGAGGTCATAGCGGTAACCGTCTACATGATATTCGTTTATCCAGTACGCGCAGCTATCGACGATCAATTTGCTGGACATCGGGCGGTAGGTATTATAGTCATTACCGCATCCCGATTTGGCGTCATAGGTTCCGAGAGATGTCATCCAGAAATAATACTTCTTATCGATGAGTTTCAGCGCGTTCTTGTCGTACTGCGATACATGGTTATAAACCACGTCCATCACGACCGCGATACCGTTCTGGTGGAATATGTCGACCATTTTCTTGAACGCGTAGACCTGTTCGCCGGAGGCGCCTATCCATGCGTTCTCCTTGATTTTACCTTCGAAGTAGAAGGCTTCGGGCGAGAAGAAGTTCGCGGTCATATAACCCCAATGGTTTCTGCCGTAAACATTCCACGTATTATACGCGAAGGTTTTAGACTTGGTCAGGTAAGGCGCTTCGATTTCGTTAAATTCCTG
>MIBD01000048.1:14248-17533 GCA_001829395.1 Spirochaetes bacterium GWF1_49_6 | reverse complement strand
CCTTGGAGAGCATGGTTAAATCGCGGACATTCATTTCATAAAGGATATATTGTTCCTGTTTAAACCCGGCATACTTCTTCGAGGATTTCCATGCATACTTGGAAGTATCGATGATTACAGTCAGATGATGCTGGGGAGCCATTTCCTTAGTAGCCATCGCCTTTGAATACGGGTCGGCGACTATGACGTTGGGGTCGAATTCCTCGGAGGCTCCGGCGGGACCGGTGACACGGTAACCGTAGTACTTACCCCAGAGTTCGCCGTTTACGGACGCTTCCCATACGCCGTCCTTATCCATCGTCATCTCTATCTGCTTCTCGCCTTCCTGCATCGGTTTATCGACGTCGTCGGTATAAGGCTTGTCGAACATACAGACTACGATCTTTACCGCGCGGGGTGAGAAGACACGGAACATCGTCGTACCGCCCTTGACGGTACAGCCGAGTTCCTTCTCGGAATAGAACTTATTAAGGAAATCATCGGAGAGCTGGCCTTCGCCGACGTTGGTAATCAGTTTCCCTTTCACATCGTCGAACGAAATAACGCCGACGAGAAAGTTCTTGTTCATCGGTAAGGGCTTTGCAGTGAGAATACTATAGGTCTTTCCCTTCGCATCGCCTTTAACCGATGTAATTTCATAAGCGTTCTTCGTACCGTATTCGAGAACCACAAAATTGCTGACAGTATAATCGGCGGCCTTGAATTTCAATTCGGCCTTGAGTTCCGTTTCGGATACGCGGATAACCCCGCTCAGCTTGTTCGCGCTTTTACCGCCGGAAGCTTCGGGCTGGGTTCCCCCGCCGCCGCCTTCTCCGCATGCGACTGGCGCAATCATGACGGCGAATAACAGGGCAATCCATTTCATCCCTTTTTTAGATTCTAGTCTAAACTTCATAACAATCCTCCTATATCTTAATAAACCACACGGCTTATTTTAACGCATAAATGTAAATAGTCAATAGAAAACCTGAATTATTTGAGCCGCTGTGACCTATCCCGGCAGGCCGAGGAATGTCCCGGAAAATATTTTCCATCTGAGTGACAGAATCCGCCCCGGGCATTGTTTCATCTAAGAAGCGACATAGGAGGAAATAAATGTCTGATATGAAAAAGAAACTCGGAGCGATACTTATCCTGACCGTTATCGGTGTATTATTTACGGGGTGTAATATCCAGATAGGATGGCATGACGCTGACGATAGGTATATTGTCGATGACGACAGCAGTACCCCTCAGACTTATTCGCCGCCGTCGGCTGTGATTACCGCGCCCGTGAATAACGAGACGGTGTATAATATCACGATCAACCTGTGCGGTAATGCGGTCTCCGGGAGTTATCCTCTCGACGGGGTTTATATTTCGGTGAACGACGGGATATATATCAAGATTACCGCCGGCGATACGTGGAACCAGACGTTCTACGCCGAGGCGGGAGAATATAACTTCGACGTGTACGCGACCGATATCTACGGGAATTGCAGTACGACCAATTCCATCACGAATGTCCGTGTAGTAAAATAACACACGCCTATAGGTATCCGTATGCCCTTCACGGGGACATATGAATACCGCCCAACCCCCGATGAGGCCGTCTTCGCGACGGCCTTTTCTATTTTTTATAAGGTGTAAAGCCCTCCCTCGTTTCACTCGGGACAAGCAAGCTGCTTTATCCTATAGTTCGATCCAGTAACGCTGGAAAAGTTTCCCGGTCTCCGGGTCCTCGGCCTCCGAGTCCAGCGCCCCGCCGTTCTTTAGAATCGTCCTCGACGAGCCGGGGTTATCCTTATCGCACACTATCAGGACTTTCCTGATGCCCATCTCGCCCATGATATCCAGAGCGAGACGGAGCTGTTCGGCGGCGTATCCCTTCCGGCGTTCGGAGGGACGGATACCGTAGCCGATATGCCCCCCGCGTGTCGCGAGATGTTCGTTGAGACGGTGGCGGATGTTTACCCCGCCGAGCACCCTGCCGAACGGATTTATCAGCCAGTAGGTCGAACTTTCAACGAAATCGGGCGCTACGCCTATCCCGATGGAATAGCCCTTCAACTGCTCGACCAGAGCGGGGAAGTCCGACGGATCGAGTCCGAGGCTCCACGGGGTAAACTCCTCCCCGCTCCGTTTCCATTCATCGTACATATCGAGATAGGCGTCTTTGTACACTACCGACGGTTCCGCCAGCCGTAAATCTTCCATATTGTTTATCCTATTTTCTGCAAAGGATTTATGCGCGGAATCTTTAATACAGCATCGCGCTTTTCAGTTTATCCGCAGCTGCCTGTCCCGCGAGCTTCGCGACTATCGATAACGCGAATGCGCCCGCTGTTCCGGCGGCGCGGCTGGTTACCAGAATGCCGTCCCATACCACCGTGTCAGTAGAGTAGCTTACATCGGGCATCTCGGCGTCCGTACCCGGGAAAGACGTCACCCGTTTCTGGTGAAGTATCCCCGCCGCGTAGAGCACGGTCGGCGCGGCGCATATCGCACCGGTCAATTTACCCAGATTATAGAACTGACGGACCAATTCCGCCACACGCGGGTCGGCCTTCAGGGTCTTCGTGCCCGGCCCGCCCCCCGGCAGGATTATCATATCGAAGTCGTCCGCCCGGATGGAGTCGATGCCCGTATCCGGCGTCACGGGGATCGCGTGCGCTCCGGTGATATTCCCCGGCTTCAGCCCCGCGGTAACCACATCGAGATTCCCGCGCCGCAGAATATCTATTATCGTAATCGCCTCGATTTCCTCGAAACCGTCGGCGAGCAGAACCGCTATTTTCGGCATATCCGGCCTCCTGTTTGGTGATAGTATAATATTATCCTTTTCAACGAAAATGTCAAGACGCCGCGCACACTGCGTGCGGACTAATCCCATTATAAAACTATGCGCATAGAGTAAGCGTTAGCCTGCGCAGCAGTCTGGGTTAGTCTGCACGAATACAGGGAGTGGATACACATTCTTTATTAGAGGTCTCATTTATCCGCATCTCTCATCTTCACCAATATAATCCATAACCTCATAAATAGTTACAGGTTCAGATTTGCCTTTTACTATGGTTCGGTCTATTTCCCTGATAAGAAATGCACTCTCTTTTTTGTCTTCTACGAGTGAATTATAAGTAGAATCAGAAATTAAAATCGGACACTGGTAAAACTTTGTCAAGCCCTCTATTCTTGAAGTTAGATTAACGGCATCCCCGATAACCGTGTAGTCCATTCTCTTATCCGATCCGATGTTTCCAACCACCACTTCTCCGGTATGGATACCAATTCCTATTTTTAAAGGAA
>MIBD01000048.1:12396-14227 GCA_001829395.1 Spirochaetes bacterium GWF1_49_6 | reverse complement strand
TCATTTTTTCAAGGGACCTGATCATTTGGACGGCTGTCATAACAGCTCTGAACGAATCCTCTCTTTGTTGGATAGGCGCTCCGAAAACCGTCATAATCGCATCGCCTATGAACTTATCAATCGTCCCTTCATTTTGGAAAATAATTTCGGTCATGGCTGATAAATAATCATTTAAAAAACCAACCACTTCCTGAGCGGACATTTTCTCTGAAATGGAAGTGAAACTCCTGATATCGGAAAACAGAATGGTTACCACCTGATTCTTTCCGCCCGGGGATAGATTAGCATCCGATTTATACAGCTCGCTGACCAACTGGGGCGCGATATAACGTTCCATTAGTTTTTTAGTGTTTGCTTCTTCGATTATCTTTCTATTTGACATGGTAATATAATACCCGATTAATATGATAATAAGTATCGAAATAAACAGGGGAACAATATTAGGATCTTGATATGCCTGAAACTTTATTATCTCCCAAATAAGGGATACAACAAATAAAGCTCCCGAATAAATACTTGCGCTTTTTGAATAGCGTAATAGGCTTATAATGTATAACATGACAAAAACCAAAGCCCCTATCATATAGTTTTGTGTCGCGATTAGGGTCGGATCAAAAAGAATAAAAGAGTTGACCAAGCCCCAATCAATCGCGATAGTAATATATTTTAGAAAGCTGAAGTATGTCGCTTTAAATAATACTATAACAACCGAAAGGGAGTATAAGAGAAAAATAGAATCTAATATTATTGTGGTTTCTGAAGGATTGGTTGAAAAACCTGAAAATAAATTCAGAAGGCTTAATATATCGAAAAGAAAAAATACAGATATTACAGACAATCTTGCTATTGCCAGCCTTTTTTCATTTTTTTGTTCACGCTCTTTGATTATTCTGTCAATTATTGTATTTTTCATTTCTCCTCTCTAGGATTAAATATGTATCCCCCCTAGAAAATATAAAGGGATTTACTTCGATTTGGTCTGATTAGTCTGCGGCGGGAGCGCGGCCGCGTTTGTAGTCATCGCCCCGGACATGTTGGTGTTCATCGCGTTGGTCATGGATACCCCGGGAAGGTTGGTCTGCGCGGTGACCGGCGGCAGTTTTTCCTTCGTCTTCGAAGGCTTGGGTATCTGCGAAGGGAACCCCATCACGAAATCGATACCCACCTGAAACCAGTGGCTCATTCTAAGGCCGACCTCGCCCGATACGATAAACAACCCGTTATAACTCGCCGTAAACTCGATGCCGTACAGAAAGTTGAGATCGAGTATCCTGCTTCCGCCGAGAGTCCAACGGTAACCCGCTCCGAGCTGGAATCCGAACGACGGCTCCATAATGTACGCATTTCCGGCGGCGAGATGATAATACGGCACATTGAGAAGCCCGCCCTCGATATTGGCGTTGATAAAATATCCGGTCAGGAAATTTTTATTGAAGTAGTAACGTCCCCCGATATCGAGAAAGAACTTCCACGCGTCCCCGTAATATGGGGATTCGTTCAGCGCGACATCCTTCCCGAACTGGAATGCGAATAACCATGTGAATTGCCGGGCGAACTCGGTTTCGCCGAAAAGGAGAACCTTCGGGCTGATGCTGATACCCCCGTTGAAGAAGGTAGAGTTCGCGGCGTTCAGTCTCCCGAAACCCGCGAATAGAAGCAGGATCGCTCCGGCGGTAATTATCCCTTTCAGCCCTTTCATCATTCTTCCTTATAGAGATGTATAGAGAATCCGTATATCCGACGGATTGAGCATATATTCAAATTGGGAGCCCGACACATCCTGCATCGGATGTTCGAACGACAGGTCGACTATTTTTCCGCCCTGTTTCGC
>MIBD01000048.1:8332-12383 GCA_001829395.1 Spirochaetes bacterium GWF1_49_6 | reverse complement strand
TTTCCTTACCGTTGAGCGACGTCTTCAGCAGGCAGATAATATTCGCCCAGTTATCGTTATGCACGATCTCGATCCTGCATTCCTCGTTAAATATACGGTACTTGGAACGGGTTTCGTTTATGCCGGTAATCATCCCGCTGATGTCGTAGTTGACCTCTTCCCAATCCTTGGGATATGTGCCGACCACATCGGTCTTGTTCTTGAAGCCGAACTCCATGCCGATAGGAATCATCCATCCGGCCGAGAAGAACGCGGTAAAGATGATGCGTTGTTTGATCAGCGCGATATTGTTCTGGTATTCGTATGCCAGACGCGGGGTATCGTGCGACTCCGGGAACGCGATCGACGGGGCTACCTCACGGGTCTGGTTATATTGACGGAGAAGCCAGTCCTCCTGGAAATTCCAGTACTTCGAACTATTGAACAGGTAATCGAACCCCGCTTCGCCGAGCGCGAGGGTCTGTTCCTGGGTGCACCCGAGGCTTTCCGCGAAGAACCGCACGTCCTTATTCTTCTTTTTCCCGGCCTCGATGAGGTAAGACCATAATTCGGCGGGAACCTGATAGGCCGCGTCCGCCCGGAATCCGTCCACACCCTTATCGATATAGAACTCGACCAGTTCCTTCCAGTAAGCCCAGAGTTTCTTCTTATCCGGGGAATGCGCGTTATTGATCTCGGCGAGGTCGCCCCATTCGTTATAGTTAGGGCCGTCCCATGCGCCGGGGCTTTTTACTTCGCCCTTCTCGTTTATTTCGTACCAGTCGGGATGGAGTTTCACGAACGGGTGATCCTTCGCGGTATGATTGATGACCAAGTCCATCATCACTTTTATCCCGCGCTTTTTAGCCTCGCCCATAGCGTTCTGGAGCTGCACCATCGGCGGTATCGCCGAACTTTTATCCGCGAAAATAGGGTTGAAATCGTAATAATCCTTGGGGGCGTAGAGACTCCCGGAGAACCCCGGATAATGGAACGGGTTGACGTAGAGCCAGTCGAACCCCATAGCGGCTATCCGGTCGTAATGCTTAACCCAGTCATGCATATATCCCACCAGGCGTGGGAAAAGATTATAGATTTTCGGGCCGGTGTTGAATTGCGCCATAGAGCGCCCTCCTCGGAATGATAATCGTTTCATAACAGGATTCATTTTAAGAGCATCCGGCTTAAAAGTCCATAAAACGCCGACTCACTTCGTGAGAGCTAATCCCGACCGCTGCGCGGGCTATCCCCGATCTCAAACCTGTCAGCCATAGAAATAAATAGCCCGTGTTGAAAACGCAAGCAAGGGCAAGCCGCGGAACTCGGCCTCCGTATGCCGGATAGACGCCGGAGGCGGCGTATCGGGGCATCCCCGCGCCCTCATTCTTTGGCGACCACCTGTGGTTATTTCTATTAGTCCTTTTTAGAAGCGACCACCTGCCTGCCTGCTACCGCAGGTAGATAGGTGGTCATTTCATTTACTCCCAATTTTGAAATGACCATAAATCGACATTTCATAAAACCTGAAGTATAATCTTAGTTAGGGCGGTTTTAAGAACCATGATTGTTCTAGCAAATCAAGTTATAAATGGTTATTAAACGCCCAATGGTCACTTCCTTAAATGAATATATAGGAGTGACCGTTACTAAAAAAAGGATAATAATTGATGGCGCGCTTTCGTTTTATCCCGGCGGCCGGGGGGCTGCTTCTCTCTATTCTCTTTGCCTTCTCCCCGCTTTTCGGGCAAACTACTCCTATTACTAATCAGAATTCCACCAACTCCGGGAAGCCCGAATTTGTCGAAGATGTTAATATAGAGGGCGCGAACGTCAACGAGAATATCATCTTCGACAATTTCGACGAGGTCTTTATCCAGAACTACGAGTCGGAAGACCTGCGGGAGATCCACTTTATCGGGAACGTGCTGATACGTTTCGAGGGTAATGTCCTGAAGGCGCGTAAGGTCGTCATCACGGTCAAGGGCGATAAGGTGCTGGAAATTTCCGCGTTCGGTAACGTCGAGTTCACGCTCGGGACGGATATTTACCTCGCGGACAGCCTGTCGTTCGACCCCGAGCAGAAAAAGGGCGTACTCAAGCAGGTGCGTTCCTTTATGAAGGGTTCGAGTTCCGGCGCGCCTATTTCGTCCTCCACCGGATGGTATTATACCGCCGAGAAGGCGACTATCCTCTCGCAATCGAAGGTCTACCTCGAAAACGTCTATTTCACCACCAGCGATAAAAAATTTCCGCACTACAGCTTTTTCGCCCAGCAGTTATGGTACTACCGGGGAGAAATCATCTTCGCGACCGGTATCATGTATACCGTCGGGCAGGCCGACTTTTTCTACTTCCCGTTCTTCTTCCGTTGGGAACAGACGTCGGATTTCAGGACAGCGTTCGGATGGGAAAAACGTATCGGCTGGTACCTGATGAATACGTTCCAGATAAACACCGGCTTCGGCACCTTCGAAATGTATCTCGATATATACGAACGCCTCGGGGAGTATTTCCAGGTGAATTACCGCAATATCAAACCCATGGGCAACCTGAAAACATTATCCCTGTTCCTCGAGTTCGCCGACGATGTCCGCATCTTCAAGGACGGCGACCGTTATACATGGCTGACGGATACCGATTTTAACAATACTTACGAGGCCATCCGTCAATTTTCATGGCACTATAAGCTCAACCTGAACTACTCCATATCTGATTTTTCCCTGTCCGGTTACTGGGAAGCGCTGAACGACCCGTTCTTCACGACAAAATATACCCAGCGGAAAAAGGTGTTCGATATCAAAGAAATCCTCCAGTACGACCAGAATACGTTCTTTACCTATTCGGACAACCTCCAGGGAATCACCGCGTTATCGCGCGGTTTTTCCATCTCGGCGGGAAAGCTGTCGCTCAGCGGGAACTGGAACTTCTTACGAATAGAGAATCAATCCATCACCAATAAGTATCTGAACGAGCGGTACAGTTATGTTCTGGACAGCACGACCTTCCCCACCCTCGGGTATACGATGCCGTCCATCACGCTCATCAGTAACCTGAGCTTCGATACCCCGATGAGCAAGACCATTAAGCTCTCGAATACGAACCTGACCGTTCCGATCAATACGGACGTACCTGAGTATCTGGCGAAATACCTCCAGATTATGAAAAATAAAGCGGCACTGACGGGGGTTTCCGCGTCAAACTCGCAGACAAACGCGGCCATATCGCTGACAAACCTGCTCATCACCCCGTTGAAGCCGACGAATAACCTGACCACCCTGAAGGCGACGAATTCCATGTTAAAAATCACCAATACTCCGGGGATAACCAATAAGCCGGGATTGACCAATAAAACGGGATTAACGAATACCGGCACTAATACCGCGCCCGCGAAACCCGCGCCCCTGTACACGATAACAACCAACCAGCTTTCATGGTACAAGTTCGCGTCCAGTCTGAACGCCAGCTTCGGGTACACCACCTCCGAAAAAGTCGATACCAACGGCGACCCGGTGTCGGATTCTTATTCGCATACGGAGAACGGCGGTATCGTTTTTAACGGGGGATTCTTTAATAATTTAATTACCATGAATAACACGTTGTCATTTATGAACCGCAAACGATGGTCGAGCTTCGAGATCAACCAGAACAACGATCAGAAGTACTCGGGAAGCGAGCTGTCTTACCGCGGAGGGCTTGGCTTTAACCAGACGGGCACTGTTTTCAAGGCGTCGATGTTCGAAATCAACTTCCCGTTAAACCTGTCCCATTCGATAGCATACCAGCTCCTCCGTACCACCTTTGGGGAAAAGCCTCTGGAAATCAACCATGCCACGTCGCTGGGCACGGGATTCAATCTCGCGAAAAATGAAATAGTATTCACCGTCGGCGCATCTCATTCCATCACCTATCGGCAGACGAACGGGATGAACGATATTTATCTGGATAATATTATCCTGCGCAGCGCGTCGGCGAGTTCGAGTCTGAAAATATTCTGGTTCTCCGCGTCGACAGGCCTATCGCTCGACTTGCTCGAAACGAAAAGTAATATGCTCGAGCTGGATTACGCCGATTT
>MIBD01000048.1:7462-8238 GCA_001829395.1 Spirochaetes bacterium GWF1_49_6 | reverse complement strand
AAGCAGACCAACGTCAGTTTCGATATATCCAGTTCGTATTCGCTCAAGGATATAAAAATCCCCCTGCTCTACAACCTCGAATCGATGAATTTTTCAGCGCAGTTCCATTACGACTTCCTCAGCCCGCGTCAGACTTATTTCACGTTATCCTTCTCCATGACGCTGTGGATAGACAAATACTGGAAGCTGACCTTCTCCACGCGTATCAAAAACACAAAGATATTCAGGTATTTCGAGGATAACCAGGATATTTTCCTCGCGGGCGAATACTACGTCAATTTCTGGGACAACCTATGGGACGGTATCAATATATTCGACTACGAAGGACTCAAACGGAGCTTCTTCAAGATACAGGGGTTGAACTTCGACCTGGTGCATAACCTTGACGAATGGGAACTCCACGCCATCTTCAACATCAACCGGAAGGTCGATACCGTAAAACTGGTGTCCTACTGGGAGCCGGAAATCCGCCTCGAATTCCGATTGGTCGGCTCGAGCGAGCAGTTCCCGCCGTACAGCCACAAGTTCGTCCCGGCGGAGTACCAGTAAGTGCCTGCCATGCGATATACCGTCATCGCGGCAGACCGCCGCGCCCGCGCGGGAGTTCTATCCCTGCCCCACGGCGAACTCGAGACCCCGGTGTTCATGCCGGTCGGCACTCAAGCCGCAGTTAAAGCGGTATCCAACGATGACCTTCACGCGATGGACGTGCGCATCCTTCTATCCAACGCATACCATCTCTACCTTCGTCCCGGGATGGATGTCATCCGCCATGC
>MIBD01000048.1:3870-7281 GCA_001829395.1 Spirochaetes bacterium GWF1_49_6 | reverse complement strand
ATCGGCTCGGATATTATGATGGTGCTCGACGAATGTGTCGAGGCCGCCGCCGAGCATCAACAAACACTGACCGCGCTCGAACGTACCACGCAATGGGCGAGACGCTCCAAGCAGGAGTTCGATAGACTCGGCATCGATAACCAGACCTTGTTCGGTATCGTGCAGGGGGGGCGTTTCGAGGACCTGCGGCGCGAGAGCGCGAGGCAGATTGTCGGGACGGGGTTCGACGGATACGCGGTCGGCGGATTATCGGTCGGCGAGGAAAAACCGCTGATGCACGCGATGCTCGAGATCACGGACTCGGAACTCCCGGAGCATAGCCCCCGTTACCTGATGGGGGTAGGCGTCCCGGAGGACATCCTCGAGGCGATAGAACGGGGTATCGATATGTTCGACTGCGTCTTCCCGACACGCGCCGCGCGTCACGCGACCGTCTTTACCCGCGACGGAAAATTCCCGATGCGCAACAAGGAGTTCGAACTCGACCAGCGGCCTATCGACGAGGAATGCGGGTGTCATACCTGCCGCAATTATACCCGTTCCTATATCCGTCACCTGTTCAAGGCGCAGGAGATACTCGCGATGAATCTCGCGTCGGTGCATAATATCTACTTCCTGCACGACCTGACCCGCGCCGCGAGACGCGCTATTATAGAAGGGAGATTCGCGCAGTTCAAGAGCGACTTCCTGTACCGTTACGCCACCCGGTCACTGCGTGACGGCTAAGCCCAATACGAGGAATATCATCGCTATCCGCATATAGCCTGCGACGCAAACTTGTGTCAACCGAAGGGAGTTTGCGCACGGCGTTCTCATTACGAAATCGAGCATTATTATCAATATCAAGCCTGCAACGAATTTCTAATAATCCATCGCTCTATTCTTTGAATAATACTTCCAGATGGGATTGAAGGTTCCGCTCCGGGCTGAAATGCCCGAGGCGTTCCGTACCCGCGCGCATGAGACGTTCGCGGAGGGCAGGGTCTGTATCGAGGGTATCGATAGCATGCACGATACTGTCGACCGAGTACGGGTCGAAGTAGAATACGGCGCCGCCGCAGACTTCGCGGAGCACGGGGATATCCGACGCGGCGATCGGCGCGCCGCATGCCATCGCCTCGAGGGGCGGCGACCCGAAGCCCTCGTAGTAGGACGGGAAAATAAAGAACTCCGCGAGACTGTACAGCCCGCGAATCATCTCGTCGCTGATCTTCCCGGTAAACACGATACGCGGTATACCCATGATTTTTTTATCGAAATCCTTCTCGCGCCCGATAAACCCCTCCCGTTCCCCGACGATTAGGAGATAGAGTTCGCGGTTATGGTTCTGCCGGAACGCCTCCAGCAGGCGGAGCAGGTTCTTATGGGGCTTGATGTTCCCGACATAGAGGATGTACGGGTGACTGAAATCGAAACCGCAGTTCGCGGTAATTTGTTTCTTTATTTCCGCGCGGGCGGATTTGTCGAGGATGAAAAAGTTACTCCGGTCGGTGTAGAACGGTATAACGGTGATCTTCCCGCGCGAATGAGGGAAGTATTTCTCGATCTCGGACTTGGAGAACTCCGAAACCGTGATAATTTCGTCCGCCTTACGGATGCACCGGTCGTACAGGGTTTTCATATAAAGCTTCTGGAGCGGGTTGAAGATCGACCGGCCGGATATGTGGAACACGTCATGCACCGTAATCACGCGCCGTTTCGCGGGAATTTTAAATAGCGGGTGGATGAAGTGGGGTGAGAAGTACAGGTCGCACGGGCGGATTTTTCGCGCAAGCTCGATATGTTCCTTCGGGAGGTAGATTCTCGATGTGACCGGGATGAACTCCGCGCGGAGAAATTCCGCGAAACTGCCCCTATCCTCCTCGTAGCCGTAGAGGTCATAGCGATAGTCCGTCGAGTTAATCAGGCCAGGGAGGAGCGAGCGGATATACCGCCCGATGCCGGACTTATGATACATCCGCACATCGACCCCGACTACCCCGTTCTTTCCCGCCGATAGAATCCCCATATACTACCCGTTACGATTTTTTTTAATCGGCGTTTTGGTATCCGGCGTCTCATCCTTAATCAACCGGATAAACGCGGATATCAACGCTATATGCGCCCAGATATACGGCCTGAGAATATTCTGGTTCTCGATCATCATAATAAAAGCGAGGACAAAACCGATGAATAGCCCGGTATAATAATCCTTATCCCCCGACGGCGGGCCTTTCCTGAGGATATAACGGCTGATCATAATCATATACGCGCAGAAAAGGATAAACCCGACGACCCCGGAAGCGGCGAGTATTTCTAAGAGCACATTATTACCCTCGCTCGCCTTCACCTGCGCGTTCGACGAGATATTCGTGACCTTAGTTTTCGCTATCCACGGGGCTATCCCGCCCAGCGATACCCCAATGATGGGGTTCTGAAGAAATACGTCAAACGTCATCCGCATCCCCTCCAGGCGTGATTTAAACGAATTCCCCTGCGTAATATCTTCCTCATCCCATCCGGTATTCTGGAGAAAGAACGAGGAATCCACAACCTCTTTACCCTCTTTCACCTGCTTGAGACGGATATCCATGAAAAGAAGAGTCGCGCCCATGGTTATCAGGGGTACGAGGAACGATAACGTCATATGCAGATTGAATTTTTTCTTTTTTATCTGGCGTATTAATATATATATCAGGTATCCTATGAGAAATATCAAAAATAGAAACACACTGACACGCGAGAAGCATAATGAGAACGCGATCACTTCTGTCGCGATCATCGTATAAAATAACCATTTCGGGAGGCCGGTCAGCTTACCGCGCGCGAGCAGGATCATGGTCAGCGGGATACCCAGAAAGAGATAGGTCGCGTAGTACGACGGTTCGTAGGTAAACGCGTGGACGCGCGGGAGAATATCCCTGACCCACCACTGGCTGACAAAAATCGGGGGCAGGCCGATCTGCGGGGTAAGATACTGTATGAGGCCGAGGATGGCCTGGATAAAAAAGCTGAGAATGTACAGGCGTATAATATCTTCTTTATTATCCTTATTGATAAACGTAACCAGAAAGAATATCATCAGGACATTCAGGAGGAGCCATCCCGCGTAACCGATATTCCTGATAACAAGCGGGGTATTCGGGATAAACGCGAGGATCAATACCGTCCATATCCCGAGGAAGAGTATCCCTTCTGGGAGATTGATTTTCTTCTGTTTGATCCAGCGGTACAGGGTCAGCCCTCCGCCGATGACAACGAAGAGATAGACAAACCGTACCGTAAACCCGAGAACTTTTATGTTTCCTACATTATCCAGAGACGAGAGTAAAAATAGTCCGAAAAGAGCCGCTAAAAACACGATTTCCAATACAGAACGTTTCTTCATTCAATGCCTCTTTAGATGATAGTAACCCCAAGGGATAATTATAG
>MIBD01000048.1:2649-3823 GCA_001829395.1 Spirochaetes bacterium GWF1_49_6 | reverse complement strand
CATTGAAATAATTCTATTTCCCTGCTAAAATAGGGTATCAGGGAGGCGCTTATGGATCGGCGTGAGTTTATCAAAAAAGGCCTCGCAATCGGGGCTTCGGCCGGATTGACTATGCTCGGCGGAGGAGTAATTAATTTATTCGCCGGCGATAAGAAGGGGAAAGTCCCCGATCTGGTCGCAGTGAAGGGCGGCGAACCAGACGCCATGTTCGATAAAGGCATCAAAGCCCTCGGCGGTATGGGCGCGTTCATCAAGAAAGGCCAGACCGTCCTCGTAAAGCCGAATATCGGGTGGGACAAGAGTCCCGAAATGGCCGCGAACACCAACCCTATCCTCGTCAAACGTATCATCGAGCACTGTTTCAACGCCGGCGCGTCGAAGGTATATGTCTTCGACCACACCGTCAGCAGTTGGCAGGCATGCTATAAAAATAGCGGTATCGAAGACGCCGCTAAGGGAGCCGGGGCGCAAGTCGTGCCCGCGAGCAGTCCGAATGTCTATGAAAAAGTTACCATCCCCGCCGGGAAAAAACTCATGAACGCCAAGGTGCACGAACTGATGCTCGAGGCCGACGTATTTATCAACGTCCCCGTGCTGAAGCACCACTCCGCCACCCAGATGACCGCCGCGATGAAGAACCTGATGGGCGTCGTATTCGACCGTTCTTTCTTCCATAATAACGACCTGCACCAATGCATCGCGGATATCGCGAAGTTCCGTAAGCCCGCGCTGAACATCCTCGACGCGTACCGGGTGCTTACGGGGAACGGGCCCCAGTCTCAGAACCCCGCCGACGTATCGGTCAAGAAGATGCTGCTTCTGTCGCCGGATATTGTCGCGATCGATGTCGCGGCCGCGGCTATCCTCGAAATGAAAACGAAGTACATCAAGTATATCGAATACGCCGCGCGGGATAACCTCGGCATCATGGAACTCGACAAACTGAATATCGAGCGTATATCCCTGTGAGTCCGCTAAAGAAAATCCGCGTCATCGTATCGGTAGTCTTTTTTATCGCGCTGGGAATCTTCTTCCTCGGGTCGAGCCTGATCCCGTCCGAGGCGGGGAACATCCTGACCTCGTTTCAGCTCATCCCCGCGATATCCAAATCCCTCACTATCGCGTTCTGGCCCTCCATTATCGGAGCCGTCCTCCTGATCGCGCTCACGTTCGT
>MIBD01000048.1:2470-2599 GCA_001829395.1 Spirochaetes bacterium GWF1_49_6 | reverse complement strand
TCCCGCAAGCGTAAGAAATATAAACACTTCGGCGCGCTCCCGCCGTTCCAGTGGATAGCGTATGCCTTATTGGCGGCGGCGGTCTGCGGAATGATATTCGGGGTGTCGATCCTCACCGGACTATTCGAC
>MIBD01000048.1:0-2456 GCA_001829395.1 Spirochaetes bacterium GWF1_49_6 | reverse complement strand
CGGGCGTATCGCCGCCGGCCTGATCAAGCCGGGGCTGTCGCTCCTGTGGAACCTGATTAACGACGGGCTGAACGCGCTCGGGGTATACACGTTCTCCTACGAGGAACTTCCTGTCATCAGCCTCGCGGCCGCCCTGATAGCGGCGTTCTTCCTGATCGGCACCGGAGTCGCGTCATGGACACGCGGCCGCCTCTACTGCAACACGGTCTGCCCGGTCGGCGCGCTTCTCGGGCTGATCTCGCGGGTGTCGGTGTTCCGTATCACCATCGACCCGGAGACCTGCATCAAGTGCGGGAAATGCGCGATGGTCTGCAAGGCGGGGTGTATCGACTATCAGAATAAATCCATCGACTTCTCCCGCTGCGTCGGGTGCATGAACTGCATCCCGGAGTGCCCGGAGAAATCGATAGCATACCGTCCCGCGCGGAAATCCGCCGTGAAGGAGTTCTCCCCGGAACGGCGCGAACTGATCAAGGACTCCCTCAAGTACGGGATAGGCCTCGGCGTGTCGCTGTTACTGCCGGCGGCCTTGTTCGGCAAGGAGATATTCCCGTCGAATAAGCCAATCACCCCTCCCGGCTCGCAGGGCGTCGACCGATTTATGTCATGGTGTACCGGATGCCACATCTGCGTCAGCCACTGCCCCACCCGCGTGCTGAAACCGTCGTTCCTCGAGTACGGACTGACCGGGATGCTTATCCCGCGGATGGATTACCCCAACGCGTTCTGCGAGTACAACTGCAAAAAATGCACCGAGGTCTGCCCCACCGGAGCGCTCACTCCGGTCAGCCTCGCGGCCAAGCAGACCATCCAGATCGGCAAGGTGAGTCTCGAAAAAGCGCGATGCGTCGTCTACCGGAAGGAACTCGCGTGCGGGGCGTGCGCGGAAATATGCCCCACCCATGCGGTATACCTCGTGGAGTATAAGCCGGGGCTGAACGGCCCGGAGACCGATAACTCCATCTGCGTCGGGTGCGGCGCGTGCCAGTCCGCGTGCCCGGTACAGCCCGTCAAGGCGATATTCGTCGAGGGGCTGGATCAGCACCTGACCGCGAAGAAGCCGAAGGTCTCGCAGGAAGGGCCTAAGTCCGCCGAAAGCGAGGAGTTCCCGTTCTAATCTCTCCCGAATCTTTTGCATAATCCCGCCGGGCGATTTATGATATTTCTGAGGAGAATAAATGGATTATACCATTGAGTTTAAACCAAAATCTATAAAAGACTTAAAATCTATTGAAAAATCAGACGTAAAAAAGATAATCGAAAAAATTGAAGAAATGAAAACGGGAATAGACTCCTTAGATATAAAAAAATTAACAGATTTTACGCCTGAATATAGATTGAGAGTTGGGAAATATAGAATATTATTTGAAATTGCAGAAAATATTATTACTATATATACAATAAAACATAGAAAAGATGTCTATAAATAAAAGGAGTTCGCAATGATAGCATTACATCCGGAATATTTAGAAAAAAACGGTAAAAAAGAATTCGCGATTTTATCCGTTGAAGAATTTGACGAATTAAAGTCCTATATTGAAGATATGGAAGATTTATTGGATTTGAGAAACGCGAAAGAAGAAGAAAAAGATTTGCCTTCAATTTCTTTAAGCGAAGTCAAGAATATATTTGAAATTAATAGATAAGCAGATCGACGCGCTGGTGTATGAATTATACGGGCTGACGGACGACGAAATAAAGATTGTGGAGGGGAATAATAAACTATGAACACAAATATTGATAAATTTAAAGAAGATTTAAATAAACTATTAAAAGATGCTGAAGAATTATTATCAGTTCTTAATTCAAGAATCAAAGACCCGATTTTAAAATTTAGAGAAAAATATGAAATCTGGTATTCAGAAGCTTTATATTTAATTATTGCGGTTTTACCTGAAAGAACAGAGGATTTTAAAAAGTACTATGATTCAAGAACAGGTAATTCACTTAAGAAATCAATTACATATATACCAACAGAGTTTTCGAGTTTTGAAAACATCCCTGATCAAGTTGATGTTGCAAGGGCATTATTTATTAGTCAAGTGGGGATTGTAAAATCTGCAAATAAAAGATTTGAAAGTTCTTTATTTCAAATTAAAGAAGTACTTCAAGCAGATCTTTTTAATAGTGAGTTAGAGGCAGCAAAAGAATTAAACAGCAAAGGATTTACACGCGGAGCTGGAGCAATGGCAGGTGTCGTACTAGAAAAACATCTGAAAATAATCTGTCAACATCATAAAATCAAGATTGTAAAAAAGAATTCTTCAATAAATGATTATAATCAATTACTTAAAGATAACGCTATTATTGATACTAGCAATTGGAGATTTATACAAAGATTAGGCGACTTAAGAAATTTATGTGATCATAATAAAGAAAAAGAACCACAAAAAGATGATATAAATGAATTGATTCAAGGAACTGGGCGGGTTCAAGGGAAAAGTGCAACAGTGTAA
>MIBD01000047.1:14055-14175 GCA_001829395.1 Spirochaetes bacterium GWF1_49_6 | reverse complement strand
ATTCCTTGAAGCCGAAGATAAAGCCGTATGATTTGAGGGATTCAAAAAAATAATCCCTTACATCCGTTTCCTTAAAATCCTTCACAGATACCTCACCTCACTTAAAATATGTTTTCCTAT
>MIBD01000047.1:13869-14044 GCA_001829395.1 Spirochaetes bacterium GWF1_49_6 | reverse complement strand
AAGAATCCTTCGTCACTAAATCCACCTTTGTTTTCAACACTTTCCCAATTTTATCCCTAAGGTCAAAAAACTCGAAGAGGTTGGGGTTTTCCGTGAACGACACCAGTACATCCACGTCGCTTTTTTCATTTTGTTCGCCGCGCACATACGACCCGAAGATACCGAGTTCCTTGAT
>MIBD01000047.1:3744-13854 GCA_001829395.1 Spirochaetes bacterium GWF1_49_6 | reverse complement strand
TCGCCGCGCACATACGACCCGAAGATACCGAGTTCCTTGATATGGTACTTTTTTTCCAGTAACGGTTTTTCCGATTTTAGAACCTCTACTATTTCAGAAAGCGTCTTCATTTCCTACTCCTTGAACTCCAGTCCGCCTCGTTAACTTTCTTTCTCTATCATTCTCTCAACCTGTATTTTCAATTGCGGAATTTTACGGTTTATCGCATCCCAAATCATTTCATAATCGATCCCGAAATAATGATGAATAAGTTTATCGCGCATTCCCGCGAGTTTCTTCCATTCTACGTCAGAATATTTTTCCTTAATATTGTCCGGAATATTCTTTACCGCTTCCCCGATTATTTCAAGACTCCTGATAAACGCCCTGCATAATATTTCATTATTAATAAAATCATCGTACCGCAAATTCACCGAATTCCGTTCCAGCACTTCCGCTTCGGTAAGTATATGCCGTAAAAATATTTTATAATCTTTCATACATCGTCTCTTTCTCAATGCCCGGTTTCATTAACGGGTCGATGCCCTCGGGTGTGAGGACGTCTACTTTCTTATGCAGTATTTCCTCGAGGAAGAAACAAAGTTCCATATAGCTATCGAAATTTTTCGCGCCATCCTCGAACTCCGCTACCAGATCGACATCGCTATCAGCGTTCTGTTCCCCACGGGCATACGACCCGAATATCCCGATTTTCCGAACGCCGTATTGTTTAATTCTATCCTTATTCTCAAGTATGGTATTCATAATTTCATTAGCGGATTCCATATTCCCCCCTTATTCCTTGAACTCCAGTTCCTTGTCGATCTCGAGTTCCTTGATTTTCTTATGCAGGTACGTTCTTTCGATCTCAAGCGACTCCGCCGCCTTCGTGATATTCATCCCGCACTTGATGAGACGGTTGATAATCAGCCCCTTCTCGAACTGGTGCTTTGCGTCCTTCAATGTCTGGTTCTCGTACTTGGTGTCGAGATTCGCCTCCTCGGGGAAACTGCACTTCAGCACGTCCTCCGGCTCGATCACCGGCGACGGGGTCAGCACGATCAGGCGCTGGACGAAGTTGCGCAGCTCGCGGACGTTGCCGGGCCATGTCTTATTCATCAGCAGGTTGACCGCGGGCTTGGAGATTTTCACCTCGCGTCCGTTCTTGGTGGCGAACTCGTCGATAAAGAAGTCGATCAGCATCGGGATATCCTCCTTCCGCTCGCGGAGGGACGGGATTTGCACGGGGATGACGTTCAGGCGGTAGTAAAGATCCTGGCGGAATTTCCCGGCGCGGATCGCCTCGGTCAGGTCTTTGTTGGTTGCGGCGAGCACCACCACGTCCACTTTCACCACCTCGTTGCCGCCGACACGTTCAAGCTCGCGTTCCTGCAGGACACGCAGCACCTTGGCCTGCGCGGACAGGCTGAGGTCGCCGACCTCGTCGAGGAAGATCGTCCCCTTATGCGCCGATTCGAACTTACCCTTTTTCTGCTTGTGCGCGCCGGTAAACGCCCCCTTTTCATGCCCGAACAACTCCGATTCGATCAGGGTCTCCGGGATAGCGGCGCAGTTCACCCCGACGAACGCGTGGAACTTACGGGCGCCCTGGCTATGTATCATCCGGGCGATCATCTCCTTACCCGTACCGTTATCCCCGGTAATCAGTACCGACGCGTTACTCTGCGCGATATTTTCCAGTTTGTCGAGGATAGTCCTGATAATAGGGCTTTCGCCGATAAACTGCACGGGTTTCTCGAGCTTCGAACGCAGGCTGATATTCTCGGTCTGCAGTTCCTTGATACGTACCGCGTTACGGACAGTGCTGATGAGACGTTCCATCGATAAGGGCTTCTCGATAAAGTCGTACGCCCCGCGCTTCATCGCATCCACCGCCAGCTTGATGTTACCGTGGCCGGAGATAATTACCACCGGCACGATCGGGAGATCGGAATGCATGAAATCGAGCAGGTCGAGGCCGCCCTTGAACGGGAGCATCACGTCGAGGATGACCGCGTCCATATCGGTGGTCAGGATTTTCTTCTCCGCGTCCAGTCCGTCGCCGGCCGTGATGACATCGTACCCCTCGTCGTTCAGGATATCGGATATTGTCTCGCAAATCGCCGGTTCGTCGTCAACCACCAGTATTTTGTTCTTCAATGTTCATTCCTCCTTTCAAAGTTCCGCTGTCATGGTGCACCGGTAGTTCCAGGTAGAATACGGTGCCTTCGGTATCGGTCTCGAACCATAAATTTCCGCCGTGCTCGAGTATGATTCTTTCAGCTATCGCGAGACCTAGCCCGGTACCGCTCGCTTTGGTCGTATAGTACGGCTCGAACATCTTCTCCTGAACCGCGGGGCTGATTCCCCCGCTTTTATCGCTTATCGCGATAACAATCCGGCCGTCCGCTTCGCTGGTAGTCATTTTAACCTGTTTTTCCCTATCGGCACAAGCTTCTATCGCGTTTGTTATAATATTTATTATCACCTGCTTGAACTGGTTGACGTCGAACTCCACCATAAATTCGGGTTTATGGCACTCGCACTCGAGCTTAAAATCGGGATAGGCTCCCCGGAAGAATTCCCCAATCTCGTGGAGCACCGCCATAATATCCGAATTCGTGATACTCAGATAGGGGAGCCTCGCGAACTTGGAGAACTCGTTGACGAGTGTTTCCAGACGCTCGGTCTCGTTTATAATGGTCGATACCGTCTTGTCGAGAATCTTCGAGAATTCCTCGGGAGTCTTTACCCCGTAGGTAACCATGAGGCGTTCGGCGGAAAGTTTGATCGGGGTTAACGGGTTCTTGACCTCATGGGCGAGACGTTTTGCCATCTCCTGCCATGCTTCCAGACGCTCCATACGCTTGATCTGCTCGGCGGCAATTTTCAGTTTCTGCGCCATCTTGTTGAAGTTTACCGCGAGGTCGCCGATTTCGTCACGCGAACTGATCTTCACCCGGTAGTTCAGGTTACCGTCGGCGATAATCTTCGTACCGGTCGCTATATCTTCTATATTCGACGTGATTCTTCGCCCGAACGACATACTGATAAAAAATACCGCTATCAGGATCGGCACCGAGAAGACGATGATCGACAGGATAGTAATTGGCTGTATGTACTGTTTTAACGTGTTTAGTTTATTGAAACTATCCATACTCTCGTTGAGTATCGCGAACGGGCGATACAGGTAAAGAGGGACATGCTGGACGAAGAATAACGCCTTTTTCTGGTAGTGAAACACCGCGACATTATAATTCTCGCCCAGATAGAACATCTGGGTCACACGCGCGCGGACGATAGAACTGTAATAGCCGACGATTTTCCCTTCGGACTGGAGGATTTCCCCGGAGAGCACCCCGGATTCTTCCCGGACGAACTTGATCTCGTTATTCGTGATCTTAAAAATCACCGGGAATTGCCCGGGTTTTTCAAGAACTCGTATCAGAGTCTCGCGTTCGAAATTCAGCTTTTCCAGTTCGACCAATTCGTTATAGTTTTTCATCAGGCTCTGGCTGATCTCACGCTCCGACCGGATAAACGAATCCTCCAAAAGCAGGATCAGGTAGTACATCATCCCGCCGACCAGCAGGATGGAACCCATCGAAACGAGCAGGAAGTAGAGGGATATTTTCCCGCGAAGCTGATATCCCTTGACACCGCGCTGCTGGAATATAAATATTTTTAAAAAATTCGAGGTAACCCATAAACCCAGCGACGATGATATAAACACGACCGACGGTATAACCGTCCTGAGGGTTTCGTTTGCCCCAATGGATAGGAGCCATGAATAGGTTTGTAACCCTAATAGGATCGAAATAGCCCCGATGATAAGTACAATGACCAGATAGAAGATTTTATTTGATAAAGAAGCCATTTTTATTAAACATCCCGGATTGGATTCTCGCCGTGGAATAACTCCATTTCCCAAAAAGGTTGTATATCAGACTCAGCGGGGGGTATAGTTTCAGCGACGTCGCGTTCAACTGTGTCTCCACATAATAAGATTCCGACTCTGATAAATCGTCGATACAAATAACCTTAACACCCTTTGGGTTCATTATCAAGTAAAGTACATGGTCGAGATTATCCGACCACATCGTCTTGAGCGCGCCTTCTTTCTGCCATTCGATCTCATAGCCCTGATTGATAATATCTTTCTTCACCGTGTACTTGAATGAAAAATTCGTCACTATCTCATCGGGAAGGATCGGCCCAGTATCACGGAATACCCAAAACTCGTACACTACATCCACTTCGATCCCGTCGCCCAGAATCTTTACCACATCGAGTTCATCTAAAAAAAAACTATGGATGGAAAGTGTAATAAACTGGCTTTTTATTTCCATTTCCGCGATCTGGAATTTCGACGCGTAAACAGAGGGGGCGAGAAAGAATAAGAACACTCCCAGCAGGAATAGTAAGCAGGAGGATTTGCTCCGTCGCATATCAAAACCCTATGCCATAAGATACGGAGATATTTTCAGAGTTGATCGATACCGACAGGCTCTGGAGCTTTTTATCTATCTGCCGATTCAACAAGTCAGCCGTAGTGTACGCGTCGTACATACTGAACGCTTTAATCCCGATATAGATAAAAAAAGACGATATAACCAGTATCTGGTCGGTCGCGGACAGGGTGTTGAAGCTCGCGGAATTCCCGTAAATAGTCTGGAACCTCAACCGAATTCCGTAATTAAAGAGATGGTAAAGGGTCTCGCCGAGAAACAGCAGGGAACCCTTCGTATAATCACCCAGGTAAAACTGCCCCGCTCCCGCGTATATCAGGGAGAACGCCACGCCGGCGAACGGGTCTTTTTTATAGGAATATAACGCTAACGCGGTATTGACCTTGTTCGTGATAGTCGGTAAGCTCAGCATATTCTCTTCAAAACCCGGTTCCGCGAACGGGTCTTGTGAAAACAGGAGGAGAGGCATACTGACAAGAAGCAGGAGACAGGTGATTCTTATCCGGGTTTTCATAGTTCGCTCTCCCGCCTAAAACCGGATTTCGTAGGACGCGGAAAACCCGTCTTCTGTCGGCGCGACCGATACGGGGCTATTCTCAAAAAAGGAAATATCCAGTACGTTGTAGAGATATAAGAACGCGTAGGTGACTCCCAGGCCGACTGCCCAGAAGGTTTCTTCATTATTGAGTTTTGCTTTGAACTTCATGCCTATATTAAAGGGAAACGCGCCCCCGACGGAATCGAAATCGAAGTCGGCGATCGTAGTGAGGAAACCCATCACCAGTATGGACGATGCGCCCCATATCGATAAGCCCTTACCGAGCTGGCCGCTGTAGATCTGCCCCATACCTGGGGAAACTACCGAAAGAAATATACCGAACGGTTTGTTGAACTGGGGATTGGCGCCCGGCGTAGCCTGCTGGGCGTATGAAGGGGAAATAAACAGTACGGTAAGAGAAAAAATCATAAGGACGGCGATGACTTTATTTCTCATCAAACTTCCTTTCCTCGATTAGAAAGCGGATTGCCTCAAGCGCGTCGGACTCGTCGGAACCATCGGCGGATACCAGAATAACCGTACCCTTTCCGGCCGCGAGGAGTAATAGATTCATAATGCTCTTGGCATTTACTTCCTTACCCTCTTTTACAATACGGATTTCGCTCGTGAATTGACTCGCAGTATTCGCAAGAAGCGAAGCCGGTCTCGCGTGTAGTCCGTATTCGTTGGAGATGGTGACAGAAACTTGCTTCATCGGCTGCTCCGCCGTTTCAAGTAATTAGCCTTCATCTATTCTAATTCCCTCTCTTTCTTCATGAAGTTAATCACCTTCCGTTCGAGCTCTTCGGCGGAATTGTACCCCAGCCGCCTCATCACTTCCCGGTAGGCCGCCACCTCTATGAGGAGAGGGACGTTCCTGCCGCTCGATACGGGAATCTCTTTCATAGGGATATCCAAACCTAATATATTCTGGTACTTTTCTTCCATTCCCAAACGGTCGTAATTATAATCGCTGCGCCATTCGATCAAATTCACCACCAACCCCAGATGCTCGAAATTGAGAACCCGGCCCTCGCCGTAATACTGCGAGACATTGATGATGCCGATACCGCGTATTTCTATATACGGGCCGTAATCGACATACGGTTCACCCTTGAGCTCGAAGCCGCTGGGGGTACGGAGTTTCTTGACCCGCACCATATCGTCGCTGATGAATTTATGCCCGCGTTCGACTAAGCCCAGCACGCTTTCGCTTTTTCCAATCCCGCTGGGACCGAGTATCATCACGCCGATATTATATATCGAAACAAAGTTCCCGTGAAACACCACATACGAGGCAAACAGGTCTTCGAGTATAGTCGTAATTAGCGCAATAAACTTCTCGGTCGACTGCTTCGTCCTCAGCACCGGGATAGACCGCATATCCGCGAAATCCATCACATACTGGGGAATACTCTGCCCGTGGGTAACAATACATACGGGAATATCATACTTAAAAAAATTCTCAATGTTTTCAGTCTCGTTATCAGAAATCAGCTTTTCGATATAAGCCACCTCGCCGCGCCCGAGAACCTGTATCCTCTCGCTGGCAAAATGCTCCATAAAACCGGAAAGCGTCAATCCGGGACGATTTATTTCCGGGCAGGTTATATCCTTATCCAAACCCGCGCCGCCGGCAAGAACCTCAAACCCCATGAGAAAATTCTGGTTTTCATCGATTTCCAAAAGTTTGGAAACCTTTATACTCTTGAGTTTAAGCTCCTCGGCCATTACTTATTCCTAACTGAGTTCCGAAGTCTGGTGATGATCCTTTATTTTATCCTTTTTCTTTTTTACTTCGTTCTCGATCTTATCCGTGACAAGGTCGACCGCTTCTTTCCATTCGGTGGTGGACTCTTTCGCGAAATATACGTCATGGTTCGCGCTGACTTTAATTTCCACTACATAATTAACGCGTTCCTTCTCCATGATAATATTTACCTGAATGATCTGGCTAAAATAGAATTTAACTTTCTGTAATCTCTTTTCGATATAGTCCTTCATTTCCCCGTCGATATCAAAATGTCTGCCGGTATAGGAAATGTTCATCTTATCCTCCATATATATTCAGTAGGCACAACTACTTATTTTAAAATTGCATTATGAAAACGGAACGGCTACTTCTGGACGAAACCCTCTTTGATTTTTTCCAATTTGCCGCGCAGCCGCATAATCGCTTTCGTATGAAGCTGGGATACACGGGATTCGGTTACGGCTAAGATACTGCCGATTTCTTTCAGCGTCAATCCTTCGTAATAATACAATATCAATACCTGTTTCTCCCGTTCGGGCAGATCCATCAGCGCCCGCGCGATCAGTTTCTTAATTTCATCCTTCTCCGCGACTACATCGGGATTGTAGCTGTCGGAGCTTTCCAGTGTTTCCTCTATCGACATAGGGGCGTTATCGCTCCCATCGTTCATAAACCAGTTCTCATCCATCGATATCAGCGAATTCCCGCTGACACGCAGGAGCAACGTATGGAACTCGTCCACATTAACGCCCATCGCCTCGGCGATTTCTTCGTCCTTCGCGGAACGCCCCAGCTTCGCCTCGAGATCGGCGATCGTCCGTTCGATCTCCTTCGCCTTCTGGCGTACAGAACGGGGCAGCCAGTCTATCGCGCGGAGCTCGTCGAATATCGAACCGCGGATACGGGTAACCGCGTAGGTCTTGAACTTGATTTCCCGCTTGGGGTCGAACTTATCTATAGCGTCTATCAGCCCGAGGATACCGTAACTCACCAGATCATTAAACTCCACGGAGTTCGGGACATTCATAGCAATACGCCCGGCTACATATTTTACAAGCGGAGCATATTTCTCTATGAAATAGTTTCTGATTTTCTGATCGTGGCTTTTAATATATTTATCCCAGAGTTCGTCTTCCTCAAGCATTTCCAGTTCTTCATAACCCTTCATGGAAAAACTCCCAAAATTCCGCTTCACAACAATCCGTGTAAAATTATAACTTATTCGACTTGTTTCTACAATATTTTCTTACTTATTTTACTGTTATTTTGTATAATTTATGTCCCGAATATCACAAGAATCAGGATAATCACTATCGCGAGAACCATAACGACGAGACTGATAATTTTATATAGATTCGCGCTTTTATCTTTCTTTTGCTTAGCCGCGGTATCCAACGGTTTCTGCGAGTACATCCCGGCCGTATCGTTGTTCTTCTGACCGTCGGTCATCGTACCGATATCACGTATCTGCTTCATCGCTTCTTCGTCCAGCCCGGCATTGTTTTCGCCCGTCTGCTTCGGGGGCTGTTCGGGGCGGTTCTCACGCTCCTTAATCTGCACCCGCACCTTACTGCCGATAGAGAATGTCCCGAATAATCCGGGCCCGAATTGCAGGTTGATCAGGTTATTCCCGGTCTCCTGCGATTTCTGGTTATTCGCGATACGCCCCCATACCGCACGGGGTATCCCGCTATCGTCACGCCCGCCGATCAAATCGGCTATATAACGCGCGATGTCGCGCTCGTCCAATATTTTCACGAGGATTTCGTCGCCCACATACGTCCTCTCGATATCTATCCCTCCTATCGGGGCGAGCACCGGATCGATCCGCAGGTTGACCATCATCACTTCTTTAATGCCCTGCTTCGGGATAATCTTGAGGCCTATCTTGGTGTTCGACAGGAACGTGTTGAACTTAAACACGTCGATATCCGCGGCGGACAGCTTGAATACAATCTGGCTGTCGAGAAGCACTTTGCTGATACAGTTAAGCAGGAAACGTTTCAGGTTGACCATATCGTAATTTTTTTTATCGATAAACGATGATGTGATATACGGTACATTTTCCGGCGAAAGGATTTCCCCCTCTATCCGCGACGCGAGCTCGAACTCGGCCTCCTTGCCCTCCATATAACGGGTGATTTCCTGGATAAAGTCGCGCCAATCGGTTTCGATACGGATACGTGAAAGATTGATATCGCCGGATAGCGCGCAGAATACGTATTGGGGTATATTGAACTGGAAATTATAAAAAAGGACGACCGAACCGTAAACCATCTTTTTACTGGATATAAATTTCGCCTTCAGCACCACCACATCGCGTTCCGCCGCCTCGAGGATACGGATAGCGCCTTCCACATCGTTCTTAGTAAACAAGAGCAGATTATTCGCGAATTCCTCGGTAACCCCGTAATTACTAATCAGTATTTGAGATTCGACTGCCATTCATTCACCCTGCCCTGTTATTTGGATTCACCCGCGCCTCAATCCCTGTTCATCACCGTCCTTATCGCTTTCGCGATAATTTTCGGGTCGGCCGTAATCCGGGTATTTTTAACTTTAAACACGGAACTGGACGCATCGTTACCGGTAAAGTTCGATGTTTTCTGAGGAGGCCCTTCTTTAGCGCGCTCTTTCATGCGGTTTAATTCATCGGTGACATAATCGCCGCTTCCCGAACTCCCCGATTCCTCATGGTGGTCGACATGCCCCATGTCCTCGTCCTTCGGATAGACCTTGGGGGCGTCGCTTTCGAAATCGAGCTCCCGGAATTGTTTATTTGTTGTAGGGGGCGCTGACATATCCCCGCCGGAATGCCCTTCGTCGTCTGAGGTATCGCCCATACCGCCGCCGTATCCGGGATTATCATCAGGGTCACCCCCGCCCGCGTACAATTCGTCGGCGTTCATTTCGCTATCGTCGGTAATATCCACACGCGGCGAACCCTGGGAATCTTTTATCGCCGGTTCATCCCCGCCTCCCCCGCCCCAGTTCGGGAAAAGAGTCTTCATCGCGTCGTCGCCGATGAATTTTGGGAGCAGGAGCTGTATACCGAGCGCCGCGCCGCCGAGGAGCACCCCGGCGATGAGCATACGGACGATGATGGACACGAAATCCACCCCGGAGAAGATGCCGAGCAGTAAGGCCAGCATCATTCCGCCGACCGCCGCGACTAATGTAATTTTGCTTAATAATACGTCTTTCATAATCGTTCCACTCCCGCATCATATTATAGGGGAAGTCGTTAAAAAGTCAATCCTGATAAGCGATTTTCCGTGTTTTTCATAGAAATAAATTGAAAAACAACCTAAACTATAGGGTAAATTTTAAGGACTGGTACGCGCGTGACAAAAAAAACCGTTTTCTACATT
>MIBD01000047.1:3025-3735 GCA_001829395.1 Spirochaetes bacterium GWF1_49_6 | reverse complement strand
ATTTTTATTGCCGCCGGGGCGGTATTTTTCGTCCTGTATCAATCCGGGCCGGCGTTCGATACAATCCTGCCGATACGCCTGAACCTGCTCGCTCAGTACTTTTTTATCGCGATGATACTCTCATTCTCGGGCATGATACTCCAGACCCTTCTCGCGAACCCGCTCGCTGAGCCGTATATCCTCGGCGTGTCCGGCGGATCGGGGCTGGGTTCGGTGGCCGCCGTGTTCTTTTCGGTCGCGCCGGTCATCCTGTTCCGCACCGTGTTCGCGGCGGCGGGGGGTGTCGCGGTCGGCCTGCTGATTCTCCTGTTCAGCGGGCGGCGGAACAACTTCTCCATCGGGGTGGCGGTTCTCGCGGGGGTGGGATTCAATTCGTTCGCGTCGGCTGGTATCGTGCTCCTGCAGAATCTGATGCGTCCGAACGACTTCCGCGCGTCCATATCGTGGCTCCTCGGGAACATCGATTATATCACCGCACCCGAACTCGCCGTACTCGGAGCGGGCGCGCTTCCGCCGTTATTATTCCTGCTGGTCTACGGTAAAGAATTGGATATTTATCTTTCGGGGGACGAGATGGCGACTGCGGTCGGTGTGGACACCGGGCGGCTGAAAATCATCGGCTTCATCGCGGTCAGCCTGTCCACCGCGATCGGCGTGTCTATCGCCGGGATGATCGGGTTTATCGGGCTGATCGTCCCGCATATCGTGAA
>MIBD01000047.1:2690-2824 GCA_001829395.1 Spirochaetes bacterium GWF1_49_6 | reverse complement strand
CGGAGAAGACTCGAGCCGCACGGGATAGACGGCGATTCCAGCTCGGCGGGCGACATCCAGTAAAACTTCTCCGGGTCGAGCCGGTTCATCTTTCCCTTATAACGGTAGATCACCGAGGTACGGAATATTTTATG
>MIBD01000047.1:2377-2642 GCA_001829395.1 Spirochaetes bacterium GWF1_49_6 | reverse complement strand
ACTTTCCGGCGCCGGTAACGTATCCGGGAGATCCCAAAGCCCGGCGCGCCATTCCCGCCCGCCGCGTTTCCTCAGCAGGAACTTCGACTCGCTGTTAAAGACACAGTACACTTCCTCGTCCACCGTAACCCACTCCTTCTTCGGCTTCTCCGGCGGGAATTTATCGGTCTCCCCGGCGATACGCGCCCCGCATGTCTGATAAAGCGGGCATTCCGGGCAGTCGGGATTTTTCGGCTTGCAGACGGTCGCGCCAAGCTCCATCAGC
>MIBD01000047.1:0-2303 GCA_001829395.1 Spirochaetes bacterium GWF1_49_6 | reverse complement strand
CTGCTTCTTGAAGTCCTTCGAGCCGGGGACGCGTTCCGCCCGCGACAGCACCCGTTCGACATTAGCGTCGAGCAGAGGCTCCGGGATATCGAACGCGATAGACAGTATCGCGCCCGCGGTGTACGGCCCGATACCCGGCAGAGCCAGCAGTTCCTCCTTCTCGCGGGGGAATTCGTCCATCACGGCGATCAGCTTCGCGGTCTCATGGAGGTTGAGCGCGCGGCTATAGTACCCCAGCCCCGCCCAATGATTGAGCACGTCCTCGTAGCTCGCGCGCGCGAGTTTACGGATATCGGGAAAACGTTTGATGAAACGGTTGAAGTATTCGACCACCGTAGCGGCCTGAGTCTGCTGGAGCATGAACTCCGAGACCAGGACATGATACGGCGTGGGATTGTCCCGCCACGGCATCGGGCGTTTGTGTTCCGAATACCATGCCGCGAGGGCTATGACCGCGTTGAGCTGTTCGTCCATGATACATCCCGGCGTAAACGTTCGTAGACGCATATCATATCAAATCCCTTCGCCGTCGTGTAGGTTCCGGGGCTAATGGAGACCATTGAATACCCTTCTTAATTAAACTGTAATATTATTGTGGTATTTGTGCAGATTACACTAAATATAAGTAAATAAATTAATGTCAGTATCTGTGATATATTCTCTATTAATAGTTGTTTGGTAAAAATAATCTATTATTTCTCTTTTTTTAACCTCTGGAATTTTATCCAAAAATTCTGGAGAAACATAGAAATTATCAGAGTTTCTTAAAATGGTATCTGAAATAAACGATTCTAGAACTGTTCTATCTGAATTATGAAAGTATTCTAAGAATGGTTTGAGTTCTTCCTTTTGCTCTTTCAAAATTGCATAATATACATCTGTACTTTTATCATTAGGAAGAATTGTCATTGATAAATATAAAGGCATTTCTTTTCTTATATCTCTTCTAAATACTTTACCATTGTTCATACCTTGTATGGCAGTAAAGGTATTGACTAAAATTGGGAGTCTTTTATTAATCTGTAAATGATTAAATTCAAACAAATTGTACAGATTATTTTTATAACAATAGTCTATAATACTTTTTATGTTTTCTATATGAGTAAATTCACAATAATTCAAATATAATAGAGAAAGAAAAACAGGACCTCTTATATCCTTTTCCTCATAATCCTTAATTAGCTCTGGAATAATTTCATGAAGATTATCGTAGCCTTTTTTAGCTTCGTAATATTCCCGGGCAACTGATCGAAATAAAAGTAAAAAGTTCTGCTCTATATTTTGAACGTCAATTTTGTCTTGTTCTATTGGTAGAAATATTTCTGCATCATGTTTTGCACAATAACCTAAAAATACACTAGCTTCATTTACACCGATTCTTTCAGTTTGTTTTTTTATAGTTCCATTGGGTTTATAATCTGCGGTTATTTTGATTCGGATTACATGATTTGTATTATCAGCTATTAATTTTAATAATGCTTTTTGTAAAGAATGTGATTCGATTGCAAATTCAGTACATCCCGGAAACAGGCAAACTGATGGTGAAACGTTATATGTTTTTTTATAGAAATAAGCAGTCATTTTATCAATTTCAGATTTATCTTTTAGTAATTCAGCAGGAATATTATCAAATAAGTTAGTTTCATTATTTGATTTAATTTTTAAAAATAAATCCATAATCCGCATAAAATCATTCATTTCACCCCCCCTGTTGACAAGTATGTAAATGAAAATCTGCTTTTAACCAAACTAAACCATTTTCGAAAATATTATAGTTTTTATTCATTAAAAATCCTTGTCTAAGATATGCTCTAAAATAATTGTACATCTAATAAATATATATGTCAAAAAAGCGTAAGAAATATTATTCTTAGAGGGGCGAAACGCAGGGATGCGTAAGTCCTAAGCGCGCCACGGACGGCTTTAGCGCGAGGGACGAATCAATAGAGGAAGCAGTTTACTTTCTTTCCCCCATCGGAAAGAAAGTAACAAAGTAAGGATGCCGCGCAAGATAAAGCTTATAAGAAGAGCCATAAAATTCGTTTCAGGCGTAACTCGCATGAAATGTCTTCTTGGAGAGAAAGCACGCCTGCGTCGAACATACGTCTTTCACGAATTTTATGGTAGCAAGAAGCGCTTTAAAAGCGCGGGAAAATACCGGCTTCGGCATCCATGCCTCCGCTCGGTACTTCTCCCGTCCGTGGGAGTCGCAAAAACAGCCGAAGGCGGGATGTATCCCTACCTTGCCCCGAGCGTAGTCGAGGAATATCCCAAATTGATTTTGGTTGTTTGGTTTTTACCCC
>MIBD01000046.1:10895-18134 GCA_001829395.1 Spirochaetes bacterium GWF1_49_6 | reverse complement strand
CGATTACCGCGAGCAGTTTCTGCTCGGTGATTACCCCGAGAGATACGCAGTTCTGCGAGTTAAATATCAGCGTGGACGATTGGTTCTCACCGGCTTTCATCTTTTTAAAGATGTCCGTATAATGCTGGGCTTTCTGGTTCTTCATCCCGAGTATTATTTCAATAGCCTTCGCCATCGCGCCCTTTTTCGCGTTATCGATACTTTCGCTTTCGCCCATATCGTACTTCGCCTTGACATAGATATACCCGTTCGTCTCGATTACGGCGTTATCATCCGGGTTCGCAATCAGGTTTTTAATAATCGTCTCCTCCGGTACGGTGTTACCCGCGTGTACTACCCCGCATATGAGCAGAAATGATACGAATATAAACGATCTCTTTATCATACGAACCTCCGGTTGATTATTACCATCCTTTCACGCAGAATATCTTGCCTTCCGCCGTGCCCGCGAACACATAACCCTCGTAATACGCCGGGGTCGAATAAAAGCTATTCCCCGGGTACTCGAATTTCCACGCAAGTTTCCCCCCGCGTATCCCGAGTATCTCGAATCCGGTGGTCAGGTACACAGTATCCTTGACTACCACCGGCGCGGAACTCGGATTATAATATGTCAGCGCATCCCAGTACGTATGCCCGTCATACGCATCGTAACAACTGAGTCTGCCCCCGCTGTAAACATACACCTTACCGCCGGACATCGCGGGAGACGTGACCGCCATACTTTCCAGTTGGCGCATCCACACCACCCCCCCGGAATCCGCCTCGAGACAGTACAGACGGTTATCGAGGCCGCCAATCAGTACATGGTTCGCATCCGCCGTAGGGGAAGCGATTATGCTCTGCCCGGCCTGATACGTCCATATTAGTTTACCGTTCTTTCTATCGTAGCAATATACCTTACCTTTAATATCGCCGACTACTACGTTATCTCCCGATAGCGCCGGGCCTCCGTCGTAAGCCCCGTCCGTCTTGGCTTTCCATTTCAGCGCCCCGTCGCTCATGCTGAGACAGTAGAGCGCCCCGTCGGTACTGCTGATGTAGACCTCGTCCTCCCTTCCGCACGGCGTGCCGATCACCTCGCCCGACGCGTGGAACTTCCAACGCACCTCGCCGTAATCGATACCGAGGCAATAAACATATCTGTCCTTACTGCCGATCACGAGAAGATTGCCGTTCAGGTAGGGAGACCCCTCGATGCTTTTCCCGGTGAGGAATTCCCACACCTTGTTGCCCTTCTTCGCGTCGACACAGTAGACTACGCCATTCTCCGCGCCGAAGTAAACTCTCCCGAACCAAGGTACGGGCGCGCTCGCGATTCCCTTTTTCGATTCCGTATCGAATATCCATAACGGTTCGGTAATCTCTTTTGAGAACGACACGGCGGAAACGGTTAGAAAATAGATTTCCAATATCAGTATTATTATTCTATTCATCAGTATTATTTTATCCTTCAATTGGGGTTTTATCAATTTTTATTTGCATCCCGGTTTGTTTTGCTTTAAAATAGTCCTGAAAGGAGAAAATAGTGAAACAAATTATCATTTTATGTCTGTCCCTTTTGTTTTTCTTATCCTGCGGAAAGGGAAGCTATCCTATCGGGGAATATAAAAAAATCATAGACTTGTCTTTATCGCCCGACGGGAACACATTCTTCCTATATTATACCGGAAAAGATAACCGTCTCTACTATATTATAAACGGGAAACAAACAGGCCCGCTGGATAGCGTCCTTTTCTACGGATGTACCCCCTCAGGCCTTTTCTATACGGTCTGCCGGAATGGGGATAAGTTCTTCTTCGACTATAACGGTAAGATCAAGGAAATATCCGCCGAACGGGTTGTTTCGGTCGATTTCCCGCCTTCCGGCGATAATTACCTGATCCGCGCTATCTCCGGTACGAAACAATCCCTTATGAGCGCAGACACGGTCATCGGTCCGTTCGATTCCTTACAGGAGTCCTCCTTCTCGAAAAACGGTAAGCATACCGGGGTGGTGATAATAACCTCCGGAGTCTATCAGGTACTGATTGACGGGCAAATGCACGGCGAGTATTCCTACGCGGAGGGCATAAAATTCTCCGACAACGGCGCGGTATGGGGATACTCATTCGCTCTCGCGGCCAACTCCGCGGTTCTGGTTAACGACCGGATCATAGACGAGGTTTCGCATCCGTCCGGGCCCTACATCTCTCCCGACGGGAAAGCCGTTTATTACGCATCATACGGTGAAAAGAAGATCGATATTCTATCGAATAAAATTCGCGTGATGGAGATTCCCGCGGGTAATAACACCCTGCTGATCGACCTATATGTCGCGGGTGACGGTTCTATCGCGGGATATACGCTCGGGAACCCGGAATACTTCACCACCATGATCGGCGGTAAAACCTATGGGCCGTTCGATAAATGGTACGGGAAATTCGCGATGCCGCCGGACGCTAAGGATTATGTGTTTTACTACGAGAATAATGAGTTGGGATATATCAACTTAGCCGGAAAGATTTACGGGCCGTATGCCGCGGAAGGGTATGGAAAAATAGAGTTTTCCCCTGACGGCGGGAATTTCTTCGCGCCCTATTTCGGGGATAACGCCACGCAATGGATAGCGTCCGCAGACCGCGACTACGGGCCGTTTCCCATTATCGAGAAATTCCACCCATCGCCTGACTATTCGAACTGCATCGTCGTGTATACCGATATGACGTCGCATATGATCTATTTTGACGGCAAAGATATTATCTCAAATGATAACATCTGCGATGCTGTGATACTTACTAACGGGAACATCCGTTACGCGATAATCGAAGATAATAGCGTGATAATTAAAGATTGGATGACTGCTGATAATTAAAGCTCGTCGATATAAATATCGCCCTCATGCTCGTAGACCATCACCACCCGGTGGGTTTCGACAAACCGGAACGCGAAGTGTTGGTATCCCCCGAATATTTTCCCGTTAATGTTGAGATAGGTTAATCCGTCTTTTTTATAGATGAAGCCGAACGATTCGCTGTCGTCGGAAAAACGCGGCGTCTGCACCCAGTCGTATCCGCCGAATACTTCGTCTCCGACATTGACGTACCATATTCCGTTATCGCGGTAACGGAACGCGCATTTGGAGCCGTCGGGAGAAAACACCGGTTCCCGCTCAGCGGATGAATCTTCATTATTTCGATAAATAGGATGATCGAGTTCCACTCTCACCTTCCCGAAAATATGCTGATATTACAGATCCGGCAGAATACCGTTCCCCTCAGAATTCTTTCCGATGATTTTATCGGCAGAAACCAATAAGAACTATCCGCCCGTGAAAGATTTTGTTAGAAAATTTTTCTGCCCTAAATATCCAATCTAAAAGTTGACCATTATCCCGAATGGCATTATCATATTTAGGATAGAATCGGTACTATACAGGATATATAATATTAGAGGTGCGTCATGTCTTCGTACTATCTCAGTTTCGAAAAGCCGATAGAGGAAATAGAAAAGAGTATTGCTGAACTGAGGGAATCCCATTCCGGCAATAAAGACGTAGATTTTTCAATCGAGATCGACGAGCTTGAGAAGAAGCGGGAATACCTGATCAAGACCATTTATGAAAACTTAACCCCGTGGCAGGTTACCCAGGTCGCCCGTCATCCCGAGCGCCCCACTTTCTCCGATTACCAGAAGCTGTTATTTGACGATTTTATTGAGTTACACGGCGACCGTCTATTCCGTGACGATCCCGCTATCGTAACCGGGTTCGCCCGTATCGGTACTGAGAAATTTGTCATAGTCGGCGAAGATAAGGGGAAAGACACTAAAGAAAAAATCCGCCGTAATTTCGGTATGCCCAATCCTGAAGGTTACCGGAAGGCGATGCGTATTATGCGTCTCGCGGAGAAATTCAAGAAGCCCATCCTGACGCTGATCGATACCGCCGGGGCTTATCCCGGAATCGAGGGCGAGGAACGCGGGCAGGCCGAAGCTATCGCGCGTAATCTTTTCGAAATGTCGGGGTTAAAAACCCCCGTTATATCGGTGGTAATCGGCGAAGGGGGAAGCGGCGGTGCGTTAGCGATCGCGGTCGCCGACCGTGTACTCATGCTCCAGAACTCCATCTACTCCGTCATCTCGCCCGAATCATGCGCGTCCATACTTTGGCGTGACGCGGGTCTCGCGGAACGCGCGGCGGAATCGTTAAAAATGACCGCTCCCAACCTGATTAAGTTCAAGATTATCGAGGAAATCATCCCCGAACCGTTCGGCGGAGCGCACCGGGATATCGCGATGACCATGAAGAATGTGCGTTCCGTAGTCCTGAAACATCTCGCCGAACTGAAACGTATCCCCGGCTCCAAACTTGTCCAAAAAAGATACGAACGCTTCAGAAAACTCGGCGCGTTCGAAATCGTTAAATAAACCATATTCCAAATATATTCGGAGGATGAAATGGCAAATCTGCAGACGCTCTTAACCCAGATGGAGGAACACCATTCTTTATTCGAGGACGAGATCAGAAAGCTCCCGGTCCCCGTATGTAAGGCTTTTGTTAAGAACGGTAAAATTGCGCCTTCTTCTTTTAAAATAACGGATCACGTGCTCGGCACTAAGGACGTTCAGAAAGTCGACGAGCATTTTAAAAAATGCGCCGGGAACTCCGGTAATAAAGTTCTGGAAGCGGTACAGGGCGAAGCGGATCATTCGGGTCTGCGGATCGCGGTACTGTTTTCCGGCGGGCCTGCCGCCGGCGGGCATAATGTCATAGTCGGTATCAAAAAAGCCATCGGCTCGAAGAACACCCTGCTCGGCACTGTCGCCGGGCCTAAGGGACTTCTCGCCGGCGAATTTTTCGAAGTGACCGAAGACGCAGCTAATGGTATCATCAATACCGGCGGTTTCGATTTCCTCGGTTCCGACCGCACGAAGATCAAGACAGACGAACAATTCGCCAAGGTTAAAAAAGTAGTAAAAGAGCATAAATTAGACGGTATTATCGTGGTGGGCGGAGACGACTCGAACACCAACGCCGCGGTATTGGCCGAGCTTCTCTACGATGACGGTGTCAAGGTGATCGGCGTACCCAAGACCATCGACGGCGACCTCCAGATCGGGAGCATCCTGCCTATCTCGTTCGGGTACGATACCGCTACCAAGATATATTCCGAGATGGTCGGCAATATCCTGCAGGATACCCCTTCCTCGCGCAAATACTGGCATTTTATCAAGCTGATGGGGCGTTCTGCAAGCCATGTCGCGCTCGAGGTAGCGTTGCAGACCAAACCCGCACTCGCGCTGATATCCGAGGAAATCTACGAAAAAAAGATGTCGCTCGACCAGATCGTTTCGAATATCGCGAATACGATCTCCCTTCGCGCCGCATCGGGAATCAATCATGGCGTAATCCTCATCCCAGAAGGCCTGATCGAGTTCATCCCGGAGATGAAGGACATGATCACCGAGCTGAACGAGGTAATCGCGAAGTACCATGAAGACCTCGAAGAATTACAGCTTCCCGAAAAGAAGGATTTTGTTTATAAACAGTTCTCCGCGGATTCGGCCAAATTGATGGCGTCGCTGCCCGGAGAAATAGAGACCATGCTTCTTCTCGAACGCGACTCCCACGGAAACCTCCCGGTATCCCAGATACCCACCGAGAACCTGATGATCCAGATGGTGGAGGATAAGCTCCATATGATGCAGAAGCACGCGGACGACAGGCATCATCTCGGATTGGACGAAGCGCAGGAAGCGAAATTTTTAAAGTTCAAACTTTCAACCCTCAATCATTTCTTCGGGTACGAGGGCCGCTGCGGGGCGCCTACCCTGTTCGACGCCGCGTACTGCCTGAATCTCGGTCTGCTCGCGGGTTCGCTTGTTCTCGACGGGCATACTTGTTATATCGCCGCGATAACCGAACTCGATAAAGGCGGTAAGGCTCTCGCGCTCCCGTTAACGGGGCTCCTCAATATAGAAAGACGTCACGGCGCGGACGAGATGGTGATCGAAAAAGCGCTGGTCAAGATCAACTCCCCCGCGTTCCAGTTCTACGAGGAACGGAGGACGATCTGGGCGAGAAGCGATCATTTTTCCAGCCCCGGACCGCGTCAGTTATGGGGGCCGACCGCTCATCAGCTGCCCTATACGGTCGCGTTGAATCAGGGTTACGGCTCGCTGATATTCAATCTCGGCGACCCGCATTCGTTAACATAATCAATGAATAGAGAGACGGGGCGGGTATGAAACGAACGATACTTTCTGTTGCGTTTTTTATGGCATTCGGAGTGAT
Organism: Spirochaetes bacterium GWF1_49_6; assembly: GCA_001829395.1. GTDB lineage: Bacteria > Spirochaetota > Brevinematia > Brevinematales > GWF1-51-8 > GWF1-51-8. Next base: position 11,860 of record MIBD01000046.1, on the reverse strand, counting down.
TACTCTCTTCTCACAAAGCGGACCGGGAACCGGGCAGATTATCCTGCCGGATCCTGAAATAACTATAGAAGATAAAAGTAAAATAGATTTCATCGAGTCCGGCGATACCTCGCTGACCGATATGGGCATGAACCTGACGGGTATCGACCTCGAGGAACTGGCCACCAGCCGTATCAGCGAGAAAATACAAAGCCTGTTACTACCCGATTTCGACGGCGGAACCAATAAGGCCTTATCGCTCAATTCCCTCTCCTACTTCAGGCTATTCTACGGCAGATACGATAATCTCCTTATCGATTTCAATCTCGGTAAAAGCGCCGGTGTGATGAATTACCTGATTACTTACCTGCGGAATAAACGCGGCGGCGCGGGCATGGGTTCCGATACCTACTTTAATACGGAAATGACTATCGACGATCTCAACGCCGGATTCCTGTTCTCGATCAGCGATAAACTCGACCTGAACCTGAATATGGGATATTATGAGCGCGTCAACGGGCTCTACCTGAATCCCCTTTATTTGCAGGAATCGAAACTCAGCGTGCCCGTGAAAGCCGAGATGATCTACCATATCGATATGGTCTCCCGCTTAAAGATGCAGATATTTTATCAGGGACTGTGGCTATCCCATAAAAGCCTCACCAACTCTATCGGGTCTATTTTCTCGGAGGCGGGAATCAACCTATTCTTCCAGTCGAATTACAGCAAGGATAATTATTATAAACTCACCGCGGAATACTTCATGTTCAGTATCGAGACGAACCGGAAACATCAGTTCGCCTTCTCGGGATTAGACCGTTTTCCCATCGTCAAGGGTATTTCTCTCGAGGTCGGCGCTCATTTATTCGTCTATTCGGAGAGGCCTGTGTTCTGGTATCCCGACGCGTCTATCAATATCCAAATATCGAACTTTATGACTATCAGCGGCGGTATCACCGGGAAGCAGGACGCATTCGCTATTAACG
>MIBD01000046.1:2796-10874 GCA_001829395.1 Spirochaetes bacterium GWF1_49_6 | reverse complement strand
ATTACGGGATGATCGATATCTTTCCGTTCAAAGCGTCTAAACTGAACTTCACCGCCTCGTACCACTCGTACGGGAACTTCCTGAGCTGGGTCTATTCCGGCGCACGGGATTTGTATTACCCGGCTATACTTACGAATATCAAAATGGGCGAACTGAAAGCGTCATACGAGATGCTGATTACCGAGAACCTGATGCTGAACATTTCCTATACCTACTTCCTGACTTCATCGACCAATCTCCTCCTATGGAGCCGCGACTCTGGAAGTATGAGTATCAATCTCACTGTGCCCGCATGGGGATTTGTCGCGCAGACCAAGGCAACCTACCGTTCGGAAATGTTAGTCATACCGGGAGTGACTATTCCCTATACGGTAACATGGGACATGCAATTATCGCAGGCGATTAATAAAGAAATCTATCTCCAACTGGATTTAAAGAATTTACTGAATATGGAGAGCTACGAAAAAATTCATATTCCCAATTCAGGGTTCAGCTACAATTTTGGAATAAAAATTCTGTTATAAACCAATTTTACGGAGGTTGTTATGAGAAAGTTTTTGTTGTTTTCTGTTTTAGGTCTTGTCCTCGTCGCGGGACAGGTTCACGCGGACGGCACCCGTGCCCTATCCATCGGTAGTCCTATCGCGTTGGTAGACGATACTTCGTTTATCAACACATTTCCGTCACGTTTACAGAGTTTTCCGAGCGCAGTATTCTTCGGCGCTATGAACTCAACTATTGTTACCATGTTTCCCGGTATCGCGCTTCGTCTGAGCGACGCGTTCGCGATGATGTATATCTATGACCAGCCGGACGGATTGTATGGCGGAACAATTCCCGCTTCTTTGAATGCCAGAACCGGTGTTGCCTTAGGTACGGCTATGCACAGCCCATTGAATCTGTGGTATGGCATGAAGATGGGCGGAATGCAGTTGGGTATCTTCTATCGTCTGAGTTATTACTCTATTACCTCGGCAGAAGGGTATGATACCAACACCGGCCTTGTTAATGCGAAAGATTACGGTACTTATTATCTTCATACGATTACACCCGGTCTAACGATCATGATGGATGACAAGGGTTCCGCTCTCGATCTCGCGGTTAATGTCGGTATGCAGTCCCTGAACAATATGGCGGAAAACGCCGGCGCTACGAACATTGTTTACGCACCCGGTATCAGACTTCTCGGAGTCGCCATACAGTTGACCATGCAGGTAGTCCCGGAATTCCGTTTGGCGTTCCGTCTAAATGCATCTCACGAGAATACCAGCTATGTTGATTATAATGTTCTTGCCGGCAGCAATACCACAAATGCCAATATCTTGAAACATGTAAATACCGTCGGTCTCACCGCCGGGTTTAAGTATCAAATCATCCCCGCTCTCGGCATTTATTTCGACCTGATCGGCCAGTTAGCCCAGACCTATGACGGCGCGACTATCTCCGATGTCCTGACCCTTCCCCCGTCGAACAATTTCGGCGCCGAATGGGTGGTCGACGCATGGGCGTTCAGAGTAGGTATGAATACCCGCTATACTCTCTCTACTATCAGCACGATTGTAGACGGACGTATATCCGGTAAGACCTATGCGAATTCTATCAGCTATACTCCTTATCTCGGTATCGGGTATAAGGCGCTTCCTTGGGCGATCAATTTCATCATCGATCCGCAGATATTCACTAAAACTATACTTATCGTTTCTTCTGCGGCCAGCTACACCCCTATCGTCCGCTTCCAGTTGAATTACGTCTGGTAATTTGAATTATACTCTGGCCCCGCTTTTTTGCGGGGCCTTTTTTTATATTCACGCCTTTTGATTTTTCCTGAAATCCATGTTATCATATCTCCTAATCTCTAATAGGATAAACTATGAAACGAGTTTTATTGCTCATTGCGGGCTTTGTCCTCATCATTCATTCATTATACGCCGTTGAGTTTCTTTCTTCCGATAAAATCAAGCCCGGAATGAAAGGATACGGTATCACCGTTTTTCACGGATGGACGCCCGAGCGTTTCGAGGTCGAAATTATCGACGTGATGAAGAACGCGGTACCCGGTCCCAACGGCGACGTTATCCTCGCGCGATGTACCGGGAATATCCTCGATAAAAGCGGGGTGATCGCCGGAATGAGCGGATCGCCGGTGTATATCGACGGGAAACTGATCGGCGCGGTATCGTCGACATGGGCGTACTCCAAGGATTCAATCGCGGGGATTACCCCTATCGCCCGCATGCTCGAACAGAAAGACCTGCATGATCCGAACTATTTCTCCGGCGATAGTTCCCTGAAGAAAATCGCCACCCCGATCGTCCTCCACGGGGTCTACGGAGATGCCAAGAAGATGGCAAACGACTTCTTTATGGAGAAAGGATTTATGACCTGCGACGGGATCGGCGGCGGGGTAAGCGCTCCCGACGATAAAACACTCCAACCGGGCGATTCTATCGCGATTAACCTGGTCGACGGGGATTTGAGTATCGCCGCGATCGGGACTGTCACTTATGTATCCAATAACGATATCTATATATTCGGCCATCCCTTCGATCAGTTCGGGAACCTGCGTCTGCCGATATCCAAATCTTATGTCTATACGGTTATCCCGTCTATAGGGTTATCCTTCAAGCTCGGCGCGGGTTCGGAACCGTCGGGAAGTACGATATTCGACGGCGAGGCCGCGGTATACTGTCAGGCCGGCGCTGCGCCCACGATGATACCGTTGAAGGTGAGTATCGATTCGCCGTCGGGAAAAAGCGAGTTTAATTACCGTATCGCCGAGGATTCCACCTACTTTCCGATGCTCGCGTCAGTCGCGCTATCTTCCTCTATGTCGCGCATTATGGGAATAATGGATAATAAGACGATTTCCTATGATTTTAAAATGAAACTCCTCGTCGACGGTAAGGAAACCGTTTTTACCAACTCGTATTTATACTCCATCGATCCGAGCTTCTATTCGTATATGTTTATGCTGATGGATCTGCGGTACTATTTCACGACATTCATGAATACCGACCTCGCGAAATTAAAAATCCTCGACGCGCAGGTACGAATAACCATCAAGAAGGGCGTCAATTACTTCGTAATCAATGATGCATTTTCCGACAAGCCGGGATATTTCCCGGGGGAAACGGTTAATATACATGTAATGATGCGGGAGTATCTATCCGAGGTGAAATCTTTCAGCATTCCGTTGACAATCCCGAAGGAAATCCAGCCGGGCAAGTATAAAATATTTATCGCGAGTCAACCCTCGGTTTACTACCAGATCACTAAGCTCTTTCCCGATATCGCATGGGTACAGAGTATGAAAGACCTGCTTCATAACGCATCTATGTTTCTCGATAACACCATGCTTCAGGCTGTTTTTATCAGCATCGAGGACGGCGTACAGATATCGGATAAAAAAATGCCGAATTTCCCAAACTCTTATATTTCATTATTGAATATTAAAAATATCGCGGATCGCTTCTATCTTTTCCCTAATCTTACGACGGGAAATTTACAGTTTAAACATCCAATTTTCGGGTTCCAGCAGTTACAGATTAATATTTATGAAGAGAAGAAACCTAAAAAACAAGAATAAGGGGTCTCTGGATGCAGCCGAATTTTGAGAAAGTCCTCCATGGCGATAAACTGGACCGTTTTTGGACTATCCCGAATATGTTATCTATCCTGCGTATTTTATTATCCATCCCTATCGGGATATTGCTATGGATGAATACCCCCGTTTATTATCTCTGGGCGTTTATCATCGTGGTAATCGCATATATCACCGACTGGCTCGACGGCTGGATCGCGCGCGCCACGAATTCGGAGAGCCGTTACGGGAAAATGCTCGACCCCATCGGGGATAAACTGATCGCCGTAGTCGTCTCGCTTATACTTTTAATCAACGGACTATTCCCGCTTTACCTCTTCCTGACTATTGTTATCCGCGATCTCGGGATATCGATCGGGGGTTTGTACGCTATCAAGCGAAAGAACCTCCTAGCTAACCCGAATATTCTCGGTAAGATTTCCACTTTACTCTTGGGGATTCTTCTCCCGTTCTATACAATAAAATACTCCACTATCACCCAACAGGGAGTGTCATGGTTAAATACCGCTATCGATATAGTCGTAATATACGGTTCGTACCTCGCATGCGTCCTGCTGATAGTTTCCGCAGTAATGTATGGCGTCGCATTTTTCCGTAATGTCATTAAGTCTCAGGACGGGGGAGAGCAATGAAATACGTGGTCTTTTTGATAGACGGGATGGCCGATTACCCGATTCCCGAACTCGGGGGGAAAACCCCGCTTGAGTACGCCTCCACCCCGAATATGGACAAACTCGCCTCTAACGCCGTCTTCGGCACGTTCCTCACGCTCCCCAAGGGGTACTCCACCTCTTCCGACGTGGCTAATATGTCCATACTGGGATGGGACTTGTCCGAATGCCTCACCGGGCGCGGCGCTGTCGAGAGCTACGGCGCGGGGATTGAGATGGACGATCATACCATCGCGTTCCGTATGAACCTGATTACGGTAAAGGATGGCATCCTCCTCGACTATTCCGCGGGGCATATTTCCGAGGAAGAGGCAAAGGAGCTGATCGATTACCTGAAAACGCACCTTGAAAGCGATAAAGTCGGCATCCGTTCCGGTGTCAGTTACCGGAACCTGCTTTATCTTTACGGCGACGAATTTACCGCCGATGTGGACTATGAAAAACCCGACTCATCCCACGGGCAGTATTGGGAGGATATTCTCCCCTGCGCGAACGATCCTCTTGGCGTAAAGACAGGCGAATTGCTGGTCGAATTGATCTATAAATCGAAGGAACTTCTGGAAAATCACCCGGTCAATAAAAAACGTCTCGCCGAGGGAAAATATCCCGCCAACCTGATTTGGCCATGGAGCGGTGGCAGCCGTCCCAAAATGCCGTCGTTTTACGACCTCTATGGAAAGTCCGGGGCTGTCGTTTCCGCAGTCGATGTTATCCTCGGGCTTGGACGTTTAGGTAATATGACCGTGGTTAAACCCGAAGGGGCGACCGGATGGATCGATACCAATTTCGAGAACAAGGCTAAAGCGGGATTGGATTTATTGCAAACTCACGACTTTGTGTACGTTCATGTCGAGGCGGTGGACGAGTGCGGGCATCTGGGCGACCTGAAGCTCAAGATCAAGGCGATTGAAGATACCGACTGCCGGCTCATCGGGACATTTATAGATGGGTACCAGTCGCGTTTCACCGAAGAACTCCGCGCGGCCGTTCTGCCCGATCACCCCGTACCGGTCAGCATGCGCGCCCACACCCGTGATAAAGTACCGTTTATGATCTCCGGCGCGAATATCGACCCCGACTCTAACATCAATTACTATAACGAGAAAACCTCGATCGGCGGAAAATACATCGATTTGAAGAGCCGCGAACTGATGGACTTGTTATTCAAAGACGGAAAAATATAGGCTGTCCCGGTTTCCCGGAACAGCCCGCGTTTTTTATTCGGTATCCTGATTATCCTCATCCTTCTTTCCTGAAAATACTATTCTCAGCATCGGGACTAAAAGCAGAATGCTGACAAAAAAGAATCCTTTACCCCACCATAAGTCCTTTAAAATAGCCCCGAGTACCATGCATCCGATTGAGACAGTTAACAGTATAACAAATAGTACAATCCTTCCGCCGCGGCCGGATTTTACCATTTCTGTTTGCGCTTTCATAGATTCCTCCCGAAATTCCAACATCGTTCCTATACCTATGAAATGCCGTCTGAATGCAATCCATGAGATTAAGGAACGATACCTACATGAGACGCATACTTGATAACGCGTCCGTAATAATGAAAGAAATATTTAGCTGATTGACGGAGGGGGGATAGGATAGGTAGTAAATGTACGATAACAAATGAAATATGGAGATAAAATATTTATATCACGTTTGAAATCATATACGTTCGAGGCAAGAATTGTTTGGAATAGTATCAGTACGACCGAATAATACCGGACGTTCTTTTTGAAAATACCCGCTTTTGTAAGACTGGAATTGTCATTCTCCTGAAATGCCGGGTTCTGCATGATCTCGTTAGGGATAAGAGCACTTTTATCTCCGCTCCCCTGACCGGATGCTCTGAGGGAAAGGGTGCTAAGATTGATAATCGCGAAGATAAAAATAATAATTCGCAGAATTTTTGCAAAAGTAACCCGTTTCATTTCACCGATCCCTTTTAATAAGTATATACTAAGCCTGTTCCTAATTATTGTAAAGTATTTTAATAAATAACATGTGATTAAATATATATCATTATAATGCCCATATATTAGCCTTTTATTTTTTATTTTATAGAATATTTGCATAATATTAAATCTGCTTTATAATAGTAGGTAGCAAAGGGGGCTAATATGAATCATTTTTTTAATAGGATGAGGATTCGTTTCCGTTTATTTTTAATGGTTGCGTTTTTCTTATTCTCTTTTATCGCATTGGGTATATATTGTTATGATTTAATCAATACAGTACGCATCAATGGACCGATTTATAAAAACATCGTACAGGGAAAAGATTTAATTGCAGATATCCTCCCTCCTCCCGAATATATCATCGAATCCTTTCTACTTGTTCTTGAAATAAATCTTGAAACCGATCCGGAAAAAATAAAATACTACATAGAGCGTGGAAATGAATTAAAAAAAGAGTATTTATCGCGTCACGAGTTTTGGATAAATGATCTCGAACCTGGGAATCTGAAAAAGCTCATGGTAGAGGATGCATACGGATATGCAATGCAGTTCTATGATATCCGCGATAATGAATACATTCCCGCTATTAAAGCCGGGCAGTTTGATAAAGCCGAAAATATTTTACAGGAACAACTAAAATCCTTCTATGAAAAACATCGATTGATAATAAATAAAATCGTGGAAATTGCTATCGAACGGAATAAAAACGACGAGGTGACCGCACAGGAATTTATTCTTCAACGTACTCTCACGTTTTTTATTGTCGGGTTTGGTGGAATAATAATCATTCTATTATTTTGGAATATTATTTCCCGCTCCATACTCCTTCCCTTAAAAACAATCGGCTTAAAGATGAAAGATATTGCTGAGGGAGAAGGAGATCTGACGAAAAAATTGAATATTGAATCGCATGACGAACTGTCCGAATTATCGCGTTCTTTTAACTTTTTTCTGGACTATCTGAATCAAAGCCTGCTTATGGTAAAAGGGACTTCTCATCTTTTTAACGAGATTTCCGAAAACCTGATATTATCCTCTCACCGTCTGGCCGACGGGAGTTCCGAACAATCGAGCGGGGTTGAAGAAATTTATACGACTATCGAAGAATTCGGGCATTCGCTGGATGAAATAAAGAATCATATTATTAAACAAAACCATTTAATCGCGGAAAGCGCCGATGCCGTCGAAATTCTTTTCAAAGCTATTCAATCGATGGCGCATAATTCCCACGCGCTGAATGAGCGTATCGAATTAAATTTAGTCTCAGCAGGAGAGGGAAAAATGCGAATGGAATCTTCATCTCAAGAAGCGGAAAAAATCAATCAAAGCATAAAAAATCTATCCGAGAAAATCCGCGCTATTGAATCACAGTCAGAAAGTATTGGCATGATACTCCGCGTTATTTCAGATATTACCGAGCAAACGAATATGCTGGCGATGAATGCTTCAATCGAAGCGGCTCATGCCGGAGAAGCCGGAAAAGGATTCTCCATTGTCGCTAATGAAATCCGGAAACTTTCGGAAAACACAAACAAATCAACCCGTGAAATCAATATCCTTATTTCCGATATCCAAAAAGGTGTGAAAAGCACTGTCGAGATGGTTGAAATAAGTAGTGAAGTCGCTTTAAAGAACGGTACCTCCGCACACGAAGCGGCATTGAATTTCGAGAATATATTAAATAATTTCAATGAAGTAAATGCGACTATTCTTCAGATAACTAAAACAACCACCGAACAGGAGAATGCTGCTCGTACGCTTCTGAATAATACTACTAGCCTCAAACAGTATTCGGATGAAATCCGCTGCTCTATAGAAGAACAAGCACATTCCAGCAACCAGCTAACTCAG
>MIBD01000046.1:0-2781 GCA_001829395.1 Spirochaetes bacterium GWF1_49_6 | reverse complement strand
GGAAGGATTACAGAGGACAATTCAGTTTCCGCTCAATCTCTACAAGGAATCTCTGAAAACGCAAAGGAACGTATAATCCAACTGAATTCCTTAATTAATCGCTTTAAGTTGGAGGAGAATTCTTGACCTTTTCCAATTGTTCAAATATCTTACCCCAATTCCCCGGTAATCCTTGTGCGCCTAGATTGGCGTTTAGAATTTCCAGATACCGTGTTCTCGGAATATGTTCCGCCCCCAGACTCTCCAGATGATTCGTATGGAGCTGACTGTCGATCATCGGGAATCCCGCGTTACCGAGCTTCCGCGCGAGGGTGATAAACGCGGCTTTCGAGGCATCACTCACTCTCGCGAACATCGATTCGCCGAAGAAGCACGCGCCGAGCGACACCCCGTATAACCCGCCGACGAGTTCGCCGTCCAGCCACGCTTCCGCCGAATGCGCGTATCCCGCCTCATGCAGCGCGGTATAAGCCTCGATCATATCCGGTACTATCCATGTCCCGTCCTGCCCCTCGCGCGGCGCGTTCGAACACCCTGTGATCACATCGCGAAACGCGGTATCGAACCGGATATCGAACGCCCCCTTTTTCAGGACTCTTTCCATGCGCTTGGAGACATGCAGTTTATCGGGAAACAGTACAAATCGGGGGTCGGGAGACCACCAGAGAATGGGCGTATCGTCGGAATACCACGGGAATATACCGTGGGAGTACGCCTCGATGAGGCGCGGGACGGATAAATCGCCGCCGATCGCAAGAAGCCCGTCCGGTTCGGCGTCTTCGACTGCGGGAAAAACCGGGAGATCGATCAGTTTATATACCGGCATATTATTTATTCTTGGATATCTCGATAACCAGGTCGTCGTTTACAATCTTCGCGGCAGCATTCCCGCCTTTTGTGAGCTTCCCGAATAAAACCTCGTCGATAAAGATACTTTTCACTTTATCCTGTATCAGACGTGAAATCTCGCGGGCGCCGAACGTATCCGAATATCCCTTCCGCGCGAGCCAGTCTATACCCTCGCCGGGCATATCGAGAAGTATCTTTTTATCTCCGAGCTGTACGCGGAATTCGTCTATCTGTTTGACGACTATCCTGCGGACGATTTCTATCGGGAGTCTTCGGAAGCCGACGATACAATCGAGACGATTTCTGAACTCCGGCGAGAAAATCTTCTCCACTTCTTTAGGGATCGATGCCGCACCGGGAGACATGTTTTTCTCGGTGAAGCCCATCGACGGTTTCTCAATCTCGCGCGCTCCGGCGTTCGATGTCATTATGATGATAACGTTCTGGAAATTCGCCTTCCGTCCCTGGTTGTCGGTCAATGTCGCGTAGTCCATCACCTGAAGGAGCATGTTGTATATATCGGAATGAGCCTTTTCAATCTCGTCCAGCAAAAGCACGGAATAAGGATTTCTGCGGATAGCGTCGGTCAGCAGTCCGCCCTGGTCGAACCCGATATACCCGGGAGGCGCACCGATCAGGCGCGCGATCGTATGCTTTTCCTGGTACTCACTCATATCGAAACGGTGCAGCGGTACCCCGAGACTCATCGACAACTGCCGTGCGAGCTCGGTCTTTCCTACCCCTGTCGGGCCGACAAAAAGGAAGGACGCAACCGGCTTATTGGGTTCACGGAACCCCGCGCGCGACCGTTTAATAGCATCCACCACTAAATGCACCGCATCGTCCTGACCGAATACGGTACTCTTCAGACCCGATTCAAGGTTCTTCAGCTGCTTCGCCTCACCGGAACTGATGCTTTTCTCGGGAACCTTCGACATTTTCGCGACTATTTTTTCTATGTCGCGTATGTTGATGCGTGGCTTTTTAACGGTGGGCTTGGCTACCGCGAGCTTCGCGTACGCGCCGGCCTCGTCGATAACATCGATCGCTTTATCGGGCAGATGCAGGTCCTGAATATAACGCGCCGATAAATCGGCCGCCGCACGTATGGCGTCGTCGCTGTAAACTACGTTGTGAAATGTTTCATAGTAGGGAGTGATGCCCTTCAGTATCTCATAGGTCTCGTCGGGCGTGGGTTCGTTTATCTCTATTTTCTGAAACCGCCGGGACAACGCCCTATCCTGCTCGAAGTACTTCTTGTACTCTTCGTAGGTCGACGTACCGATGCATTTTATTTTGCCGGCGGTAAGTATCGGCTTCAGGATATGGGACGCGTCCAGCGCGCCGCCCTGAACCGCCCCGGCTCCGACAATCGTGTGTATTTCGTCGATAAACATAATGGAATTTGGGATATTTTTCAGCTCGTTCAATAACTTTTTCAGCCGTTCCTCGAAATCCCCCCGGAAACGCGTCCCCGCGAGAAGCGAGCCCATATCGATGGAGAATATCTGCGCATCGGCGAGCGACTTGGGGACTTCGTTCAACGCAATCAAGCGCGCAAGGCCCTCCGCTATCGCGGTCTTTCCCACACCCGGGTCTCCCACGAAGATGGGATTGTTCTTATAACGCCGTGACAGAACCTGAATCGTGCGTTCGATCACATCATCCCTGCCGATCAGCGGATCGATCTCACCGCGCCTTGCCTTTTCAACAAGTTCGACCGTATAAAGTTTCAGGTATTTTTTCTTATTGGACTTTTTTTCCTGCTCTGTCTGAGCTTCGTCATCCTGCCCGCTATCGCCGGAATTCTCGTCCCAATTTTCCAATTCTTCCATATCCTTGAGGGAAAAATCTTCCGATTCATCGGAATCGCTGGGGAGAACGGAAATACCGTGAGAAATAAAGTTCATAATATCGAGACGGAAAACCCCC
>MIBD01000045.1:6402-11036 GCA_001829395.1 Spirochaetes bacterium GWF1_49_6 | reverse complement strand
TTTATCTTCGCGCGAAGTGCGGAGGCTTGTCCTCTTTTCCTCCATATTACTGATTGAAAAGAGGGTTATTAGAAGTGACCATATTATACTATATGGAGTTATTTTTCAAGTAATCGGACGGTTTATTGAGAAAAAAAAGGGAATCAGGAATGAATCCGGCGATATAGACAAATCCATTGCTCGGGGGTGATCTCTTCGGGGCGCGCGGAATGGGGAATACAGAGAGCGTCGAGCGCATCCAACGGGATGCCGGATTTTTTAAAATTATTCCCGATGGTTTTGCGTTTCATACCGAAGCATGCGGATAAGAAATCCTTGACGGCGCTCTGCTGGAGACGCGCCTTCTTTTTCGTCAGAGATACCACAAATGAATCGACGGACGGTTCCGGGAAGAAGCATTTTCGCGATACCGGAAATAACTGCCGGACGCTTAAAAAAGTCTGGCATAGGACGCTCATTACCCCGTAACCGGGCATCCCCGGGCGCGCGGTCATCTTTTCCAGGAATTCCTTCTGTATCATTACCAGCCCGCGCTTGAATACAGGATACTCGATAAAGCGTTTAACCGCCTCCCCGCTGATGGAATAGGGCAGATTGGACAGGAAAAATAGTTCAGGAAGATTTAATTCCGCCGGGTCGTATTTCAGGAAGTCCGCATGGATGAGATGGATATGAACCGGCAGGGGAAATCCGCTGAGGAGACGATGCACCCCCGCGTCTATCTCGAGCGAGTATACCGGGTTCGCATCGGGCAGAAGTATTGTTAACGCCGCCATACCCGTACCGACCTCGAACACAGGGATACCGGGCGCCACCAGTTCGACTATACGTTCGGCGGTATTTCGGTCGATCAGATAATTCTGGCCGCGCGCCTTCGATAGACGTATTCCGGTATCGGCGAACAGTTTTTTAAGCTGTATGGGAGAGAACGGGTTTAGTTCAATCGGTGACAAACCCATAGCTCCAGCTGTATATCCCGCCGGAGAGCATGACAATATTCGTCGCGCCGGCCTTACGCAGCGACATATAAATGTTTTTCTGAATAGCGTCCTCGTTCGAGTAGAGAATCATCAGGTAAGGTTCGTTGACCATATACATCAAATTTGCCGGTGTGATATAGGGCATATTTTTCGCCGTGGGAATATGCCCGTTCTGATACGCATCGGCCAATCGAAGGTCGATCAACTTATAAGGCTCTTTATGCTCGATCATATACTGTAATTCCATAGCGGTAACATATTCGCCTATCGTGTTTTTAATAAAATTACTGCCTTCCGATCCGCATGAAACGAAAATCATTGCCGATATTATTAGGACCGCGACCAATACGTTACTTTTTTTCATGTTCGATTTTCTCCTTCAGTTCTCTGATGGTTTTTACCAATTCGGGAAGTTTTTCCTCCGCCGCGAAAATCCGTCTCGTGAGGATAGCGTCCCGCGCGGGATAACCCAACAACACGCTGTTCGATTCGATCTTCTTCTTCTCGACACCCGCTTTAGCGAGGATAACCACATTATCGCCAATCGTGATATGGTCCGCGATGCCGACCTGTCCCGCGAAGATACAGTTCTTTCCGACAGTCGAACTCCCCGCGATCCCGACCTGCGAGACAATAATCGTATGATCGCCGATTTTACAGTTATGCCCGATCTGCACTAGATTATCGATCTTGACATCCTCGCCTATCAACGTCGTACCGATAGTCGCCCGGTCGATAGTGACGCATGCGCCGATCTCGGTATCGTTACCGACAACAATCGTACCGATCTGGGCTAGTTTGTGGTTCTTGCCGTCGTCCTGTATATAGCCGAATCCGTCTCCGCCGATGACACTGTTATGATGGATAATCACACGGTCGCCGAGCACGGTCAGGTCGTCTACCTTAACGCCGGACTTTAAGACGCAGTCTTTTCCAATCCGGGCGCCATTCCCGATAAACACATGAGGATAGATCACCGTATTATCGCCGATTTCGGCATCGTCCATCACACACGCGAACGGCATGACGGTCACATTTTTCCCGATTTTCGCGCTTCCGGCGATATAAGTATTAGGGTACTCTTTCCCTGAATAAGTTTGATACGGCGAAAATATTTCCAGCACCGTGGAGAACGCCAGCTTGGGGTTTTCCGTCTTGATGACGGGCTTAGAGTCGCATTCGAGATTTTGCGGCAGGAGAAGCGCGGAAACAACGCTCTGGGACATGATCGCTAAGGCGTTTTTATTCTCGGCGTATCCCAATGTGCCCTCGGCTTGAAAGTCGAGATTCGATACGCCGCTGATTTCGATATCGTTCCCCCGCATTTCACCGTTAACCAATTTAGCTATTTCTGAAAGCTTCATTTTAAGCTCCTTGAGATGCGGAATGTTGGAACACTTCATCATACAGGGAATCGAAAAATATCTCAAGAAGCAGGCGGGATTCCCGGCGAGATGTAAGGGAAATAACTTGGAAAAAACTGGATTTCTTTTATCTTCCATGCTACAATATTAAGCTAAAATTCGGACTGCAATAAATGTCCGTGAGAGGAGTATTGAATTGGCAGTACATATTCGTCTAATGCGCATCGGCAAACGAAAGCGCCCGTATTACAGAATAGTAGTTTCGGATCAGCGTAACGCACGGGGAAGCGCTTACCTCGAGTCGTTGGGCTATTATCATCCGATGGAGAAAGATTGCCCTACCAAGATCGACTTAGAAAAGTTTAGCGATTGGATCGGTAAAGGGGCACAGCCTACTTTGATTGTCCAGAACATAGTCAATAAAATTAAAAAGGCGGGGGCGTCGAACTAATTTTCTGATTCAATTGCGGAGGTACGATGATTGAGAAGGATATCGTGGAGATGCTCGCTAAGAGTCTAGTGGCGAATCCCGATGACGTAAATGTTCAGGTTGTCGAAGGGGAGAAATCGACAATACTCGAACTGAAAGTCGGGGTAGGTGACGTGGGTAAGGTAATCGGAAAAGGCGGGGTGATCGCTAAGGCAATCCGGACGCTGATTAACGCTGTTTCGGTTAAAAATGGCAGACGAGTAATATTGGAGATTTTAGATTAATCCGGGATGAATAAATTACTAATCGGTAAAATTGTTAAACCCTTCGGCATCAAGGGCGAGGTATTTCTGGATTTTTTCGCCGACGACGCCGGGATACTCGAAGAATCGGAATATTTCTGTATTCGGGACGTCCGTAATCCGGGCGGTTACCGGAAACTGAATATTTTGGAGATGAAGGATAACGCGCAGATGTTGTCCGACTCCATTCGGGTGATCGCGAGGATTGATATTTCGCCTGACCGAAATCAGGCGGAACTTCTTCGGGGCACCGACATATTTATCGATGAGGACAAACTCCCGGAACTCGACTCGGATGAGTATTATATTAAAGACCTCATCGGTTTGGAGGTTTTCTATCAGTCGGAGTTATTCGGTGTGATAGAGAATGTTATCCAGATCGGCGAAAGGTATGTTTTTTTTATTGATAAAACGGATAAACGGAAGATCGCCGTGCCGATGGAAGAGAAATATCTCGAGCAAATAGATTTAGCCGCGAAAAAAGTAGTTCTCCGCTCGATTGAGGAATTGCTCTAAGTGCGGTTTTATATTCTGACTATTTTCCCGGAGATCGTTAAGGGTTACTGGGAACAAGGGATACTTTCCAAGGCGGCGGATAACGGGCTGTTGACGGTCGAGACAATCGACCTGAGAAATTTCTCGCGGAACAAGTACCGGAAGATCGATAAGCCGATCTATGGGGCGGGACGCGGGATGTTATTCGAGGCCGGGCCGCTTTCGGATGCGGTCGATTCGGTTAAATCGGGCGACCCGTCGGTTAAGACGGTTTTCCTGACTCCCTCGGGGAAAAAGTTCGATAACCGTGTCGCGAAGGAATTGGCGAAAGAAAATTCGCTCCTCCTGATCGCCGCGCGGTACGAGGGGATTGACGAACGGTTTATCAGGACGAAAGTCGATTATGAAATATCGGTCGGGGATTATGTCCTGACCGGCGGGGAACTCCCCGCGATGGCGGTGGCGGACGCGGTTTCGCGTTTTCTGCCGGGCGCTATTAAAGACGAGTCGGTCAGCGACGAGAGTTTCGAGAATGGGCTGCTGGAGTACGGGCATTATACCGAGCCGGCGGTTTTCGACGGTCTCGAAGTGCCGGAAGTGCTCAGGAGCGGGGATCATCGCGCCGTAGCGGAGTACCGTTTCTACGAGAGCCTGAAGAAGACTTACTTTAACCGGCCGGACTTGTTTGAGAAATGGATGCCGGAACTGAGGGCTAGCGAAAGCGGGAATAAACTGACCCGGCTGAAGAAAGAAAATAAAGAATGGGAAAAATTACTCAAATATATAGAGAAAATCTCGAAGGAGTGGAAAAATGTCGGACGAAATAAACAAGAATGAGGAAGCGGTAAGCGAGACCCCGGCGGTGGAAACACCTGCGGCAGAGGAAGCGCCCGCAAAGCCTGTTGCGCCTACGGTGCGTAAAAAGAATACTCTGGCGGATGTAAACGCCCTCCTTCTTCAGGAACAGAATAACAAAGGCCGGTTCCCGGTGTTCAATATCGGCGATACCGTCCGTGTTTTCGTAAAGATCAAGGAAGGACAGAAAGAACGCGTACAGCCCTAC
>MIBD01000045.1:4009-6361 GCA_001829395.1 Spirochaetes bacterium GWF1_49_6 | reverse complement strand
GAGCTTTATCGTGCGCCGTATCAGCCAGAGCGTCGCTATAGAACGTATCTTCCCCTTGCATTCGCCGTACCTAGAGAAGATCGAAGTAGTCCGCAGAGGACGCGTACGCCGCGCGAAACTTTATTATCTCCGCGGCAGATTCGGCCGCGCCGCTAAGATTACCGAGAAGGTGGGAATTCACAACGCTAAGAAAGCGGCTGCCGATAGCTCAACCGAAGTAAAGGAATAGGCGAAGGGTAATGAAACATCCCTCGAAAGACGTACTCCTGTCTTTTGAGAATGAACTTTTACAGAAAGGATATTCACATATCGCAGGCATCGACGAGGCGGGACGCGGCCCAATAGCAGGTCCCGTGGTCGCTGCCTGCGTTCTCTTTAAGCAGCCCGCGTTCATCGAAGGGGTATGGGATTCCAAGATGGTGTCAGCCGCCGAACGCGAACGTCTCTATGACCGGATACTCGAATCATGCGAGGCATACGGCGTAGGTATAATCGACAATCTTAT
Organism: Spirochaetes bacterium GWF1_49_6; assembly: GCA_001829395.1. Classification (GTDB taxonomy): domain Bacteria; phylum Spirochaetota; class Brevinematia; order Brevinematales; family GWF1-51-8; genus GWF1-51-8. The sequence continues at coordinate 5,856 of MIBD01000045.1, read as the reverse complement.
CATCGATAAAATCAACATACTGGAAGCGACCAAGCTCGCCATGCGCACGGCGCTCGAACAGGTCATCGGGAGCGGCAAGGGCGCGCACTATGTGCTGATAGACGCGGTCAAACTGCAATCGGATATCCCTATGCAGGCGATCATCAAGGGCGACAGCAAGTCGTTCTCGATAGGCGCGGCCTCTATCATAGCGAAAGTCACCCGCGACCGCCTGATGGTACGTCTCCATGAGGAATACCCCGATTACGCGTGGGACCGGAATAAGGGCTATCCGACGCTCCTCCACAGGGAGTTGGTGAGGAAGCACGGGCTTACCCCATATCACCGCAGGAGCTTTCGAATTATTTAGCAGGTTGAAATTACGGGCGGTGTGCCTTGATAAACTCCGTGGGCGGGACGTACCCCGACTTGTTCATCGAATACCCGAACCCGTTGCCGAGATAGATATTCGTACGGATTTCGAAATGCAGGTGAGCGAGGTAGAACCCGTCGAGATTTCCGATAGTCCCGATCACCTGCCCGCGTTTGACAATCTCAAACCGGTTCACCATGATATCCTTCAGGTGGCCGTACAGGCTTTCCACATAGGCGGGTTGACCCGCGGTGCCGGTATTATGGACAATCCGCACGACATTCCCCCATCCCCCCTGCGCGTCATCCGCATAAACGACAATCCCGTCGGCGATACTGAACACGTAGTCGCCCAAATCCGAGTTGCCCCCGCCGTTACCGTTCCAGTCCTCGCCGAGGTGATAATTCTGCCCGAAGGGTTGGGCGTCGTAATATCCCTTCGCATCGGGAGGCCCCACCGGGAAATCGAACCCGTCCACGGCCGGGCATTTATCCTTCAGGATATCCTCGATATCCGTGTCATCCGATACAGCCTGGGTATGGACGATATGCTGGGAATTGGTGATCAGCGCGAGGGTGAGGAACGCGAGAAGCAGCCCGGATGCGAGAAATATCAGCGCCTTAAAAGGGGTCGGCACAACCTACTCCTTGAATATTTTGCAGTATAAAATTATAGGATAAAACGGAAACCCTGTAAATAAAAAGGCCGCCGAAACATTCCGGCGGCGGTATATACGGATGAAGAGATTATTTTAGCAACGAAGTCACCCACGCGCGGTTCTCCCATAGCGCACACCCCCCGCGTGTCTCCTTGAGGAGGTGATGGTTCTCACGGATCTTCCGCAGGAAGTCCGATGCGAGCGCCTCCCGGAGCGGCATATCCTTCACATTGGTGTCGGAGTAGGGCGCGAACGGGCATGGCTCCAGACGGCCTTCGGGGCTGATATGCACAAACCCCCTTCCCGATGCGAGACATCCGCCGAATAGCTCCTCGTCGCCGGGGAAGCCGATAAACTGCGCGGGATAAGTGTCACCCCATTCGTTCAGCAGTTCGCGGAGACGGGATTTCTGCGGCTCGGTGAGCGGCAGGTCTTCAGTACCCGGTTTCGACGGGACATATTCCACATAGATAAACACCCCGCACCGCTTCGCGATCAGGCCCGAGATGAAGCCGTGATTGGTGACCGTATCGAAGTTCTCGCGGGTGACCGTAATCGATGCGCCGTAGAATAACCTTTTCCGGCCGAGCCTTCCCATCACCCGGAGCACGCTATCGAATACCCCGTCACCCCGGCGGGCGTCAGTCTCGATCATACCCCCTTCGATGCTGATGACCGGGATGAGGTTTTTCTGCTTGTCGAGACGGGTGATGATTGTCTCGGACATCAGGAGGCCGTTGGTAAACATCGGAAATATAATATCGGGGTAATTCTTGGTGATATCGAGGATTTCCGGGCGCATGAGCGGTTCGCCGCCCGCGATCAGTATGACCGACG
>MIBD01000045.1:0-3982 GCA_001829395.1 Spirochaetes bacterium GWF1_49_6 | reverse complement strand
CACCCCGGAGCTTATCGGCGCTCATCTCCTGCTCCAGATTACGATGCTGCGCGTGCGAATAACACCCCTTACAGGCGAGGTTACAGTTGGCGGTGATGCTGACTATCATAAACGGGGGGGACTGCACCCCTTGCTTCATCCATTTCTCGCGGATACACACCGACCTGCGCTGGTTCATCCATGTGATAAAGAAAAACCAAGCATTGGAAAGTCGGGTCAGATTACGGGTGAATATTTTACGGAAAAAATCCCGGACATTCCTGTTAAATTTCATTTCGTATGAAACTGAATCTGCCATCCAACCCTCCTGAGGGGGAAAGTAATAAAAACCCCTGATACTTTAACAAAGTATCAGGCCGGAAGTGTTACTTTTATCAAGGAATAGTTTAAGCAAAGCGGGGTGTTTAATCAAGTAATAGAACAGGAATGAAAAGCGGGTGCCCCGAAATCAACGAAGTGACCATAAATTCATTTTTGAGGTTGCAAATCACGCTGAAAAAGTTATAATCTATGGATATAGTGAATACGCAAATTGATTCATAATTTTAGGAGGATACGGATGAAGAAGACGGTATTAACAGTTTTGGGTGTGATTATGATTACGAGTATTGTATTTGCAGGATCCGCGCCGGTGAAGGCCGAGCTGAAAGAAGGGGGTTTCTCGCTGATGATTCCCTCGGAATGGACGGTCGATGAAACGGAATTGCAGAACGGTTCGCTGTTTATTGCCACACAGATGAAAGAATACATGGGTTTTTATTTCCAGAAGCTGAAGGGTGACTATAAAACTGTTAAGAAAAATCTTGAAAAGAGTTTTATAAACGAGGCATTTGAGCCTATTGATGCGGGATCGGTAAAACCGAAGTCTGTTAAAAAAGCGAGTTGTTCGAAGGTGAACGGTATCGAGGTATGCTCCGCGGAATTCAAGTATGATTTAGGCGCCGGATTACAGAAGACTTATTTTGGGGTATTCCAGACGAAAAAAGGAGCTTATAAGGTAATATTCAGTACCGATGAAGGAACCTACAATAAACTGATAGCAAAGATAAAGAAAATCATCAAGACGATGAAGCTAATCAAGTAAATATATAGGGGCTGTCCCAATAGGATACTTTAAAGAGTTTTTGTCATTGCGAGGCGTCATGGTGAGCTTGCCGAACCATAGCCGAAGCAATCTATTTGTTTATAATGTATATTCTTACATAGACTGCTTCGTCTCTTCGTTCCTCGCAGTGACAGACTTTTTTTACTGTTTTTGTACTTATGGGTCAGCCCCTTCTTTATGTCAATACTTTACGAATGTAAAACTCATTGGAAATCTTTCTAATCCACCGCATGCTTATTGAAAAAACGGGCGAGCAGGATAGGCACCGGGATAAATACGAGACACCATCCCAGTAATGCGAGAGACCCGTATAGATTCGCCGATGCGAGATTAGCGGCATCCTGCCCCATCGGTATCAGCGGGAAAATGATTGTCGGTATCGCGAATAACCCGTTAATAACCATCACGCGGCGGAGCCACTTTTCGAGGGGTTTCTTGCCGAATACCTGCGATGCCGCGAGCGCCCCGAGGCACAGGAAGACATACCCCAGCATATCGAGGGCGAACGCCGCCGAGCCGGGGACGAACGCAAAGTTGCGGAACGCATCGGACGCGGTCTGCTGCCAGTTCTGCTGGATGACCGATAGCTGGATATAATATACCCCGGAGCAATACGCTGTATAGATTGCCCCCGCGATTACCGCCGGGAGTGTGAATACCCGTTTTTCTTTAGGCATCATATAATGAAGGGCGACAAACATCATGGTGTAGAACCATGGGAGAAACAGGCATGGAATATAGCTGAGATAATTTAACTCCGGCTTGATGAGCGACGCGATCAGCGCGATAAAAAACAGGCTGACCATCACCGCGGTAAGAATAGACGACCAGAAACCGATAGCGACTACTTTTTTCATATTTATCTCCTTCCCCATCATTCTAAAAGAAATTGCGGAAAGCATCAACTATCGACAGGGATTTCAGGATAAAAACGGAGAAGCGGTATGGTGCTTTTCCGATTGCGCTTCTCCTAAAGGTTTTCCGTCAGGGCGTTTTCCGGTTTGCGGGATAAAAGTTTCGGGCCGAACACCAGGATGATGATCACCACCTCGATCGCATTGATTGCGAACGAGATCAACGCATGATAAAGCGTAACCGTCGGTAACTGGACGCTGGGTGAAAAAATGAACGCGCTTGACGAGATGCTGGCATGGAAGAATAGCGCGAAAAAGAGACTCCCCTTCGTATTATTCGCGATCCACGCCTGAAAGATCGCATAGAGCGTCAGAATACCCGGGCCAACGAGGAGGTAATAAGGAATAACGAGATTTCCCATCTGCGAACCCACGCCCCAGAAATCGGGAAGGCCGTGCCATATCCCCCAAAATAATCCGATGATTAACGCGGAGGTCAGCGCGCTGAAACGCCGCTGCAGACGAGGCTGGAGAAATCCGCGCCATCCCAGTTCCTCCATAAATCCCGCCATCAGCCCGATAAACAGTCCGGGTATGATCTTCGGGAGAAAATCCATCGGGCCGGGATCGATGCCGAATAACGGAAGCAAGGCTGTGCTGCCCCATGTATTCAGCGGGACGACCGCGAAGGCGGCGAGGAACCAGATGGGATTCGCGCGAACTTTCAGGAGACGTGAAAAGAGTTTTCCGATCGCGCCGGGGCCGTCTGCGATACGGCTGATAACGAGCGCGGCGATAAACGGGCCGAATCCGCCCAATGTCATAAACAGGAACGCGATAGGGGGAAGTTCGCCTGCGCCGATACCGGAAGGCGCGATCACATAGAGCCATACCCACCAACCGTACGACCAGAATATAGTGAGGGCATAATACGAGATAACCGGGTGTTTTTTAATCCATGTGGACATTTAGACCTCCATGACAATCAGTTTATTGATAAAAAAGCGGATATGCTCCTCGGAACGCCTCTCGGTCTCCGACGTATCCCATCCGTATGCCGAGAGTATGAGGAATTCGAGATGGATTGCGCGCCCGGAATAGAAAAATTCATGCGCGAGGATTTCCGGGTCGTACGGGGGGATTTTCTTATGTTCGATCATTTTTGAAAAAATCAGCGTCCCCATCCGGAAGGTACGCTCGGTTTCCTGCAAAACCGCATCGCCCGCGCGCGGATCGCGATACTGCTCCATTGAAATGATTCTCCATAGCAGACCTTCGAGGGTCGAGACCGAGTTCTTATAGTACTGCTTGCTGCTCGACAGCCAGAACTCGACAGGATCGGTCTCCCGGACGCGCGCATCGATCATCTCCGCGGACGGCGCACCGGCGTTCATCCCATCGGTGAACCGGCGGTAGACCTCAACGAGAAGGTCGTCCTTGGAGGGATAATGGTTATAGAAGGAACTTTCTTTGATACCGACCGCCCGGCAGATGTCCCTGACCGAAACGCCGTTATAGCCGTCCTTCGAGAACAGTTCTGCGGCGCGCAGGAAGAGACGTTCCTTGGTGGGTATCAGAATCGAATCATTCAGAGTATCAGGCATAAACCCTCCATTTCGGGGGTACGAGCTAACGTTCGTTCGTTCGTTCACCCGGATTATTCTACCATATCCCCCCGAACCTGTCAATTCCCGAAACGTTTTTAACGCCTGCTCCAACAATAATGATGCGGAACAGCCTTATTGCGCCGTTCCGCATGTATTCTCACTGAAGTAGGAGGGGTTTTTACGTTTATAGCCCCAGTATCGCCTGGTAACGGTTCGATACTTCGCTCGCGGGCATCATGTAATTATACAAGTTGACCGTATCGATAATCCCGTTGAACCCGAAGTTGAAATAGGTCGTATTGTAGATATTGGTGATCTGGGCGCCAATTACCACAGGCGCATCGTTCGTGCGGATCTCGCCCAGCCCGTGCGCCTTACTCGCTTGGAGCGCGCCATTCACGTAAAGGTACATATTC
>MIBD01000044.1:11257-12931 GCA_001829395.1 Spirochaetes bacterium GWF1_49_6 | reverse complement strand
TAGGGTTATCCCCATATCGAGCGCTTGATTGAGCAGACTCCCGACTTCGTCCTCGCCGGTTTTCGGATCGCCGATATGCCCGGCCCCGAACCCCATCGCGCTGACCTGAATACCCGTATTCCCGTACTCCCTCTGAATAAGCGCCATAATATTTCCTTCGTTCGAACGATGATATATTTTAACATAGGTTAACCGTTTTAGCAACGTCCCCTATTTCAGTATAAAAAATGCCGGGATGACAGCTAATTTTCCTGAGAGGATGCTATGAAAGCATGCCTTCGGGGACTACTTCATTTACTACACATTACTTCATTAGATATTCCGTAACCGGATAGGATGTCCCTTTTACCAGCCCGCTGCCGGTAAAGTTCAGGTGCACGTTCATCGGCACGGACGAGAAATTCGCGGCCACGAGGATCGTATAGTTCGTACCGGGGCAGATGAACGCCATCGCAAGGCCGGTTCCGGTGTCGATAAAAATGTGCTGACCCCGCGCGATCGCAGGCTCGCTCTTCCGTATCCCGATAAGCCACTTGTAATAATTGAGTATTGAATTCGTATCCGCTTGCTGAACCGCGACGCTATAAATAGACGTATTCCCCGCGATGGAAGTCCACGGGCTCCCCGATGTGAATCCCGCGTTCGCCCCGCTCGTCCACTGCATCGGCGTCCGTTTCGCGAGGTCGCCGCCCTGCAAACCCTTCTTCATCCCGATCTCCGTCCCGTAGTATACGAACGGCGTACCCGGCGAGGTCAGCAGCATCGCGGCGGCGAGTTTGGCCTTCTTTCCGCTCCCCTCCATAATATCCATCGTCCGGTCGTTATCGATGACATTATCGTGGTTATCCAGAAACGGCGCGAAAAAAGTCCACGGCGCATAGCTATTATGCGTATCGATAAAATTTTTAAAATCCGAGGCGTTTTCATTCTGAATCGAGGTCATCAGTTTATAATAAAAATCGAAGCTGAACGCCATATCCAATCCCTGCCCGCTATCATAGTAAGAAGCGACTATATTTTCGGACGTCCATACCTCGCCGACAGTCATAAAGTTCGCGTTGGAGGAGTTTAACGCGGTACGGTATTCCCGCCACCACGCCATCGTACCCGCGGTGTCCGCCTGCTGGGGATACGCTCCGCTCTCGACAATATACCTCGCGGCGTCGAGACGGAATCCGTCCACACCCCTTGCGATCCAGTAATAGGCGATATCCTTGATCTCGGCCTTCACGGCGGGCAGATTATAGTTCAGGTCGGGCATCTGATCCCAAAAAGGCGCATAATAATACGCGCCCCGTGTCGAGTTCCATTTCCATACGTCCGACGACGACCCGCCGCCCCACGGGTACTGCCATCCCGACGGCATCGGGTTATCCCAGACATACCAATCCCGATAGGTCGCATTATTCGCGGCGGACTGGGTAAACCACGTATTCTGGCTGGACGTGTGATTAATCACCATATCGAGGATGACCTTCACTCCCCTCGCGTGCGCCTGCGATATATAATTATTGAAATCGGTCATCGTCCCGTAATCCGGCTCGATCGCGCGATAGTCGACCGTATCGTATCCATGGGTGGACGGGCTATTGAATACAGGCAAAGTCCATACCGCATTAAATCCGATATTGGTGATATAATCGAGCTTCGAGGCCAGTCCGTTGAGGTCGCCCT
>MIBD01000044.1:4195-11216 GCA_001829395.1 Spirochaetes bacterium GWF1_49_6 | reverse complement strand
GCCGTTCGTATCGATTGTCCCGGTATAGTTGCTGATTTTTATGATTCGGCATGAGTACCCGTTCAGGGCTACCGGAAACGCGCTGAAATTCCCGGAATCGATCTGCGCGGGTAACGGCGCTGGGTTAAATTCGATATCCGCCGAGCACCCGATAAGCGCGAAAAAAGCCGCAAGGCATATTAGTTTTTTCATTTTACTCTCCCCGTTGATTCATTGTGATCCATGATTCTACACGATGTTTCCAAAAACCGGAAATATCATCGGCATGTCGTAAAAACCCCTCGACCGCGCGGGCTTTCCTCTGCTCGATCTCTTTAATCGCCCCGTCGATCTTCCCGCCGCGGTAACGGAAGTTTTTCATATTCCGGGAAAGCACGTCGAGGTCCTGAACTAACCCGAGCTTGTCCTGATAACGGCTCATCCGCGCGATGACGCTCTTCCCGATCCCGAGGGTATCGGCTAATGCCTCGACGATATAGCGGAACTTTTTAAACTCGATACGGCAGCGGTGAAGGGTACGGATTCGCGACGGGTTGATACTCCGTTTCGCTATCAACGCCTTTTTATAGGCAATACTCGCGCATTCCAATGCGCCCTCGATCGGGATATTCGCGGCGGCTTCACGCAGCAGATCGAATTTGTTCCGCAGGTCGACAATATCCGTATCCTTCAGGCTCTTCCACGCTTTATTATGCAGAAGGGTTTCCTCGGCGATCAGCCCCCGGAGGTAATCGTCTGTTTCAGGGTACTTCGCCGACATCGCCGAAACCATGCCGATCAGCACCTGCTTATCGCGAAGCTCCTGCAGGTCGTTGAAGATTGTTTTGAAGTGTTTCGTGATTTTATCGATGCCCTTCATCGATCCGTAAAACCGGATAATATCGAAAATCGCGGCCAGTTTCCTGATTCGGATACGCAGTTTGTGAATATCGTCTTCCAGGAAACTTTCCCCTGTTTTTTTTATGGCGGCGAAAAAATCCCGTTCCAGCTTCGCGAGCTTTTTTGAAATCGGTCTGAGCGTACTTTTTTTATTTTTCATTTCATCCCCGAAAACGGATAAAAAGTTTTCACTTATTTGACAAAACCTCTATCGCGTAATATAATAATATCCGCTTTTAAACACGCTTGGAGAGGTTCCCGAGTGGCCAAAGGGGGCAGACTGTAAATCTGCTGGCTTCGCCTTCGATGGTTCAAATCCATCCCTCTCCAATTCTTTTTCCCTTATCCCGAAAGACCCCCCGCGTAACACGAAAGTATCCTTATTCGCTCCATCATTCTTACTTAACTGACATCATTATCCCCGATGCATGATCCCTACTGCCCGGATTTTTTCACCCCGCTCATCGTATAGTTTGTCAGCATATTCGTCTGTCCGTTGGTGACCGTCATAATCTGGATGTTCGTCAGCCCGTCTATCTGGAATACGAGGAAACGGTGCACTCCGCCGTCTTCTACATCGATAGCGGCGCTCATCGAAATAGCGCTGTTATTATTGATGTTATGGATTTCCGTGATATTATTGATGACTTTCGGGGCGGTAGCCTGCCCGAGGAAGAAACCCCCGGCGCCGCCTCCGAGAAGCAGAATAATCGCTAATAGTATATCCATCATTACCTCCGGGTATTTACATGATAAAAAAAGGGGCTGTCACAAAGACAGCCCCTGTAAAGCTATTTGTTTAATTTTTTCATCAGGTCGTCGGTACCGCCGTCGCCGTCGTCTTTGTTCTCATCGTCGAAGAACTGGTCGATATTTCCGCCAGACCCCTCGCCGCTGAGTTCGTCTATCAGGCTCTGCGCTTTTTTGGCAAGACGGATTTTCATCAGATCCTTGGAGTTGTACTGTTTCAGGATATCCTTGACCTCCGACATATTCTTCTTGGCCTTCTGGAGGAGATTTTCCAGTTCCTTATTCTCCTGCATCGTCATCTCAATTTCCTTATTCGCTTTGATCTTGACCTTCAGCATGCTCTGAAGTTCCGCGAGGTCGGCGTCCCCGGCGGGTATATTGACATTCCGTAGCATCTCGACTTCGCCCTCGGCGCATGTCGCTTTCGTCTTCTCGCTGTCGGCCTCGATCGCGAAAATCGTTCCCCGTACTTCAGCGACCGCGGTATCGGTCTCCACCTTGAAGGTTTCGCCGGGTTTGAGTTTGATCTTGACGTTTATCCCGACAGCCCCGCTTTTAACCGCGACTTTTTTATCTTTACCGGTCAGGTTATCGAGCGTAGCCTGCGTGTTCGGCCCGACACGGAAAATTCCCAAATCGGGAATCATGATTTCGCAGGCCGATTTATCTTTGGTACGGATAATATCCTTATTCTGGATTTCCATATCGGCATAAGCCTTCACCCATTTCTTCCCGTTATCTTTCGATATTTCGACAATCCCCGAAAAAGATTGAATCGTGTTCTTTTTCGCGGCCGCCGCGAAACCGATACTCAGTATCGCGGCAACCCCTACCACTGTTACAATGGTATACCATAAAGACTTTCTGTTCATAATTCGCCTCCGGAAGGATAATTCTATTGATATATCATACACCTATTATCGAAATATTTAAAGTAAAGCGGGAAATTTTTCTATTATTCCGACGCTTTAAAATTATAGACGGGCCGGATAAAATCGATCACCTCCACCGTAGGCTCGATGCTCCGCAGTATCAGTTCCTTGTCCTTATACGCCTGCCGTACCTCGTCGAGGGTCTCCTTGTTCAGCGACGTGGTAAATATCCCCTTCTCGCGCATCGATTCCCGCGCGCCGGCGAGGTCTAATGTCTCCTTCGCGCGCCGCCGCGACAGCACCCGTCCCGCTCCATGCGGCGCGGAGCAATTCCATTCGCGGTTCGACTTTCCGGTCCCGATAATAATGCCGTCCTCCATATTGAACGGGATCACGAGGCGTTCCCCCTGATAGGCGCGTATCGCCCCCTTACGGATAATCTTATCGTCGAAATCGATATAGTTATGCACCGATGTGATCCGTTCGACCCGTCCGAAGTCCAGCCCGAAGAATTCGCGGATAAGTATCATCCCCATCACCCGGCGGTTCAGGTCGGCGTAACGCTGCGCGACGCTCATATCCCTCAGGTACTCCGCGCCCTGTTTTTTCGCGGGCAGATACTCGAGCCCCCTGACTTCGGCGTTCTTCCCCTGCGCGTCCTTCGCGCGGCGCTGGTGGAAATTCGCTATCCGCAGGCCGAAGTTCCGCGAGCCGGAATGGATAGTCAGCCGGAGCCGACCCATGGAATCGATCCCCGCCTCGATAAAATGATTCCCACCGCCGAGCGTACCGATCGAATACCGGACATTCTCGGCATCCTGTCCGGTCGCGCGCACTGTTTCGGCGACATCCCCGTCCGCGAGAGCCGCATCGGCACGGGTCATATACAGCGATACGGCGGTCTCCGCAAGCGGGTCGCGCCGGCGTTTCGCGAACCCCGACGGTATCCTTTCACGGATAAACTTATCGAGCCTCGCGGGATTGAAGCCGGGTATCTCGCCGAGAGTGTAGGTATCCACCCCGCACCCGATATCCACCCCGACCACGTTGGGGATAACATACCCGTTCATCCGCATCGTGAAGCCGATGACCGCTCCCATCCCTGCGTGCGTATCCGGCATAATCGCGATATTCGGCCCTTCGAACGCGGGGTGATTGACAAACGTCTCGATCTGGCGCCGGGTCTCCGTGTCGAGCATATCTTCACTCGGTAGCATGACCTTCGCGGTATTTTTACTGCCCTTTATCTCGAACAAGATACCCCCTATTGGGCATGTTGACAAACCCGGTTTTGTCATTGCGAGTGGATTTGAAAAATCCGCGAAGCAATCTGTTTTTATAACTCAAAAGGAGTTATACAGACTGCTTCGGCACTTCGTGTCTCGCAGTGACAAAAAAGAGCTGAAATTTCTTCTTTGTCAACAAGCCCTATTTCACCGCGTAGAACCCGGCCTGCATCGTCCCGTAGGTAAGGATTTCGACCGTCCTAAACCCGCAATCCCGCATAAGGCCGAGATGTTCGCTGACGGTAATCGGGAAGTACTCTGCACCGAAACGCGACATGTGCTTGTCGACTATTTCCACGGAACGCCCGGCAAATAGCTGGAACTCCTTCCAGCGGCGCAGACCTATTTCCGTTCCCCGCGCGGTAAACGGGCGGATATTCTCGAATGTGACGAATAGCCCTCCGTCGCGCAGAAGACTACTGCACGCGTTCACGGCGGTCTTCCGCCCGGCGGGGTCGAGGTAATGATGGCACATGATCGCCGTGATAATATCGGGAGTTTCTTTGAGTACACCCGCAAGTCCCGCGCTATCCGTGGGCGCGAGTATCTCCGCGTTCGCGCCAACCGCCGCGAGCTTCGCCTTAGCCTGCGCGAGCATACCCTCCGACGGGTCGGCGAGGATGAAACGGGCGTCCGGGAATTCCCGCATCGCAAGGAGCGCCATTGTTCCGGTGCCGCATCCTGTATCGAGCCAAATCCCCTGTTGGGGCATATACGCCTTCACGAGGTCGATGGTTTCGGCGAAAAACCGTTCGTATCCGGGGATAGTCCGCGCGACCTGCGTATCGTATTCGGCTGAAGGGTGCGGGGTGGTGTTGTCCATCGGGAACTCCTATCGTGAATCATTGGTAAACCATTTTAACCCGAGAAAAATTCCCCGTCAAGAACACGGAACATCAAAGATACAGGGGGAAAATTCCGATAATATCTATAAAATCCGGCGAATAGAGAGAGTATTATGCCGCAGAAAACCATTACCGATGTGGACGATATCGAGATACTACCTGTAGAGAAAGTTTTTCCCGACGGCGTGAAGATGTCGCATGAACCGATTATTATGTCACTGATCACCTACGACCGCGAACGCTCGGAGAAAATCGATATTACCGATATGTCGCACCTGTGCGACGTTATCAAGAATCCGGGAATCAAGTGGCTGAATGTGGACGGTATCCACGACCTCGACGTGGTCGAAAGCCTCGCCGTGCAGTTTAAAATCCACCTCCTCGCGATAGAGGACATCCTCGATAACGATCAGCGCATAAAAATCGACGACTACGGCGATTATCTCTACTTTATCATCAAGATGCTTTATGTCGATAAGAAAGAGAAAAAAATTTATATCGAACAGGTCAGCACGTTCATCTTCAAGGATTTCCTCATCACGTTCCAGGAAAATCCCGGCGACGTATGGGGGCTGGTGAGGAAAAATATCCTGTCCAATAAGGGGCGTATCCGCAAATCGGGGGCGGGGTATCTCGCGTATTCCCTGATCGACGCGATAGTCGATAACTATTTCCTCGTGGTGGAAAATATCGAGGAAGACGTCGTTCAGGTGGAACGTTTCGCCTTGTCCAACGCAAAGCCGCTTATACTGGAAAAAATCGCGAATATCAAGAACAATATTCTCCAAATCCGGCACGCTGTCTCCCCCCTCGGAGAGGTCATCCGCTACCTCCAAAAGGGCGAATCGGACCTGATCGACGAAACGTTGTCGCCGTATTTCCGCGACGTATACGACAACGTCCTGCGTAATATCGAATCCATCAAATCGCTCGACGAACGCGTATCGGGCATCATGGATATTTATGTCTCGTCGATGAGTCAGAACACGAACCAGATTATGAAGGTACTCACCATCATGTCGACCATCTTCATCCCGCTGACGTTTATCGCCGGAGTATACGGGATGAACTTCAAACATATGCCCGAACTGGAAAGCCCGATTGCTTATTTTATCGTATTGGGAATTATGGCGACAATCGGGATCGGCTTACTGATATTCTTTAGAATAAAAAAATGGATATAATCCGAAGGACTTAACCATGTTTTCCGAGATCACCCCCACGATGCTTGCGCGGATGAAGTATCTAGAGGATCTCGACCGGAAAGACCGCGCGGACGATACCCCGCGTATGCAGAGACTCCGGCAGGTTCCACCGGAGACGGGACGGCTTCTCACCCTCATCGCGGTGAACACGCCCGCCGGGGAATGGGTCGAGATCGGCACGAGCGCGGGATATTCGACACTATGGCTATCGCTCGCGGCGAAAGCAAGGGAGATTCGCCTGAAGACCCACGAGCTTCTCCCGGAGAAAATCCGTCTCGCGCGGGAAACATTCGACGCCGCAGGAATCGGCGAGTATGTCGAGCTGATCGAGGGCGATGCGTTGGCGAATATCGGGGGATATGAGAATGTGTCGTTCTGTTTCCTCGATACGGAAAAAGACCTTTACGAGAAGTGCTGGGATATCCTCAGCGGGAAAATGGTCACCGGCGGGATATTCGCCGCGGATAACGCGATCAATCACTACGATACGATCAAGCAGACGATAGACAAAGCTCAGGCCGATCCGCGTTTCGACTGTACGATCGTCCCGGTCGGGCACGGCGTACTGGTCTGCCGCAGGAAATAATTACAAATGGGCACTTCTAATTAACCCTCTTTTCTACCAGATTCCAAAGGAAAAGAGGACAAGGAAGTGACCATTGGGCGTATTTTAATGATATATCATTACTAATGTTAAAAATGTTAATAGTTTTTAGAACCGCCCAAATGAAATTTATTCCGATCTGTTTATGAAGTGATAGTGAAGATATACCGAAACTGAGTATGAAAATAAAAAATGTATAATAATTTCCGATTGTATATTTTTTATACAGGCAAACATATTTTCACCATTTTATATTTTGTTACAGGATAGGTAATAATAAATTATTTATAATGGTATGATATTTGCATATTTATTAAAGGAATAATATCTGGGGAGATATTCTAATAAACCGTCCCGTTCAGGTCTTCTCTGAGGATTTTTCCTCAAGATGTATCATTTATAAACAACACCCCTGCATTAATTATTCTTTAAAAGTCTAAATTTAATACCACTTTTATATTTAATATTCTTCTAAAACTCGGGGAAAATTGAAAGAAAGGGGATGTTCTTCGATTTTAATCGGGTATCAAGAGATAGGAGGAGAATATATGAAATTACTGATGAAGGCTGTTATTATATT
>MIBD01000044.1:0-4144 GCA_001829395.1 Spirochaetes bacterium GWF1_49_6 | reverse complement strand
AGCGAAGACTCCCGTTGAAAACAAGCAGACTAATGTTATCGCACCCGCCACTAACCAATCGCTAAACGCCTCGCCTATCGAGGAAGCCTCGGTTCCGCAGACATCAAAACCAGAATCTAATCCCCAGACGCCGGCATTGACACCGTTCAGCCTGTATTTAACCTACGGCGGCGGCAGTATGGCTAGCCTCGCATTCTACTACCGTTTTACCCCCGCCCTTCGCTTCGGTATCGGCGCGGGATATACTCCCTCCGGAGTAGGTAATTCAGGCGTCAATATCCTGATATCGGGTATTATCGATATTGTCAGGCTGGATGTCGGATTTATGAGCATTGACCTATCCATTGTCGATAACCTTCTCTTTTTCAGCGACACCTCCGCGATATTCTCGGGCATAGGCCCCGCGGTATTTTTGCAGTTGAATAGTTTCCCCCTGATCAGTTTGGGAATCCTGAATGAGTTCTACTTCAGGGATAGCGGGCCCGTATATCAGATGGGCATATCGTTAGGCTTTAATTTCTAGGAGGAAAACAATGAAACAAACCGTCAAGAAGATATTCGCCTTATATTTATTCCTATTGACATCAATAGGATTCATTTGGATCGGGTCCTGCAGCCTCAACCCATTCTACGGGGTCGGTGCGACTGCCGTACAGGAAACGGTAATCCCTCCGGACGTCTCCGCGCCGGTACTCACTATTATCAGCCCTGTTTCCAATCAGGAAATATCCGGCGTAATCAACATGGTGGGAACGGCTGTAGATGCATCGGCTATCGATTACGTGAAGGTTTCCATTACAGGCACAAACGCCTCCGACTTCACGAATGCGATAGTCAATAACGGAGTGTTCTCGTTCTCGCGGGATGTCATAGGTTATGCCGAAGGCAATTATACTATTTACGTATATGCTGCGGATGTAAAAGGAAATGTCTCCCCGATGCAATCTGTCACTATTATCATCGACCGTGAAATCCCCCAGATTAGTATCTCCTCTCCTACAAACGGCGAACATTTCAACCAGGATTTCACCATATCGGGTACCGCTATGGATTCGAATACAATCGAACTCGTGCAATACACGATCGATAACGTAACATGGAATAATTTCACTATCGTAAGCGGTTCCAGTGTGAATTTCAGCTCTCTTCTGAATACCGCTTCGATGACCAACGGTCAATATACTATAAAGATCAGGGCATTCGATAAAACAGGTAAGTACGGTACCGATGCGGCTGTTATTACGATAGATAAAGAAGCCCCTGTTTTGACCGTACTATCGCCGACTAATGAAACGACCCTCGGGGTATCCTTTACTATCAGCGCGACAGCCGCCGACAACCAGGGAATTAATCTTCTCTTAGTGAGAGTGGACGGTAGTATGATAGCAAGTAATGCTTTAACCGCCATCTCAACGTTATTCGTAACAAACTCGTCATGCGAAGGTTCGCATATTATCACAGTCGAGACATACGATTACGCAGGGAACAAAGACGAGGAAAACATGGTCATCGTCATCAATGAGAATCCTTCCCGTATCTCGAATGTTTCGCTTAGCAGTTCCGGTACCGGGAACTACCTGACCGGGCTGGCAACCATATCCGGGACAGCTTATGATTCCGGATCAGGTGAAGTATCCAATATATATTATAAAGTCGGCTCTCTCTCGCCGTGGATACTATTCGCGTCAAACTGCGGTGTTTTATCCACCAACTGGTCGTTCACCTTAAATACCGCGCTTTATACCGGCGGGATGAAAACGATCTACTTCAAGCCGGTCGATAACTTGGGCGGGTTCGTCCAGTTCTCGACTAATATCTATATCGATAATGCGTCCCCGTCGATAACATTTATCAACCCTTCCTCGCCCTATGAAGTAAGGGGCGGATACCTGACTATCTCCGTCAGTATTACCGACAATGTATCATTGAAGCAGTTTACTCTCTATACAAACGGGAATGTCTGTACCAATATCGCCAGCATCCTTCCTCTGGATACAAAGACCAAGGTCGTCTCGGCGCTTTGGGACCTCATGGGCTATACCAACGGTAAGACTAACACCATCGTAGCGGTCGTCAAGGATATGGCCAATAAGACATACACCCTGACCAATAAGATCATCGTATCGAATAACACGCCGTCGGTTATCATGCAGAATCCCTCGGTGGGAAGCTATGTGCCCGCGAATATCAATATCAAGGGTATAGCCATTCGTTCCGACGGCATCATGCCGTCATGGGTAAAGATCGGCAGCGGTTCGTGGATCACCAATCTGCAGACGAACGATATCCTGACCGGAGGAACTACTAACTTCTTTAACCATTCCCTAGATGCTTCGGCATACAGCGACGGGAACCAGACTATTACCGTCAGAGCGTTCGCGAGCAACGGTTCCTATGTCGATCAGCTCATCCCTGTGATTTTAGATAAGATTTATCCCTCGGCGTCAATCACCTCGCCGACGAACGGCAATAAGTATTACGGTTCGCTTCTCCTCGCGGGTACCGCCAGCGATAATATGGGTATCAGCTATGCAAGCCTGAAAGTCGTCACCAACGGGGTGACCGTATGGGGCCCGACCAATGCCGTCATCGCATCGGGTAAATGGAGCGTCACATGGAATACCGTTACGTTACCGGTCGGGAATATCAGCGTTATTCTCGAAGTTTCCGACTACGCGGGAAATAAGGTATATAAGACCAATTCCGCGGCCATCGCGCCTTATATTACATCGGTCTCCGAATCCTCGACATGGGTAGGGAAAGTGATCACGAATAAGGGATACAACTTCGGCAACGGTACGGTTACGGTAAACTTTAACGGCGCTTCCGCCTCCGGCACAGCCACCATGACAAACGTAATAGTTACCGTACCCGCGGGAGCCAAGTCGGGTAATATGAGTATCACTGTTGAGGGCATAACCAGTATTAATTCCAAATGGATCGACCTGTGGTCTATTACTAAAGCGTACGCTAATGCTAATGGTCAGCTAAACAGCCGCTTCTGTATAGGGGGCGACGATAAAATCTACTTCGTTCAGTCCGCGAAAAACGGGAGCACATGGGCATCCAATATTATGATCTCCTCCTTCCCATCCGCGTACACTGTGAAGAATGTAATTGCATCGACTATCCCCAACGGTGAAGTCATGGGACAGGGTAACGATATCGACGTCCGCAGCGGGATACTCGCGATAATTTACAGCCCCGCGAAAATGACGGGAATTTATGTCAGCGTTTACACAAATTCCGGTTCCGCTTGGGTGAAGGTTGTCGATAAGAGCATCATCACTACCGGCTTCTCCAGTTCCGGAGCGGCGTTGAACGGAGTCCGGATAGACGCATCCGGTAAAATTCATATCGCATACTCCGATAAGGACAGTGGAAATATTATGCATGGGGTTTCTACAAATCTAGGTAGTTCATGGACGCTTTCGCAGGCTGTGACCGGCGTAACATTCGATCCTGTCATCCTGGACGGGCAGACCTCGATAGATATCGATTCAGGTGGAAACCCTCATATCATGTACTTTAACTATGGCACCCAGAAAATGAAACATGCGTGGAAGGCCGCCGGAATATGGTACAATGAAACTGTGGACAATAACGGGTATAACGGGTTGTACTCGAGCATCAAGATTGACGCCGCCAACGGCCTGCATGTCAGTTACTACAACGGAGATAACGGAGACCTGATGTATACCTATAAGCCTAACGGCGGATCATGGACAACCGGGTTGATCGTAGATTACAGCGCGATCACGGGTAACTACACTGCTATCGACGTATATGGATCAGAAAAGGCTATTGCCTATTTCAACGCGGCTTATAATACCGGATGGATGTCCTATTATAACGGGACGGCATGGCGTGTAGTCAGGATACCTCAATATACACCCGATTCTATGAACATTGTATACGGGAAATTCACTGGCGTGGGCTTCACCAGTGCCGGTGCATTATACACGGGATTTGTGGACGCAGGAAACCAACTCTGGGTCGCGGAGTATAAAAAGTAAGATTTTCAGGGCTGTCCGAAAGGGCGTGTTGACGAAGTGTTTTTGTCATTGCCTGCCTTCTACGAAGGTAGACAGGCGAGGCGTCATGGTGAGCGCTTGTCCCGCTTTCCCCTGCGGGATGCCGAACC
>MIBD01000043.1:11358-16618 GCA_001829395.1 Spirochaetes bacterium GWF1_49_6 | reverse complement strand
CGCAGTGAATTTAAGGTTTTTGACTCATATCTGGACTTTCTCCTGTCTCTGCGCCGCGCCGGTTTAATCAAACTTCCGCGCGAATCCGACTAATCCGTGGAATCCGCGAGAAACCGGATACTATCATTCCACTCTATTAGGTCGACATCCCATATATCTATGCTAACCTACAGCAGTCCCCGCTTCTCGAAGTACCCGCGGTAACGTTTATAGAACCCCTTATCGACGCTTTTCAGCGCGTCATCGGGGATAGTTTTATCGGCGACTATTTTCTTCATATTATACGGTTCCTTCAGTCTGAAAAATTTCAGCCACGGGGTGATCGCGTACTTCGGGCAATGATGGATACACCGCATGCACAGACTGCACCTTTTCCCGAACACGGGGCGCGTCTCCCCCTCGGTAATATTCCCGGTAGGGCATTCCCGCCAGCATAGCCCGCACCTATTGCACTCCGCCGACACCCGCATCCTCCGCCCCATCCGCTTCACTCCGAACGACTCAGCGCTGCTGAATAGCCGAGTGAAGATACGCTTAATCATCCCATTCTTAGCGAGCGCGCGTCTCCCGGAGAGAATCTCCCCGGCGGACTTCTCGGCGGTCTTTTTCGCGATGGTATAAAGATTCTTGATGATTGCATCGGGATACCGCATCAAGACGTTCGCGGGCATCACGAACAGGGTCTCGTGAAATACGTCGAAACCTTTTTTCACAAGGGTGCGCCGTACTTTGGAGCTCGAACCGCCGTTCCAGAAGAAATCCCCCGCGCTCTTAAAGAGGAAGAGCTGTTTACCGGGCGACTCCGGCAGCGAACGCATAAAATCGTATGCCGGCCACGGCGCGTCGAACGCATGCACGGCATACCCGATACCGATCATATCATACTTCGATAGGTCGGGGATAGCCTTACTTTTAGTGAAGTCTTCTATACTAATAACCTCTGCGTCCGCCCCGCTGTTTCGGAAACTCTCCGTGAGAAGTTCCGCCGCAATCCGGGTATTGCCCGTACCGGAGAACACGTATATTCCGATTTTCATGCTGCCTCCCCATAGTATGTTAGGACACGGAATGTTATTGCCATGCGTACTTTATATTCTCTCAGTATTACATATTCCGGCACGTTTGTCAATCCAGTGTATTCGAATAAATATTTTTCCGTGCGCTTGAATTTTTGCCGATTTATTTTTATATTATAATAGTATGTATTTCTAGTAAAGGCATGGTATAAAATGACAGTTGCGTATACGTCCGATATCCATATTAACAGCTCCGCTGAAAACTCCGAACTGGTTAACGCTATCCGCGTCCGTCTGGCAGAAATTCCTCCCGATATATTTATCCTCGCGGGAGATATTTCATCGAGTATCGCCGATATCCGGCGGGCATTCGAGTTTTTCAGCGACATCCCGTGCATCAAGTTATTCGTACCCGGTAACCACGATATATGGACTGAGGACGGGATTACGAGCGACGGGAAATATTTCGAACTGCTCCCCAGGCTCTGTGAGGAGCACGGGGTACACCCGTTATGGATGGAGCCCTACCCCTACGGCGGCACGGTTTTCTGCGGGAGCATGGGGTGGTACGACCTCTCGCTGCGCACCCATCTTGTCCCGTTTACCGACGAGGATTACGCCAAAAAGCGGTATCACCTTCTCACATGGATGGATAAACTGCGCGTCCGGTTTCACGGCGGCGGCAGGGTTCTTTCCGACGGGGAGCTGACGGATATGCTTCTCGAACGGTATATCGCCGACTGCGAAAAATCGGCGGCGAAGGCCGACAGGATTATCTCGGTATTCCACCATCTCCCGTTCCGCGAGGCGGTCGACTATATCGGCAGGCCGGGATGGGATTACTTCTCCGCGTTCTACGGGTCCGCGCGCTTCGGGGAATACATCCTCTCGAACCCAAAAATTTCCCACATCTTCTGCGGGCACTATCACCGTAAAAAAAGCCTCGATATCCCCGCGCCCGATACCTCCGGTGCGCTCTCCCTCTTCATGTCGCCGTTCGGGTACTATGAACGCGAGGGGGATAAACCGTTCGGCGAATGGATAAAAAAACGTCTCTCCATCCTTAAAATTTGACATCTTTTTTTCCCGTGCTATAATCTTTTCAAGCAAACATTCGGGGTGAAGTATGATGAAGGAAATGAAACACGTCCGCCAGATTCCCGGCGAGGGCCACCGGCGATGGTTCACGGACGAGTATTTCGACCTGTACGTTTGGTACGACAAGGAGCATGACAACGATCCTGTCGGGTTCCAGCTTTGCTACGGGAAAATCGAGACCGACCACGCGCTGACATGGAAGCTGAAAAGCGGTTTCTCGCATGACGGGGTCGACACCGGAGAAAACTCCGCCGCCGCGAACCGTTCCCCTGTACTGGTCGCCGACGGGCTTTTCCCGAAAACTGCCACCCTGCGCGAATTCGACGAACGCTCCCACGATATCGATAAACACGTCAAGAAATTCGTTCATAAAAAACTCTCGGACTACTAACGCTCCATGCGGAGGTTCAGCCGATGAAGGAAATCAAAGATACCCGCCAGATTCCCGGCGAGGGATTCCGCCGATGGTTCAATGACGACCTATTCGACCTGTTCGTCTGGTACGCGGATAAAAACAGCCCCGCGCCGTTGGGATTCCAGCTTTGCTACGGGAAGAGCGACACCGGCGGCATCCGTACCGACCGCGCGCTGACATGGAAACCCGGCGAGGGCTTCTCGCATAACGCGATCGACACCGGGCGTTACAGCGCCACCGAGCACCGTTCCCCCATCCTCGTCGCCGACGGCCTGTTCCCGAAGAAGCGGATTGTCCCGGAGTTCGACGCCCGTTCCGGGGGTATCGACCCCGCAGTCAGGGATTTCGTCCTCTCGAAGCTGAAGGAATTCTGATACCGGAGGCCGAGTTCGAGGCCGTCTCATCATTTGCAACTCCATCATAGTAGTAAAATTGATTACCCACAACTTCCGTTTCAAAGCACTCGTCGATCTCTTTGAAATCCTGCGCATTAAATTTGAATTTCTTTTTCATTAACTGAATTCCTCCTTTCGTTTTATTTGCTTTTATCCGGGTTATTTTTTGCTTCTTTCCAATGTAATACTGCCTTCTCTTCCAATTCTTTAATTGAATTTGCATCAAGATCATGCGGATCAAGCGAATAATAAAACTTAATAAATTTTTCATAACCATATTCATCAATAAAATAACTTATAAAAGCCCCTGCAAATATAAGGAAAAACTGCGATACTTCCGGATTGAAATTCCGAAGAGCTTCGTTTATGTCTTTCATACCAATAAGCTTATCCAATCCAATATAATCGGTGCTTATTTTATCGAAGTATTTAAAGAGAAACTTTTTTATACCAGGATTCAACGAACTAAACATATAAACTGTTTTTTTGGCAGAATAATCTGCTAAATATGAGTTTAATCCTTCACTTAAAAACCCACTCGGAGAAGACTTAAAAAAAGCATTTTTTATTTCTGATAAAAATACTATGTAAGAATCTTGATACTTTGAAGAAAAACTAAAATATATTGTTCTTGTTTTTAACTCATTATAATAAATGGATGTATAAGCAAAAGTAATAATATCAAATGGTATTATATTCCCCTTTTGTATATATAGCGAAGCTTTATCGATGATGTTTACAAAACAGGGAATTCTTATTAAATGGAATTTGTTTTCTAAGAAAGATAATGAACTAGTAATAAAATCGTTAACTTCTTGAAAATATATTTCCCCCTTTTCTATATCTTCAAATTCATTTAATAATATAAATTGGTATTGATTATTGGAAGTGCAAAAAAATGTTAAATCTCTAACGGGATC
This sequence comes from Spirochaetes bacterium GWF1_49_6, assembly GCA_001829395.1. Classification (GTDB taxonomy): domain Bacteria; phylum Spirochaetota; class Brevinematia; order Brevinematales; family GWF1-51-8; genus GWF1-51-8. The sequence goes on along the minus strand of MIBD01000043.1, from coordinate 12,774 downwards.
AGCAAGACTTCCATTTTTAATTTCTATACTAACATACCGATAGTTTAAGTCAGCAAAAGAAAAAGGCTCATCAAGAAACTTATTTGCATAGGAAGTAGTAAATATTTCTAAAACTGATCCTTTCTTGGGTGATAATAATCCGATTCTCATAAAGTATTTTCCATCAGGCAATTGTGCTTCTGCTTTAAAGATAGGCTCGTTCATATTTAGAATTGTACCGTTTGTTTCATATTCTAACCGAACAACTGCAATTGGATCACCCAAAACCTCGTAATGAATCGGCTCAGGGGTTCCGATATACACATTTGTTTTTATTATACTATTTGCGGAATATAATTCTACAGAAGGAAATATATTATTCGAGTTCATCCATATAATAAAAGGATAGATTTCCCTTACTGTCAACAAATTATTCTTACAGCTTATAATAAAAGAAGAATTTACTATTTTTTCAAGAGAATGATTCGCTGATGTCTCAAGCTTAAAATCCCATTTTTCTGAAAGATATTTTTGGGACTCACTTTTTAAAAATAAAAATTCTTTTTTAATTTCAGATTTATTAGTACATGAGAACAGGCTCATCAGAATTATACAAAATGTAAAGGTACGACAAAACATAAAATATGATATCATTGTGAAACTCCTTTTTTATTCAACTTATAATCTTATCTTCCCTTGGTTATAACAATGAGTAATTATTTCCCCGGATAAAAGCATACTAATGCCACGAGCAATATTCAGCTATTAATCAATCGTATGTAATTCGCCGATCACACCATTAGCTTGTATCATGTACCATTGATCTCCTGAATCATAATTCTTGTCGAGATATCTGTCAACTCACATTTGACGCCATTGTAAATCTATCCGGTGACTCTGTCAAATAATCGTTCACATTCCCCATCCCCCTATAGTCATTGCGATGCCGCGCAATAAAAAATATTTGAAGCGCGGTAGAAGCAATCTATTTAAAATATCCGATAGACCGCTTCGCCTCACGGCTCGCGGTGACAGTCCTTTTCGTCATTGCGAAACGTCATCCCGAGCCAGTCGATGTATATACGGAGTTTCCACCATGCTATCCCCATCCCCCCGCCGCATTCCGGTTTCCAGTTGACCTTTTTTCGTTTATGGGTTATGATTTATGGTCATTTTTCATGGTTTTTATGGAAATGACCATCGGGCGGTTTTCAGCATATACTTGAATCATTGGAATTATCGTGTTATTGAAACCTCCCCTATCTATCGAATCATGCAGGAGATGCCCGTGGCGAAACGTGACGAAATCGTCGATTTTTTCAAAGACCTATGCCACCCTGTCGAGGGATTCCTCGGATGGCTGTCGGCGGAGGGGCATCCCGACGTATTCGAACGGCTCGGCCAGATCGACGAACGCCCGCTCAGCAAGGTTCAGCT
>MIBD01000043.1:0-11237 GCA_001829395.1 Spirochaetes bacterium GWF1_49_6 | reverse complement strand
GAATATCGTACTCGCGTTCCTGACGCTGTCCAAGATGAATGTTCGCGAGCTGACGGAGTTCTTCGAGTCGAGAAGCTACCCGTCCGCCGACATCAAGGCGCGCGGTAAAGGGCTGCGGGTGAATAAAATCTCCAAGGAAGACCGTTACCTCATCTCCGAGATGGCGTGCAAGACCTACGGTGATATGCCGGGATCTCAGAGCGAGCTCAAGGAATTCCTTTTAGAGGGATACCGTGACAGCGTCCGTAACGGGGTCAAGAATATCCGCGTCAAGGAATTATTCGACAAGAGCGGCGCGGATAACCGTCATAAAAACAATATGCAGATGCTCCTGTTCTCGGCGGACGACATCCTCGATGAGACTATCACATCCGAGTCCGACCTTGAGAAACGATACGGGCGGATCGCCGATAAATTTATCGAGGCGCGCCGTTCCGCGCTCAAGAATACCGAGTACTTCCTGTCGATGGTGAACGACCTCGACGTATATATGTCCACCAGTATGCGGACGCGCCAGGACTTCAGGAATGTCGCTGATGCGTGCGAGATTATCTTCGGCGACCAGCGTTTGCAGGACCTGAACCTTCGATACTTCGACCCCACCCTGAGCGCCGCCGAGGGGCACGAGGACAAGGGGCTGATCGAGTGCCTGATGGTGCGGAGCGCGAAAGTGCTCGTGTATATCGCGGGCGAGAAGGAGAGCTTCGGGAAAGACGCCGAGGCCGCGATGGCGCTCACGCTCGGTAAGCCGGTGATTTTCTACTGCGACACTATCCAGCGCAAGAACTTCTATAAGGACGTGCATCCCCTCAGCCGTCTCATCGACTTCGAAACGGGAGTCGCGGTCGGCGCGATGGTTACCGATAAACTGACGGACGTCACCGAACTCCTTTGGCGTACCTTCGAGAATAAGATGGAATACGAGCTTGAACAGCCCGAGGGCAAGCCGGGGTATTACCGTCTCAAGGAAAAACTCACCGGTTCGGTAATCCGTATCCAGACGAATAATAAACTGTTAAGCACCTGTTTCTGGAATTATTTTTCCAATAACCCTAAGGTGAAAACCCGTTAGGATTGTATGCAATGAATGATATTTCTACAGGAGAATGAGTGACATGTTTCGAAAGGGTTTAGTTTCCGCGTTATGGATCGTCTTTTTCGCTCTGCTGGTCTCGTCATGCGGGCAGGGCGTAGTCAAACCCGTCGCTAAGGGGCGGCTTTTCTTCTGGAAGGCGGAGGGTATCAGTAATACGGTATACCTGATGGGATCGGTGCACGCGGCGGACAGTTCGATTTACCCGCTCGACCCGGTTATCGAGAACGCGTTCAGCAACTCGGACTATCTCGTCGTAGAGCTTGACCCCCGGATCTCCCAGACCGCTATCAATATTCTCGTAGTGAAAGAGGGCATGTATTTCGGGAAGGACAACCTTTCAAATAACATCCCGCCGGCTTTGTACCAATCGCTGGACGCATTCACGAAGGAAAACAAACTCTCCATGCAGGTGCTCGACCGGATGAAGCCGTGGCTTGTCGGGTTCACCCTGTCCGGTATCAATATGCAGAACTCCGGGGCGCAAGCCGCATCGGGGATCGAGTATTATTTCCTCGACCGTACCGGAGAAACCAAGCCCGTGATCGAACTGGAGACCGCCGAGTTTCAGATTAAACTTTTCTCGAGGATGCCGCTCACCAACCAAATTCAGTTTCTCGCGAGCCAGATGCAGCCTCCCGACACAATAAAAAACCAGTTTAGCATTCTGTTGAACCTTTGGAAAACGGGTAATATCGAGGATTTCGAGAAATTTGTATTGTACCCGAAAGATAAATGGGAGAAGGAATTCAATAAATCACTCATCGATGACCGAAATATAACTATGACGGAAAAAATCATGCAATTCCTGAAAAGCGGCGGCACCTACTTCGTGATTATCGGCGCGGCGCATTATGTCGGCGAGAAAGGGATTATCAGCCTTCTCGAACAACAGGGTATCAGAATTCTACGATATTAAGGGGAGAAAAAATATGAAAAACACGGCAATCATTTTAACGATTATACTCGCGGGGGCGATCCAGTTATCCGCGCAGGACGAAAAGTACTATATCCCGTCCGCGCTCGAGATACCGTTCGCCGCCAAAGAGGGAAAGGACGCGTATTACCTCGCGCCGCTGGTCTATCCGGTGGGGTGGTCTAAGGACGGGTATTTTGCCTATTTCACCTATCTGACCGCCGATATCGACGGGATGCAGAACACGGTGTTCCGTTTCTATATCCAGAACCTTGTCGACGATAAGGTCGTCTGGGAGACCACGTTCTCCAAGGGTCAGGCGGTATCCCTCGGCGAAATCTGGAAACTATACAAGAATGACATCGAGAAAAACCTTACGAAATATAAAATCGTCCAGTACGAAGCGCAGCTTGGCGCCTTCCCCGTGAAGACCAAAACGGCAAGCGTCGATTACCAGGTGCTGGTGACGCAGAGTAAAAGCTCGCTCGGGTACACTTATATCAACGCTATCGAGTTTCACGTGTATAACGCCATCGGCGATAAAATTATCTACAAGGAAAAGAACGCGCAGGCGGTACGTATTACCGTACCCGGCTACCTGCTGAGTCCGTTCGAACCGCGCATGGCGGTATTCCTCCTGAAAATCAAACGCTCCGACCAGGAAGGAATATATCCCGTGGACATCCAGGTCATCGGGTGCCACCTGACCGCCGGCTTCAATAAGGCCGCAGTCAAGGACGAACCCATGCCCGATAACGAGTTCGAGATTGAAATCGACGAAGCTGATTTCGAGGACGGGTATGGGTACAAATGAACCTACGGACGGAATACGTATCGATAAGTGGCTGAAATTCGCCCGGTTCTTCAAGCAGCGCTCCGCCGCGTCGGAAGCGGTCGACGGCGGGCATGTCAAAATCAACGGCGAGCGCGCGAAACCCGCGCGGATAGTCCGTCCCGGCGACGAGCTCCTCATCCTCATCGGTAACGACTACCGCAAGGTCACCGTCAAGGGGATCGCCCAGCGTTCCATCAGTAAAGCCGACGCCCGTGAATTATACGAGATGGAGGAGAAGGCCCGCCCGGAAGGGGAACTCGCCGAGTATATCGAGATTATCGAACGGCAGGAACGGATCAACCGCCGGGGACAGACCGGCAATATCAATAAAAAACAGCGAAGGGAACTTCATAAGCATAAGTACGGCGACCGTTAAGGAGCGTGTATGGACAAGTATGACGCGATCATCATCGGAGCGGGGATCGGCGGATTAAGCGCCGCGGCCTTTCTCGCGAAGAACGGCATGAAAGTACTGGTACTGGAAAAACATAGCGCCCCCGGCGGATTTATCACCTCGTTCGAACGCAAGGACTGCCGTTTCGATATCGGTCTCGAGGGCCTGCACGAACTCAGAGAAGGCGATATCATCCCGTCATTCATGAAGTACTGGGGTAAAAAAATCGATACGATTCAGCGTCACGAGACCATGCGTATCTTCACCGGCGGCAGGGATTTTACCCTGCGCGGGTCTTCCCCCATCGACGATCTAGCCGCGCAGTTTCCCGCCGAGGAAGCGAAGATCAGGAAACTATTCGATATCAATTCCAATATTATGCGGGAACTCACATCGGGGGGTGTCCCGAAAGCGCCGTATGAAATGGGTCTTTTCGAGAAACTCGGATTCGGCATGAATATGATGCTGAAAAAACCCAATGTGATGAAGTACGCGATGAAAGACGGCGTCCCGTTCCTCAGGAAGTATTTCAAGGATAAGGATATAGCGAATACCATCTACTCCAAGGGGTTCTGGCCGATGCTCTATCTCGGACTCGCCTATCGATGGGAAACGGTGCGGAAGGACGAGATTTATTATCCCGTCGGCGGGATGCGGAAAATCGCCGATACTATCGCCGAATCGATCCGCGAGCACGGCGGCGAGGTCATGCTGAAACAGGAAGTCACCAAGGTCTGGATAGACGAGAGCGGAAAGCGCCCGTTCGCGCACGGGGTCAAGTGCCTGAGCGGGGAATACTTCTACGCCGATACGATCATCTCCAATACGTCGCCGCATCATCTCCTGTTCAAGCTGATCGACGGGGTATTCGATCTGGAGCCGCTCCGCTCGAACATCCGCGCGAGGAAGGTATTCCCCGGCGCGATGATTAATTTCATCGGGGTGGACGGAGCGTACGACTTCGGCGGCGTGAATTACTTCGCATTTATGGGCGACAACCCCCTCGACCGCGAGCCGTCGGAGAATACGCCGGAAAATTGCCCGTTCGGGATGTTTGTCGCCGAGAAGCCGGAAAGCCAGAAGAATCATTCGGTTGTCCTGACCGCGCCCCTGCCCTATTCCTACCATAATAACTGGGAGACCGGCCCCAACGGCGAGCGCGGCGAAGCGTACGGGAAGGTGAAAGAAGCCGCGAGCCATATCCTGCTCGAACGCGCGGCCGCGAAGCTCGGCGCTAATTTTGAAAAGTCCCTGCTCTTTTGCGAGGCGTCTACCCCCGTCACCTCGTGGCGGTATACCTACAGCTATGAAGGTTCGTTCATGGGGTGGGAATATTCGCGCGCGGCATACGGAAAATTCCTGCCGCAGACTACGCCGGTGGACGGGCTGTATATGGTCGGGCAATGGGTCTACCCGGGATTCGGGGTCGCGGGCGTGATGGCGGGGGGATACTTCCTCGCGAAACGCCTGCTGAAAGAACGTGGTATCGACGCGGATCAGGGATTTGTAAAATAACGGCGGCTGGGGTAATACTTCTTCGACGGGGCTGTGAATGATAAAAGCCGTATATTTCGATTTCGGGTATGTGATCGGTTATCCTAAACGCGATATCGATAGGAAATATCTCTATTTAGATTGGGACGACATCGACGGCCTAATAACCGACAACCGCCTTGCAGAATATGCTGATAAAAATATCGATAATGAGACTATTGTAAAATTCTTCGAAAAAGAATTATATCGTGAATTCATCGCCCATGAAAACAGCGACCTCATCGATCCGGGATCGAATACTATCCTGTTAAACAAATTATCGGCACTCTATCATTGTAATATCGACCAGCGATTTGTAGATATAGTTCTGGCGCATATCGATACCATGAAGTACATCGATATAGACCCCGGCATTTCGGAAATTTTATCGGAATTGAAATCCCGGGGATTGATACTGTCGATGATATCGAATATGATGCTCCCCGGAAAACTATTACTGAATAAGCTGGAAGAGAATAACATTCTACATTATTTTAATAACGTCATCATCTCATCAGATACCGGGTATATAAAACCTCACCCGAAAATATTCACACAGGCACTCAAGAAGGACGCGCTACAACCCAATGAGGCCGTCTTTATGGGGGATTCCTACCGGCAGGATATGATTGGCGCGAAAATCGCCGGAATGAAAACTATCTGGCTTAACTGCCGCAACGAGAGTATTGATAATCCCACCTCGGCGGATTACACGATCCTTAATATCAGTGAAATACCCGGTATTATTGACAGGGTATTGAATAACGGGTGAAATTAGATATCCAGACAGATCAGGCACACGTCGTCCTCGAACTTATCGCTGCCCCTGAAATCGAGAAGGGACTGGTAGAGATTGACCACGAACTCGCGGGAAGGTTTCCCGGAATTGGCAAGCATCAAATCATATAACTGCTCGGATTCGAAATCCTTCTCAGGCTTGGCAAGGTTAACCGCGTCGAGAAACCCGTCGGTGTACAGCACAATCTTCGTTCCAGTCTCAAGCTGAACCGTACTATTCTTGTACTGCCGCCCGAAGCGGCGCATCTCCTCGCTCTTGAACACCGCGAGCGGGCTGCCCCCTTTTTCGGGCAGAAGCTGATAAAGGCAGTCGCCCTTCAGCACATAGGGCATATTATGCCCGGCATTGGCGAATTCATAGGTCAGGTTCTTGAGGTCGACTATCCCGTAGAACGCGGTGACGAAGTTATTATTCGTCTGGGTCGCGAGAAGGTCGTTGAGGTAATGAAGGAGGGCGGCGGGATCCTCGCGGAAACGCCCGGCCTGAAGGATAAAACTCTTGATCATCGATGTGATAAACGCCGCGGGAATCCCATGCCCGGATACGTCGCTGAGGAATATCCCGATCTTCTTGACATCCCTGAAGAAGATAAAATCGTAGAAATCCCCGCCGACAAGGTCCATCGGTTTGTAGATCGCGGATATCCATTCCTGCGGATTCGCGGTGGGTATCAGGTGCTGTTGGATCGTGCGCGCCATCGAAAGTTCCGTTTCGATAATCCTGTTCCTGAGCGCGAGTTTATTACGCTCCTCCTGAAGCTCCTTAGCGCGGAGGAACGCCCCGTAACGATACCTGTCGATCAGGAAATAAAATACCGATGCTATCAGGATGGTCGAGCCGAGATCGCGCAGGGAGTATTGGGCGTGCAGATCGGAGAAGTCGGCGCCGCTGGTTAACGCGATAATAAAGAATGTAACGACCGATACCGTCATAATCAGATAATTCTGGTAGAGTTGTAACGGGGCGATCAGGGTCACCATGATAATGAAAAGATACCCGCCCATATAGGACGAATCGCCCTTTGTCAGCCCCGTCAGGATGGCTGTGGAAACAAGCAGGTAGAATTCTATGATAAACGCGAGCCAGACACCGTTTTTCTTAAAGTACGGGAAGAAACGTAGAATGAAGACGATCGCCGCAACCACTGTCAAACCGATACGGAAATAGACGATAAGCGGGATATCAGGATGAAGCGCCTGATCGAGGGGAATATACGGGAGCCACACGAAAATGAGAATGATGCTGGCGATAAACGAAAGGAAATATGCCTGACGGCCTAATTCCTCACGGTAGGTTTGGGGGAATTTTTCCGATTCGTTTGCGAATACCAGCCGTTTGACAAATTTTACAAACTTGGACACTTCAATCCTCCGAAACAGCATCATTATTATTCTATTCATTCCCCGTTCTGTCAAGCCTTATTCTATTTATAAAACCCGGCCGCATTTTGACATTTATCCGCCGTATGTTATAATAATTCTCATGCCAACCGACGGGGGAAATATGACTCAAATTATCGAGGTCAGCAATAAGAAACAGATGAAAGAATTCGTATTCCTGCCGGAAAAGATTTATGCCGGCAATCCCTACTGGGCTCCGCCTATCTGGTCCGATGAAATCAAAGCCTATAGCCCGCGTACCAATCCCATGCTCGAACATACCGATTACTGCCTGATTCTCGCGCTCGAGGACGGGCGTATCGTCGGGCGTAACCTGATCTATATCGATCCTCTTTTCAATCAGTACTACAAGTCTAAAATAGGATTTTTCGGTGCGTTCGAATGCGGAAACTCGCCCGAAACAGTTAGGGCAATTATGGACTATACCGAAAAATGGCTGGCCGCAAAAGGGATGACCGCCATCCGCGGGCCTATCCATCCGATCGCCGAGAACTGGGGATTTCTCGCATCCGGGTTCGATACCCCCGCCGTGTTCATGTCGCCCTATAATCCCCCCTACTATCCCGAACTGATCGGGAGTCTCCCCGGCTATCATAAAGTTAAGGACTTACTGGCATACTCCGGGGATTCGGATGAGGGCTATGTTATCCCGGAACGGTTCGTAGGGTTTTCCGAAAGAATCCTGAAGCACAGGCCTAATCTGTCCGTCCGGCGTTTCAATAAGAATCGCATGATAGAAGACGGCGAGCATATATGGAGAATCACCAATATCGCTCTCGCGGATAACTGGGGCTATGTCCCGGTTGAACGGAGCGTATTTATCGATATGGTAAAAAAGATCGGCCCGATAGCCGACCCCGACGCGATGTGGTTTGTCGAGGATAAGGGAGCGCCCGTGGGGTACGCGTTCGGCTTCCCCGACCTGAATACAATCCTCCGCCGTATCAACGGACGCCTGTTCCCGTTCGGTTTCCTCGACGTCCTGTTCGGCATCAAACGGGTACGGTTCTACCGTTTGTTCGGGCTTGCCGTGATGCCGGATTATCACGGGATGGGACTCGACGTGCTTCTCTACACCAGCCTCTATAACGCGCTCAGACCGCGCGGGATCAAGCTGGAAGCGAACTATATCCTTGAGGATAATTATAGTATCCGTAACGCCATCGAGAAGATGGGATTGAAACTCCTCAAGACCTACCGCATATTCGAGAAAGAATTATAGAAATGTCTATTCCTTGAACGCGACCACTTCGAGCGACGAACGGAACTTAGGGAATAACGCCCTCGCGGAGAGCGCCCATGGGAGCAGCGCGAGATGGACGAGCGGGGATAGTTTACCGTTCAGCACACCCTTCTTCTCGTCGTGCTTCTTACGCCGGAGGAGACTGTTGATCTCGAGGGTCATGCTGTCCCATATCGGGCGGCGGACTATGACGCGCTTGAACCCCGCCTTACCCAGCGCGCGCGTAATCGAATCCTCAGAGAAGAACCGCAGATGGGTGGGGTCTTCGAGATTCCACCACGCGTCGCCGTAGCGCCGGAGGCCTGTAGAATCCCCCGCCGGTGTAATCAGGTATATCATACCCCTGTTACGAAGCGCGCGGTAACTCCCGTCGAATACCTTCGACGGATCGTCCAAATGTTCGACGAGGTGGATACCGTAGACAAGGTCGAAGCTGTCGGGCGGGAATTCGAACTTTTCCGCCTCGGCGAAGTAGAGGGTACCCCGCTTCCTAACGTCCGCGTCGATCTCTATCTCAAGCATGTTACGTTCCACACCGGATACGTCCATCCCTTTATCGAGGAACTTCCGCAGGATGAGGCCGCCCCCGAAGCCGAGTTCGAACACGACTCGCGGATCGATGCGGTGTTTTTTCAGCAGGCGCATCATCCGTTTGAATGTGAGGTTGTTTCTGAGGCGGTCGTAGGATTCGCCCCCGCCGTAGGCATGGTCTCTCGCGCCCGCGCGGCAGACCGTCAAATCCCGGCGGATATGCCCGCATTCGGGGCAACGGTATAGGATATTGCCATGCCCGATTTCCCATTCGTTCATCGCGGCCGTACAGACTTCACATTTCACCGGCATGGATATCTCCGTAATCGTTTCCAATATTTTATCTTTTATGCGGCGATACGTCAAACAAAATATCATACGAATTGATGTTAACATAACGGCCTTAGCACGGTTTTCGGCCTCTCTATCAGGAAATCCCCCGGTTTGCCGGAATAAGATAATAATGCTATTATTAAGAGCCGATATATTAAGGACTTGATGACAAAGAAGGAATTTTAACTCTTTTTTGTCACTGCGAGACGCAAAGCGGTGAAGCAGTCTGTATAACTCCTTTTAAGTTATTAAAATAGATTGCTTCACGGATTTTTCAAATCCACTCGCAATGACAAAACAGGGTTTGTCAACACACCCATTAAGGGGACGATCGATATAGAGTCATGGTATTATTCGGAGGAATAGATGGGGAACGGGTTTTTAGGCTTTGGAAATCAGACATTTTTGATCCTTATCCTGATAGCGGTACTGATTCTCGGGGGCTTCCTGATCTTTTTTAAAGTCCTTCTTTACCTATCTAAGCAGAAGAAAATCAATATCAGCGAGGACTTATTAAAAAAGGGGCAATTCGAAGAAGTCCTCAGGGTATTGAAGGATATTATTAAATCCAATAGCGGCACCTATCTCCAGATGCATTATATCGCGCAGGCGTACGAGGGGATGGGGAATTTTGAAAAAGCCATCGATTACTACGAAAAGTGTGTCGTGCGGATGCCGTTAACTGAATCCGACTTCAAGGACGTCCTGTTTATGAAGATCGCGCGCTTGTACTACCGTATCGGGAAATTCCAGGAATCACTCGGATTTTTCGAAAGCGTCGTATCTAAAAAAACCACGTCGAGATACGTTTATTACGAAATCTCCCTCGTCCTATTCGAACTTGAGAAATATGCCGCCGTCGAGAAGAACCTAGAAACTTACCTGCGTTTCGCCCCCGGTGATGCCAACGCGATGCTTCTACAGGGCAAAACCTTCTATTATATGCACGCGTTCCAGAAGGCGGTAAATGTTTTACAGACCATCATCCCGGAGTTGGGGAAAGTCAGCGAAGAAAAGGGACGCGATTGCAGGCTGCATCTGGGACGGGCATATTACAACCTAAAAAAATACCCGCAATCATTGGAACAGTTCGAATCGCTGACTGCCGACGGTTCGAATATCGCTGAGTACTTTTTCGAATACTTTTCCGCGCTCTGTAACTCCGATCAGCTCGATAGCGCTGCGAAATTATTGAGCGATAATTCTTCCGCGATGGAAAATATTGTCCGGCATGAATCCCTCTATCTGATCGGGACTTTGCTATGGAGAAAGAAACTTTACCGCAAAGCTGTCTCATTTTGGAAGATGCTGAACGCAGAGAACCCGGATTTTAAGGATATCGGCGAATTGAAGAAAAAATACTCGCCTTTGGTAGAATCCCAAGTGTTCGATTTCCTGTATACCGACGATGAGACGGTAGAAAAAAACATGAAGGCCGCCCTTTCTATCCCGAAAGATAATTTTATCATAAAACGGGATAACTACTGGATATTGTACGATCAGAAACGCTGTTTTATTCTCAACCGGACTATCGCGCCCTTCACCTCCGCGGATATGGACGACTGCGCTTCCCAGATAATGGATAACCGGTTATCGAATCACGACTGCACTCTTCTTTCATTCCTGTATGTAGACGAGCAGAGCAGGCAGATGAAGGTATTTAATCAGATGGAAACTCTCGCCGAGAAGCGGTTTTTAAATTTCTTTTTTGATAAAATGTCCGCAGTCACCGCACCCGAATCCGAACTATAGGGCGGTTTTAAAATCTATCATAATGAATAAAAAAACGGTTTTCAGAACAGAATAAAGCATTTTTATATCACTGCGATAACGTGCTACAATAATTTTTTGAAGCACGGCAGAAGCAGTCTGTGTAATTTATTATTAAATAAGAAAATAGATTGCTTCGCTACACTCGCAATGACAAGGCAATTTCTCTCATCTTTAATAATGCTCCATTATTTTCGAGTTTTTAGAACCACCCTATAGATTCTCTACCGTCTCCGGTATAATATCCCCGCTTTTTTTCGCGTCCTGCTTCTTATTCTCCCGTTCCGTTTCCTTCGCGGATATAATCAGCATCTGGAGACGGTTCTCGATATTCGCCATACTGATATCTGGGTCGAAGTCCAACGGGACGATCTGGATATGCGGGAAAAT
>MIBD01000042.1:11381-11609 GCA_001829395.1 Spirochaetes bacterium GWF1_49_6 | reverse complement strand
GATGGCGCGTTCGCTGATGTCCGGCGGGGCTACCCGTAAGTCGATCGTACAGAACGCCTATGGGTACGGTTTGTTTACCGGCGGATTGGGCGTGCACTACGGCGCGGAGCTGATCGGCGCGAGCGTCATCCCGATCTCCGGGGGCAATACCGCCCGGCAGATCCTCATCCTTCAGGACTTCGGCTCCGATGTGATCACATGTACCCCCTCGTATTCGTTGTTTCTGGC
>MIBD01000042.1:8420-11308 GCA_001829395.1 Spirochaetes bacterium GWF1_49_6 | reverse complement strand
TGGACTGAGGCTATGCGTGTTGAAATCGAGAAACGATTGCCGATTACAGCGGTCAATATTTACGGGCTATCCGAAATCATCGGCCCCGGCGTCGCCAACGAATGTATGGAACAGAAGGGGATGCATATATACGACGACCATTTCTACCCGGAAATCATCAATCCCGAAACATGCGAACCGGTGAAGGACGGCGAACTTGGCGAACTGGTGATCACGACGCTGACCAAGAAGGGAATCCCCCTCATCCGATACCGTACCCGCGACCTCACCCGTATCATCCCCGGGGTATGCCCATGCGGACGGACTCATCCGAGGCTCGACCGTATTATGGGGCGCTCGGACGATATGCTGATTATTCGCGGCGTCAACGTGTTCCCGTCGCAGATCGAGGAAGTCCTGGTGGGGATCGAGGAAGTCGCGCCGCATTACCAGTTGATAGTCGACCGCGATCATAATCTCGACGTACTGACCGTGATGGTCGAGGTGAACGATAAAATGTTCTCGGACGAGATTAAGGGGCTGGAAGCCGCCGAGAAGAAGGTCGCGCACGCTATTCATCAGATGCTCGGGATATCGGTGAACGTCAAACTGGTGGAACCCCGGACGGTCGCCCGCAGTGAAGGAAAAGCCAAACGTGTTATCGATAACCGCAAACTATAATCCGACAGGAGGAAGCAATGATTAAGCAGGTTTCCGTATTCATGGAAAATAAGGTTGGAAGACTTTTTCATATCGCGAAAACATTGGGGAATAACAAGATCAATATACGGGCGCTTTCACTCGCGGATACGTCCGATTTCGGCATCCTGCGCCTGATAGTGGACGAGCCCGATCTGGCGATCACCGTCCTGAAGGCTGAAAACTACACGGTTTCGCCCACCAACGTGATGGCGATAGAAGTGGAAGACCATCCGGGCGGCCTTTCGGATCTACTCGGGCTGTTCGATAAAAACGAGATCAATATCGAATATATGTATGCGTTACCGAAACGCACGGGCGGGAAAGCGGTAATGATATTCCGTTTCGACGACGATTCGATCGAAGCGAAACTGAACGCCGCGGGAATAAAACCGCTTGGCGCGGAGGATGTGAAAACGATATAACTTTCTCATAATCGGAGGAGCGTATGGGAGGGAATCCCGACGAGGTGAAGGCGATTATCGCGGATAAGCTCGGTGTGGATATAGCGAAAGTGAACGAGGGTGTGCCCCTCTCCGAGCTGGGCGCGAATAAGCTGTCGCTGGTGGAATTGGGCGCCGAGCTTGAGGAACGATTTAGACTGGACTGCCCTCCCGAGATTGCGGTCGGTTTCCAGACTGTGGGGGACGTTCTCGAATTCGTCAAGTAAGTGATGCTATAAGGGCGAACCGGTAAGAAATTCGGGTAACGGCTGACGGATTGAAAAAAGCGCCGTCAGAACAAGGGTGAGGATAAACAGAAAACCTGTGAGGACGATCAGGCCGTTCTGGAGCTTTATCTCTTCGAGGGATCGTTCTAGAAGCGACGCGAAGAAAGCCGCCCCGAAGGCCGCGAGAAATAGATAGAACGAGTTCAGCCAGCTCAAAATAATCTGTCCCGATATCGACGGGATAAAAATCCATATCATTACGAAAATATACGGAATAACGACCGCCGAAAGCATCCGCGCGAACAGGTAGGACTGCCCGTCGGTTATCCGTTTCCGGTCGATCAGGAACTCCACCGCGCCCGCGACAATCGCCGCGAGAAATATCGCAATACCCCGCCGGATAAATATTTCCATTCCCGTGATATCGCCGGGCTGCGACCCGTAGAGGAATCCCAAGAGGAAGAAGCATACCCATACGATCAGGGCTTTGAGGATAGGCGGGAGGATGTGATTTTTCATATATTGATTATTATCTCCATGGATTAGACGTGTATAAGGCTGGTTTGAGTCAGTTCGGCGGGTTTATTAGCACCGTTTATAAACCTACGGAGAGGGGGGGATTCGAACCCCCGGTACCCTCGCGGGCACACCTGATTTCGAGTCAGGCCCATTCGACCACTCTGGCACCTCTCCATGGGGAACGTATTATACTATAAATTCCCTGAAAACGCAAGAAAGCGACCCGCTTGGGTTTGTTGACAAACAAGGAAATTAGGGAATTCCCTATCACTGCGAGACGCAACGCGGCGAAGCAGTCTACATTTATTCCTTATATGGTATTAAAAAAGATTGCTTCGCCTCAGGTCTCGCAATGACAAAAGCAGTTTGTCAACAAGCCTGTTTCTGTGTTCTACCTTTTTATCGTCAGGATATTGCAGGTTCCCACCTTCGCCTTATAGAGCGCGGGCAGGTGCGTTTTTACCTGCTCCATCAGCTCGTCGTCCGATATCGCGGTCACACGCCCGTTATCGTACTCGACCTGCACCCAGTCGCTGATTTTCGCGACCCCGGGTTCGTCCTTCTTAATCTCGGACGCTTTATCGAGATTGAAGTTGACGTTTATCCACGCCGCTATCCCGGCAAGCCCGGATTTATCGGTAATCATCACCTCGAGCGGGCGGTTTAATATTTTCTTGGTGTCGAATATATTATAGATTTCCTCGTCCTTCAGAAGCCCGTCGGCATGAATGCCCGCGCGGGTGGTGTTGAAGTCCTTCCCGACGAACGGCATGTTCGGGGGGATAATCGTCCCGGTCTCCTTCTCCATATAATCCCTGATTTCGGTGATAGCCTCGAGGTTCATCCCGTTGGCGTCCCCGAATAACTGGACGTACTCGATACACATCGCCTCGAGCGGTGTATTGCCGGTACGTTCGCCGATACCCAGTAATGATGCGTTGACGGCGCAGCACCCGTAGAGCCACGCTGTTGCGGCCGCGACCAGACCCTTGTGGAAATCGTTATGCCCGTGCCATTCGAG
>MIBD01000042.1:4131-8386 GCA_001829395.1 Spirochaetes bacterium GWF1_49_6 | reverse complement strand
GAGTAAATAATACCCTGTACGCATCGCGGAAGCGACGTTCCGGGATAGGTGACGCCGAGACCGAGGGTGTCGCAGGCGCGGATCTTAATCGGGATACCCGCTTCTTGGGAGAGTTCCATCAGCTCGCGGGTGAACGGTACGACGAAACCGTAAAAGTCCGACCGTGTGATATCCTCGAAGTGACAGCGAGGGATGACCCCGATACTCAGCGCGTCCTTCGCGATACCGAGGTACATATCCATGATCTGGCTGCGGGTCTTTTTCATCTTCTTGAATATATGATAATCCGATACCGACATCAGGATGCCGGTTTCCTTGATACCGACCTGTTTCACGAGCTCAAAGTCAGATTTACTCGCGCGTACCCATGAGGTAATCTCGGGAAATTTATAATCCAGCGCCAGACACTTCTCGAACGCCTCGCGGTCTTTCTTGCTGTAGAGGAAAAACTCCGTCTGACGTATCATCCCGTTGGGGCCGCCGAGCTTGTTAAGGAGTTTATAGATACCGACGATCTGGTCGGGAGTGTACGGCGGACGGGACTGCTGGCCGTCGCGGAACGTCGTATCGGTGATCCACACCTCTTTCGGGGTCTCCATCGGGACGGCGCGGTTATTGAACGGGGTTTTCGGGATATCGGTATACGGGAAAATATTCCGGTAGTATTGTCCTTCGGTCACATCCACCAGATGGTAGGTATCCGCTTCCGCGCGCAGCCGGTTGGTCTTTGTATCTCTGACAAGGTTTTTGTGCAGATCGAATTCCATAACTGCCTCCATGATATCGAATATAGTAAAAAAACACTGTATAACGATGGATTTGTATTGTATTGAAAATAATACCGATGGGACAGATGGGCGGGGGATATCCGAAAAAAGATCGATGCTTTTTTCGTTCGCCCGGTCTGCGGGTACATTCTCCCGACTCAATAGGATAAAATCAAGTAACGGCTTAATGAAAAAACCCTGTCCAGTAAAAAACCCACATGGGGTGCCATGCGGGTCTGGGATGTGCGCCTAACAGGAGTCGAACCTGTGGCCTAAGGATCCGCAATCCTTCGCTCTATCCAGCTGAGCTATAGGCGCATCAAAAAAACAACGCGAGACCGGAATATACCGTTCACCGCAATACAAGATTAATATTATATCTTATTTTATCTTCCCCGTCAAAAAATGTGGCAGAAGAAGATGGGGAATATATGGGATGAAGTACCGTTTTATTTGTACTTTCAGAAGAATCTTTTTGTTATAAAATCCACATATTCAGATAATACTTGTACAAATTTAAATCCGGCGCTATAATCATAGCAATATAGTTATAATAACCGGAGGATAGAGATGAGAAGAGCTATTTATTTGATATTAGTCTTTTTTGTCGCGGCGGGAGTTTGGGCCGGTGCTGCTCCGAAGAAATTCAAGAAAGTTGTGATGAAGCCGGCGGATCAATCGTCGAAAGATGCGTCGCTGAAAAAGTATATGGATAATCTGAAAAAGATCGTGAAAAGCAAGGATTTGAAAGGGCTGAAGGCCGCGAGTTCCCCGGAATTCGCCTATTGCTTCGATTCCGATGGCGGGTTTAATTTAATGGTCGAAAACTGGAACCTGAAGTCCGATCCGAAAAACGTGAAATTCTGGAAGCTGATGGAGTTCCTGGTGAATAACGGCGGGACATATCAGGACGGGGGATATTCCGTCCCGTACTGGTACGGGAGTCTTCAATATCCCGACGATAGCGAGGGTGAGACGGTTTATTATATCCTCGCCGGGCAGAATGTGAATATCCGTAAAGAGCCGTCCTCCAAGAGCGCCGTAGTCGCCAAGCTTTCCTATGAGACGGTACTTTATCTCGAATCATCCGATGTTACCGAGAATATCGGCGGCGAGGAATACCCGTGGATCAAGGTTCGCTTGTCCGACGGGAAAGAAGGATATGTGTTCGAGAAATATCTTTACGGGATGTACAGCTTCCGGGCGGTATTTGAGAAAGTTGACGGGCAATGGAAGATGTCCGCGATGGCCGCGGGTGACTGATCAATATTTCAAAACTAGCTGAGATAACGATCCCCCCGTGGTACGCAGGGGGATTTTTTTCTTCCCGGGTTCTATTTCCGTGTACATCCGTTTACACCGCGTGCATCCGCGATAAACTGGGTTTAATGTACCGACCCCATTTTCACACGGATTTCACAGAAAGACGCAGATTCTCACCGTATTAAACCAATAAACATTTATTATAAAATTCAATAAAATGTTTTCGTAAATAAGAAAAATAATTTGATTTATTTCTGATTGAAAAATACAATGTAATTATAGGAGATATTATTGCGAACGCGGGGATAGGTGTAGTGGTGGGAAAGTATCCGAAAAAACAGGAGGTAAACATGGAAAACGAAAAAAACACAAAGGTAGAAACTATTGATTATAAAGGGTATGAAATAAAAATTTATGAAGATATTACAGATTCAAATCCAACAACGTTTCCTGGATCCATAATTATAAAAACATATAAAGATGGGAGATTCATTCCTAGTAGCCCGGTCTCTGCAACTCGAGAATCAAGGAATAATTTTATTCAGCAAAATGGTTTTGATCCCAAGGAAAATATGATAAACACTGCAAAATCCTATATCGATGACATACTATTAAAACATATAGACAAGTAAAAGTATTTTTGGTTATTAAATAAGTCCCTCAGAAACGCAGTATTCAACTGCCCTCCCCTACAAATACTTCCGCACCCTCATCAGCACGCGCTTCGGCAGGATCACATTTACCGCCGACGGCGCTACCTCTATCTTTGCGGGAAGCGGGTGAAAAAGCTCGCCGTCGATCTGGGTCGGTACAATATGCGCGGAGGAGAGTTTCACCGACTTCGCGCGGTAGAACGACTGCTTCTTGAAGAATATTTTCCTTCTCCTCGTGCGCGGCATGAACGCGGTCAGCAGAACCTGAGCGGCGAGTTTCACGAAGTTCCAACGCCCCGCCTCCTTGAAGATATACACGTCGAGGAGGCCGTCCGTCGGGACCGCGCGGGGGGAGATCGTAAAATAAACCCCATAGCGGCTGGTGTTCGACACGAGGACGAATGTGCCTTTATCGCGCCTGCCGTTATCCAGCTCGACCTCGATCTCCGGGAAACCGTACCGCGAGAACGCGTGGATACTCCCGATCGCGTAGGCGAGCTTCCCGATCACCCGCTTGATGTTCAGCTGCTCGACCTTCTTGATCGAGTACGCGTCGAACCCCGCGCCGCACATCAGCAGAAAGTAACGCCCATGGTCATCGAGCGCGTGTCCTGAGCCTTGACGAAGGGTAGTCGAGATGCGTGCGACGTCCAGCCGCGCGGAATACCCGTCGGTAATCACCTTGCACGCCTGACGCGGGTGTACGGGGATATTCATCTCCGCGGCGAACACGTTACCTGTACCCCACGGGAGTACCGCGAGGGTCTTATCGCCGCCCACCATCCCGTTCAGTACCTCGTTGATCGTACCGTCGCCGCCCGCCCCGATAATCACATCGGTATCGGACGCGCAGGCGTCGCGCGCGATATCGGTGGCATGCCCCGGCTCCTCGGTGCCCCTCAGTTCCAGTTCCAATCCGCGCTCGCTGAAGTAACGGGCGGTCTCGTCGATATATTGACGGTATCGCCCCTGCCCGGAACGGGGGTTGTAGATCAGCAGGTATTTCCGGTAGGTTTGAGGGTTAAGCTTCTTTTTACGCATGAATTTTTCCGAGTCATGTTATGAAATAAAGTATAGGCTTAAAACCGGGTTTAGTCAACCTGCCGCGAATCCGATACACGATTTTACACGCCAATTATTTATCCGCGCCTCGAACACGGACTTTATGCTTATTCTTCTTCCCAAATTGATATCGGGAATAGCCCCCGCCTTACGGCGAGGTCACTGAGTGACTCCTTTTTCGTCCCACCCTTCATCACGGGTTATTTATTTGTAGCGGTTATCAGAACCATATCGGGACAAGCCGTACGCAGGTCACTGAGTGACTCCTTTTTCGTCCCACCCTTCATCACAGGCTATTTATTTGTAGCGGTTATCAGAACCATATCGGGGCAAGCCTTACGCAGTACTTATTTATTTGAAATGTACGGGATATTATTGTATGATATAGGCAAAACATTTAGGGGAGTAGTTTATGAAAAGATTACTATTATTAGGGCTATTACTGCCGTCGTTCTTATTCGCGGAATACACGATTAAACCGTCCTATAACTTTCTGCCGTTCGGGAACGG
>MIBD01000042.1:0-4103 GCA_001829395.1 Spirochaetes bacterium GWF1_49_6 | reverse complement strand
AAAAGTAAAAGTCTGGTATCGTTCTACGACCATATCTATAAACAGTACGACCAGAAAAGCCAGTCCCAGAGCTTCCTGAAAAAGGACGGTATCCGCTGGGGACTGAATAACCAGTGGCTCGACGACTGGAAGGTCGAACAGGCGGAGTATGTCAACGGTACGGGGATTGTCAAGATAAAAAAGTCCTATATCGAGTTACAGAATATTTCGGCCAGCGAGTACTATTTTATGCCGATGCAGTCGGATAAACGGATCATTATCGCGGTACTCGAACTGAACAATATGGGCGATAGCGATGCGACAGTCAATCCGTTCCTCTATGTCGAGGCGGCGATGAGTTCCAAAGAAATCGCCGTGAAGAAGGATGTCGACGGCGGGATCGTATTTATCGAATCGGCGGCCAAGGTGAAGGAAGGTTCGCCTATCATGATGACCCTCGTACCATCGCCGGATTCCTACGCCTATAAAATGAAGAAGAGCTATCCCGAGGATTTCTCGAAAAAAACGCCCGCGCTGGATAACGTAGTCGAGGAGGGGAGCGACCTGATCGGAGCGATGCGTTATAAACCGGTCACCCTCAAGAAGGGGCAGAGCGTCAGGATACTCGCGGTGTTCGCGTTATGCCCGAGCGGGCAGGACGATGCATATATTGCCGAAATGGCAACCTACCTGAAGAAGGGCGCGGATAAGTGCCTGAGCGGCGAGACCGCATGGTGGGATAAGTGGCACAAGGTCGAGAAGATACCCGCGGGGCTTACCGAGGACGAGAAACTTCTCTATAAGCAGTCGACCGCCGTACTGAAGATGGCGCAGTGCCGAGAGCCGGGCAAGCCCTACGGCCAGATACTCGCGAGTATGCCTCCGGGACAGTGGAATATCTGCTGGCCCCGTGATGCGTCCTATTCGATGATCGCGCTCGTAAAAAGCGGGCATCTCGACGAGGCCAAGGCGTGCCTCGAGTTCATGCTGAACGCGCCTAACGGGAAATTTAGCGCTGAGAAATATGTCGGAAAGCCGTATAAGATATCCGTCTGCCGCTACTATGGGAACGGCGACGAGGAGAGCGATCTGAACCAGTCCGGGCCGAACCTCGAATGGGACGACTTCGGCTTGTTCCTGTGGGCGTTCTCGGAATATGCGCAGGCCAGTAAGGACAAGGTGTTCCTGAAGAAGTACTACCCTGTCGCGAAGGAACTGATTGCCGACGTGCTGGTCTCGCTGATGGAGGCCGACGGTTACCTCAAGCCCGATTCCTCGATATGGGAACGGCACTGGGAGCCCGCGCAGGGCGTGGACGGCAAGAAGCATTTCGCGTACTCGACTATCAACGCGTTTAACGGGTTGACCCAGTTCGCGAAAATTTCTACCGATAAGAAAGACCAGAAGTTCTATCAGGAGAAAGCCAAGGCGATACAAGCCGGGTTCCTCAAGAATTTTATCGTCGATGACGTGATAGTCGTCAATCTCGAGGAGAAAGCTAACGGTGTAAACAAGTATATGGACGCGGCGGTCATCGAGGCGATCAACTTCGGGATGGTCGATAAGAAGGTCGCGGCCGCTACTCTTGCCGCTATCGAAAAGTACCTCAAGATGGGGAAGTCTCCGGGATTCTTCCGCAACGACGATAATACATGGTACGATTTCCAGGAATGGGTGATGGTCGATCTGCGTATCGCGGTGGCGTACTACTCGATGGGGAATAAGGCTCGCGCCTACGAGATAGTCCGATGGATTGTCGATAACGCGAAGGCGAACTTCAACCTGATACCCGAACTCCTCGAGCAGAACAACCAGTCGTTCCAGGGCGCGATCCCTATGGCGGGATTCGGCGCGGGAGTTTATATTATTGTGACTGATTATATGAAGGGAAAGAAGTAAGTTTTTATAAACTATACGGAGGAAGGAATGAAGAAAGGATTACTCGGGATAATGGGGTTAATCGGAATGCTCGCTGCGCTCGCCGTTTTGGCGGGGTGCGGGAAGAAGCTGGAATTCAAGTATGTCAGCGAGACCGAGTTCCTGACGAAACCGGCCGCGGCGTTCCCGGAAGCGAAGTTTATTACAATGAGCGATCTGCATTACTTCGATAAATCCCTCGGGATATCAGGACAGGCCTATTCGAATTACTTGATGGAAGACAGGAAGCTCCTGACGTTCAGCGGCAGTCTCCTGCAGGCCGCGATCGAGATCATCAAACAGTCTCCCGCAACTTTCGTGATTGTTTCCGGCGATTTGACCAAGGACGGCGAGAAGGGTTGCCATGAGAAAGTGGCGGAGTATCTCGCGGAGATAGAGGCCTCGGGAAAGGCCGTGTACGTAATACCGGGCAACCACGATATCAATAATCCCGACGCGGTTAGTTATAACGGATCGAATACAACAAAGGTCGACTCGATAAATGACAAGGAATTCGAACAGATATACGGACAGTACGGGTACATGGAAGCATTTAACCGCGACACCAATTCCCTTTCCTATGCGGCAGAGCCGGTTCCCGGCCTGTGGCTGTTATGTATCGATTCCACCGACCATCAGGATAATTACAAACTCGGCACCCCGGTAACTCCCGGCAAGCTGACCCAGCCCGAACTGGACTGGATAGAAAAAATCCTCCACGATGCGGTGGTGAATAATAAAGCGGTAATCGCGGTCATGCACCACGGCGCGATGGCGCATTGGAACGGGCAGGAGCAATTGCACCCGGAGTATATTATCGACGATTACTCCGATATTTCGAAGATGCTCGCCGCCTACCATGTCCGTGTGGTGTTCACCGGGCATTACCATGCTAACGATATTACGCTGAAACGGTTCGATAACGGGAGTTTCCTGTTCGATATCGAGACCGGATCGCTTGTGACCTATCCATGCCCTATCCGTGTAGTCGGGATCGGCGCCAATCAGAAGATGACGGTCAACACACTGCTTATCAAGGATATCCCTGAGTTTGACGGCGATCTGGTGGCATACTCGAAGAAATATGTGACCGAAGGCCTGTCCTCTCTTATCTATCATAAGCTGAAAAAGTACGGGGTTGACGACGGGGAGGCTCAGCAGATCACCCCTTATGTCGCGGAAGCGTTCGTCATGCACTACGCGGGCGAGGATACGAACGCGAAGTATGAAGCGAAGATCGACGGGCTTAGCCTCTGGGGCGGCATCGTATTCAATAACCAGAAGTATGTGATCGAGAATCTCCGTGTCGACCTCGAACCTACCGATAACGACGTCGTACTCGATATGAAAGAAGGGGCGTGGTCGGCGATAAAGTAATCATACCTATAAAGTATATTTTATGAAAATATATTTGACAATTTACAAAATATGTTCTAATATACTGTAACTATTTTTAGGAGGGTATTACATGCGTAAGCCTATAGTTTTAATGGCTGTTATTGCTCTTGCTGTTTCTTTGAGTGTCGCGGCGCCTAGTCAGGGGAATGCTTCGGTTGCTATTTCGATCAACCCGTTCGCTACCATAGTTCCTCTTCTTACCGGCGGCATAGGTCTTTCCGGTTCTGTGGAATTTACAATGGGCGGAGCTATGTCTTTGTACATCCCGGTAGATTTTTACTCGTGGAGTTGGGGTACGGGCGGAAGTTCTTACGGGTGGTCCTACATCGGAGTTGGCGCAATGCTGCATTATTATCTTGCGGACGGCAGTTTCAATTTCGGTAAAGCCGATCCTCTCGGCGGTCTTTGGGCCGGCGCGGGTGCGGGCGTACAGATTTGGAGCGGAAACTATTGGGGAACCACTTGGAGTTCACTTGTTATCAATATACCCCTCGAAGCCGGTTACAAATGGTTCTTCTCAGGAAACAACGGTTTCTATCTCGAACCTTTCGTCGGTTATAATATCGCCTTCGGTCTCGGAACCTCCACATGGGGTACCGGTTGGTCGACACCTACCTACGGCGGTGTTATGTATGGTGTTAACCTCGGTTTCGCCTTCTAATTCAAAAATATAACACAATTCAGGCCGTTCCTTCGGGGGCGGCCTTTTTTTATAATAATGGGCACTTCTAATAACCACCGATTCTCGGTGGCAAAGAAGTGACCATTGGGCGTATTTTAAAGATATATCATTATTAATGTTAAAAATG
>MIBD01000041.1:8833-11869 GCA_001829395.1 Spirochaetes bacterium GWF1_49_6 | reverse complement strand
TACTTATAGTCATGTTTTTGATAAACGAAACCGTATTTCGATCCATCATCCGAAAACACGGGAGAAAACGCCCGGAAATATCCGCCGTACTCCGTCCCGTTCACATTAATATAAAAATCACTGCCCTTTTGGTAGAGAAATCCGTATTTCGTCCCGTCTGCCGAAAACGAGGGAGAAGCCGTAACTGCATACTCGCCGTACTCCGTCCCGTTCATATTTACATACCACTTATAGTTCTTCATATAAGCGAAGCCGTATTTCGTCCCATCCGCCGATAACGAGAGAGGTTTCGCAAACTCATATCCTCCGTACTTCTTTCCGTTCACTTGGTAATATTCTTTCCCGCCCTTTTGACTAAACTGTACCCCGTATTTCGTCCCATCCGCCGAGATTACAATATCTTCGAGTACTTCGTACTTTCCGATTTTAAACTTTTGTGTTTTAGCAAACGCGGATTGCGCGAGGGAGAGAAAAAGGGCTGCCGCAAGAAATAGAAACACTTTCTTCATAGGAAACCTCCTTGAAAATTATCTATTCTTTGGTTATTAGTTAAAATCGGAGCAGAATAAAGGCTAATCGCCGTTCTTTTCTTTCTTCTTCAGGTACTCGATACGGCGGTGATAATATGACTGGAGATCCTTGAATAAGGTCTGCTTGATAACATCCATATCCCTCAGGGTAAGTTCGCAGCTCGAGAACTGCCCCTCGTTCATCCGCTTCGTGACGGAATCCTCGATAATATCCTGTATATTGCCCGCGGAGAAGCGTTCGCTGTTCTGGACATACGACCGGACGGTAGCCTCGACCGTATCGATGATCTGCAGGATCGCGGTAAATTTATTATGCGGAACCGGGCCGGGATAGGTGAAATCCTCGCGGTTCACGTTCTGGTCGCCGTACATCCCCGCAGCCTGATGATAGAAGTAGGAAATGGTGGTCGTCCCGTGATGCTCGCGGATAAAGTCGATGATCTCCTCGGGCAGGTTGTACTTATGCGCGATCTCCACACCCTCGCGGACATGGGACTTGATGATGCTGACCGATATCATCGGCTTGATCTCGTCATGCGGGTTCTTCTGCTCCTGGTTCTCTATAAAGTACTGCGGATTGTTCATTTTCCCGATATCGTGATAAAACCCCCCGACCTTCGCCATCAGCGTATCGATCCCGAGCTGGTCGGCGCAAGCTTCCATCAGGTCGCCTATCAGCATCGAATGATTATATGTCCCCGGCGCCTCGATCTTTAGCTTCTTCAGCAGGGGGCTTGTCGACGGATTAGACAGTTCGAGCAGACGGAATCGCGTGGGGATATTGAACACCTTCTCGAATAACGGAATGACCACTCCAAGGCTGACTATCGCGCTCACGAAGCTGTTGCCGAACGCGAAGACGATACTCAGCCCAAGGTCGTAACCGACTATGTTACTGCTCCGGTCATAGTACGAGAAGAGCGCGAACAGTATCTCGATAAACCCGAAGATCAGCCCCTGAAAGAAGAAATCCGTGCGGTTCCGCAGAAGCCGCGCAGTCATGGTCAGCGATAGGGTAATCACCACCAGGTTGAGGAGCGAGATGATCTGGAACGACGGATAGAACAGGTAGAACAGGTCGAACACCAGCAGGAGGTAGATCGAGAGGCGTGTGTCTCTGAGGAGCACAGGCAGATTAATCGCCCCGAGCACCGCTGGAATCAGGAGAAATATCGGGATAGCGAAATAGTTACGCGATATGTATGCGATATAATAGAAGGAATTCATCAGCACGAAAAAGATCAGCGTAATCCAGATGTTGCGGTTCTTTGTAAACGAAGCGCTTTCCAACCGGAGGAACAAGTAAACGATCATCACCGAGAGCAGGAACGAACAGACGAGATAGAGAAATATCCGCTTACCGGCGATATTTTCCCGAAAATCCTGATATCCCAGTATTTTCGAAAGAGTCTCCGGCGCCATTATTTCACCCTTGTTGACAATCAGCTCGCCCTCGCGAATCACCTTTTTCAGCTTATTCTTCTCGAGTTCCTTCTCGATAATCACATTCCGCTTTTCCGAATCGATTAGGGCGGTAGAGGTGACGAGATTCACCATAATCTCCGACATCGTTTCCCGAAACAAATAGTTCATCTTGGGGTAGATGGAGTTCACCGTTAAAAGAATCGCGTCCTTATCCATCGGGGCGATATAGACCTTATCCAGAGGAACATTGGTAATCCCCTCGATAGTCTCGATAATAATGAAATTCTTCATACCGGTTTCCGGCAGACGGTCCACTATCCAGAAATTCCGCGTCAGGGTATTATAGACATACTCGAAACGGTCCTGGTACTTGGTGAGCAGGAAACGGTTATTCTGGACGTACTGCCAGACGTTCTGGGAAAAGACATACCCCTCATCCTTCATCCTATTGAGGAAATCGTCGTTCTTTTCCGCGCCCATGAGCGTAAGGAGTTTTTTCAGGGCGTTCATAAAGATAGTTTTTTGAGCGGGAACCGGTTTATAATAGTAGGGTTTGGAAACCTCAATATAATTCAGGATATTTTTTAACTCGGCCTTATCGTAATAAGAGAAGGTGTATTCGGAAATAACCGTCTCGCGCGCGGTATCGCCGATCTGGTAATCCGTATCGACCGGGATAACATAGCTCAGGGTAATCAGGATCGCGATAATCAGATAAGCGCCCGCGAACAGGATGAGGTTTCGTTTACCCAGTTTACGAATTTCGATTAAAAGCTCGGAGCCGATTTTATGTAATAATTCTTTCATGTTTTCTTCTCATTGTTTTCGTAAATTTCCAGTATCTTCTTGACTAATCCATGCCGGACTACGTCATTCCGGGTAAAATAATGGAACGATATCCCCTCGACCCTTTTAAACAGGGTCTCCGCCTGCATGAGGCCGGAGGCCTTCCCGGACGGGAGATCGATCTGGCTGACATCCCCGGTAATGACCATCTTGGAGTTCTCCCCGAGGCGGGTCAGGAACATCTTCATCTGGAGGGACGTGGTATTCTGCGCCTCGTCGAGAATAATGAACGCGT
>MIBD01000041.1:1894-8791 GCA_001829395.1 Spirochaetes bacterium GWF1_49_6 | reverse complement strand
CGATCAGGCCGTCCTCCATCATGTAACGGGCTTCCTCGCCGGGGAGCATATCATGGATAGCGTCGTAAAGAGGGCGGACATAGGGGTCGATCTTTTCCTCGAGCGTACCAGGCAGAAAACCGAGAGTCTCGCCTGCCTCGATAACCGGACGCGTGAGTATCATCCGATGCACCGCGCCCTTGGTCAGCAGATGGAGCCCGACCGCCACCGCGAGATAGGTTTTTCCCGTACCCGCGGGGCCGATGGAAAAGACAAGATCGTGATCGAGTATTTTTTTTACGTATTCGATTTGATTGATATTGCGCGGCTTGACTCTGAACTCCTTCCCGCGTCTCCGCCCGGAAATCATCAACCCCTCGTTGATAGCCTCTTCTCCGGCGAAATGAATGGGAGTGTCGCTTTTTTCAATCAGGATAGCGACGTCTTCATGGGTGATCGGGATATTGCCCTGAGCGAGCTGAAATATCCCGTTGAGAACATACGCGGCTTTAGCGGACGAGTTATCGTCACCCTCGATAACGATGCTGTTTTCCACGGGATAGACCTTCACCTTGAGCATCCGTTCTACCAGCCGCAGGTGGGAATCATGGACGCCGAACGCCAGTACAGGGTTAATGCTTTGCGGAACAGGAATTTTCGAACTCATACGACTCCTTTCGTTAGGGGACAATACTATACTGTAAAAGAGTGGTTCTGTCAATAGCATTGCGCTAATGTAACGCGGAAAAAGGACATACTATGCCGAAAGAAGCGAAATTTTCCTACAAAGTGCAATGTGCACTTTGTAAAAACTCAATATATCATTTGTTATATAATTATATTGTTTTTTATTCTATACCGGGTAATACGTTATACTTATTGTAAGCGGTTACACCTATTTTACTGCCGGTGTTTGGTATGTTTATTGCACCAATACACTTACAAATCATAGGAGGACCAGATGACGAAAATATTTAAGTTTTTCGGTCTCGCAATTCTTTTAATATTCTCCGCGAGACTTGCTTTTTCCGCTACCATCGTGTCAAAGAATTTCGACGGCGACTCCACTTTCGCCGGATGGACGCGTTCCAGTACCTCTTACGTAACCTATTACACAGGGGCAACAAAAATCGGAACAGGGGCTATGCGTATTGTCTATAACGCAAACGCGTCCTTACCGGTGAGTTCCGCGGGATTTACGGGTATTTCCGTTTCGTTTAAACTCGCGGGATACTCGCTCGAAGCCGGTGAAAAAATCGTATTCGAGTACAACACCGGAGCCGGCTGGGTAATCGGCGGCACACTCGCCGATCCTTCGGATAACAGCACTTACGTGAGTTATTCCGTTAATCTTCCCGCCGCCGCTGACAATAATTCAGCCCTACAGATACGTTTCCGCGTCATCGCTAACGCTACCGCGGACTACGGATATGTCGAAGATGTGGTGGTATCCGGTACAGCCGCCGCTCCTCCCGCGGGAACAATCCTATCGAAGACATTCGACGGTGATACCACTCTTGCCGGATGGACACGTTCCAGCACGACTTATGTCGCTTACTATACCGGCGCCTACAAGATCGGAACCGGTTCGATGAAGCTTCTCTACAACGGCTCTGCGACCTTACCGGTCAGCACGGTCGGTTTTAACACCATAGTCGCTACCTTTAAAATCTGCGGATATTCCCTTGAAGCAGGCGAAAAAGTTGTATTCGAGTATAATACCGGAAGCGGATGGGTAATCGGCGCCACTCTCACCGACCCGTCCGACAACGGCACATTCCTCAGCTATACGGTAAATCTCCCCGCGGCGGCGAATAATAACGCCTCGTTGCAAATCCGTTTCCGCGCAATCGCAAATTCTTCCGCTGATTACGGATATATCGAAAATCTGGTGATATCCGGCACTCCCGCCGCCGCCGCAACTCCCTCCACTCACAGCGGTATGGGCGCGATTGTTTATACCGGCGGCGTAGGCTTCCGCGTATGGGCGCCTTATGCTACCTCCGTCACTGTCGGCGGCGATTTCAATAGTTGGAGCGCATCCGCTACTCCTCTCGCCAATGAAGGCAACGGGTACTGGTCACGCGACGTCGCGGGCGCGGCTGTCGGCCAGAAGTATAAATTTGTCGTGAACGGCACCGATTGGAAGAAAGACCCTTATTCCAAGAAGCAGGAAAGCTCGGTCGGCGCTTCCATTATCTATAGCCAGACCGCTCCAGCTGGGATCGCTATCCCCTATTTCGAGGATATGATGATCTATCAGCTCCATGTCGGTTCCTACTGCGGCAGTTCCGCGACAGGCATCAGCAAATTCGCCGATGTCGCGAACAAAGCGCAATATATCAAAGACCTCGGCGTCAATATGGTCGAACTCCTTCCTATTATGGAATTCCCGGGCGAAAACAGCTGGGGATATAACCCGACTGACATCTTCGCTCCCGAAGCCGATTACGGCGGACCCGAAGGCCTCAAGGCCCTCGTCACCGCTCTGCATAACAAAGGCGTCGGTATTATTCTCGATATAGTCTACAACCATCTCGGACCATCCGATATGGATCTGTGGCGTTTCGACGGTTGGTATCAGAACAACCTCGGCGGTATCTACTTCTTCAATGACTGGAGAGCCGAGACCCCGTGGGGACACACCCGTCCCGATTACGGCCGCGGTGAAGTCCGCCAGTTCCTCCGCGATAACGCGATCTACTGGCTCCAGACATTCAACGTGGACGGTCTCCGTTGGGATTCCACCGTCAATATCCGCAAGGTCAATTATACCGATGAAATCCCCGAGGCATGGACTCTCATGCAGTGGATCAATAACGAAATCAACGCGGTCAAGGGCAGCGCTATCTCGATAGCCGAAGACCTTGCCAAAGACCCGTGGATCACCTATACCACCGGTTCCGGCGGCGCGGGCTTCGATGCGCAGTGGGATGCCGGGTTCGTACATCCTGTTAAGACCGCGATCGAGACCGGATGGGACAGCGACCGTAACATGGTCGATGTAGCCGCCGCTCTCGCGATTAAGTACGGCGACAGATGCCGTCAGGTTATCTATGTATCGTCGCACGACGAGGTCGGTAACGGTAAATCCCGTCCGCCTTCGGCGATAGACAGCGCCAATCCCGGCAGCTGGTTCGCCAAGAAGCGCAGTACTCTCGGAGCCGCAGTGCTCTTCACTGCTCCGGGTATACCGATGATCTTCCAGGGTGAGGAATTCCTCCAGCCCGGCTGGTTTGACAACAGCGTATACAATAACTTTATGAACTGGAATCTGGTTACCCAGAACGCGGGTATTGTCCAGATGTATAAAGACCTGATCACGCTCAGGAAGAACTACGGCGCGCTCAGAAGCAACAATATCACCGTATTCCATGTCGATAACGCTAACAAGGTCATCGCCTTCCATCGCTGGAACGGTTCCCAGAATATGGTCATTATCTGCAACTTCGCGAATAAGACATGGAACTGGGACTACCAGATCGGTTGGCCGGTATGGGCTACGGGACACGCCGTATTCAATAGCGACTGGAACGGGTATTCGTCCGACTTCGGCAACTTCGGCGGATGGGACACCGCTCCTATCTCCGGCGGTATGGACGGTATGGCTCAGAAGGCTAATATCGCTATCGCGCCTTACAGCGTGGTTGTTTACGACCTCTACTAGACCAGAGAAAGGGTGGTTTTCGAGCGGCTGTCTCATCAGGGACAGCCGCTTCTTTTATATATAGACTTGCGTCTTATCGAAAATCATTATATAATTTATCGGTTTCAAGGAGCGGCGATATGTTCGATCAAACAATAAAGGTATCCAGCAGTTATATATTTTCGCTTTGCGCAACAGTAGGAACCTTTTTTTTAGCGCTTATATTCGGGGTATTCTCCCTTCTAATGAAAGATATGGATAGAAAAAGCCGTTTGGAATCCATCACCCTTTTTCTATTCGGATTGTGCCTCGGATTATACTCGCTTTTACAGACATTAATCTATGTCTATAATGCCGACGCCGCAATCCTTATCCTCACCACCCGGATTCAGTTAGCAGTTATCGTATGGGCGTTATTTTTTGATTTTATTTACTGCTCTGTCATCGCTTCGGACTGGGGTAAAAAGTGGAATAAAATTCTTACCTACGTTTTTCTATCCTTCTCAACCGGCGTATCGCTCCTGAGTTTTTTCACCGATACGATTGTGATGAACAGTACCCAGACCACCCAAGTCGATGCAACCTACTTCCTCTACGATGTGCAATACGGATTTCTATTCGATGTTGCTTATGCGCCGCTCACCGCGCTCCTTCTTTTATACGGCGCAATCCGCCTGATTATCGGGTATAAAAAAATGAATCAAATCGATAAAAAAAGGTTCTTCTTCTTTATATTCGGGATAATCAGTATATTCACAGGCGCAATCTCGGAGATCATGTACCTGCTTGGCCTAAAAGAATTCGCGATACTCAATCCCGGGCTTCCTATCGGCATCACAATCGCGTCGGTATTCTTCGGCCTATCGACTATATACCGTTTATTGCTCTACTTCCAGGCGATGAATAAAAACAAGACCGCGTTAAAAAAGCTTATCAGTTCGCTCAAGGAGCTCTACATCAGCTTCGAATCGCTTTCGGTCAACCTCACCCAATCATCGGGGGAAATCGACGAGCACTCGGTTCTACTCACCGACTCGGTCACCCAAAACTCCGAATCGATGAAAAAACTGGTCACCCTTTCATCCGACGGCGATACCGCGATTCGCAAAGCCGGGGAGATCGTCAATCAGAACCTTTCGGTATTTGCGAACATCATGAAACACATGAAACGCCAGAGCGAATCGATCCTCAAGGCCGAATCAGAGCTTTCCAATATGGTGGACGCGGTAGGTATGATTAATAATGACAGCAACAGTATTGCCAGCAGTATTTCCGGCCTGAGCGGGGATATTGAAAAAGGCCGGCAGTTGGTGACAAAGAACCTCAAGGCGATGGAGAGCATCCGCGCATCGGTCGATAAGGTGTTTTATATCATCGACGTCATTAACGATATTTCCGATCAGATCAATATACTATCCATGAACGCCGCGATCGAGGCGGGGCACGCGGGGCATGCCGGAAAGGGATTCGCTGTCATCGCCGAGGAGATCCGCGAGGTATCGTTACTGACGATGTCCGAATCGGAAAATATCCTCACCCGCATCTCCGAAATTATCAGCAAGACCGGTCGGGAAGAAGTATTCGTCAACGAGATCAGCGAAATCTTTTCCGCGTTCTCAGGCTCGCTCGAGGAATTGTTCGTCTATATCCTCAATGTTATCAATACATCGAAAGACCTCAAATCGGAAATCGACAATATTTTCAGCGATATGGAAAAACTGAAGAAAATCGCCGAGAAAAATAGCGACCTGAGTATGAACGAGGCGGAATTAAATAACGATTTATTGAAAAAAGTACGGCATGTTCAGAAATTTATATCGGACATCAACATGGACATAACCAAGGAATCGGAGGATGTACAGAAACTCCGCGAGATTGTCGGGAAAATGGCTGAGTTCAATTCCAAGAACGATGTACTGATAAAGGAAGTCTCCCAAATCCGCGCGTCCGTTTCCGAAATGCTGAGGGAAGCTTAGGGCAACCCTTAAAACCAACTGCTTTTATCGATTACCTTATTATGGAAAATCAAATCTTGCAGGCTAGTATCGGATGCTTCCCTTTTAACGCTCTAACGCCCGCGTTTCGCCGAAAACTCCGCGTATTTCTTTTCTACAAATTCCCGGATATTCTTTTGGAACACCGCGGTGGAGAATTTCTCCGCGTGCTTCCTGATTTTTTTCGCGTCCCACTTATCCTCGACCCTTTCGAACTCTTTCACCGTATCGATAATACTTTCGGGGGTCTGCGTATCGAAAAACAGCCCGGTGGCGCCCTGTACGACAGTCTCGAGCGCGCCCCCTGCCCCGTATGCTATCACGGGGGTTCCGCACGCCTGCGCCTCGACCGGCATGATGCCGAAATCCTCGTCCGCCGCGAATACAAATCCCTTAGCATTCTGCATGTGGTCTCTCAGCTCCGGGAACGGGCGATACCCCAGAAGCTCGATATTGGAATGCCCCGCCGCGATCTTCTTGATCTTTTTCATATCCGGGCCGTCCCCGACAATCACCAGACGTTTATCCGGCATCCGTGAAAAAGCCTCGGCTATCAGGTCGATCTTCTTATATGCTACGAGCCGCGACGCCGCAAGGTAATAATTATCCTTTGCTTCCTTTAACGCGAACTCCTTCACGTTCACCGGGGGATAAATCACCTCCGCTTCGCGCCGATATATCTTATTCACCCGCCGCGCGATATTTTTACTATTCGCGACAAAATAATCCACCCGGTTCGCGGAAACGACGTCCCATTTACGCAGTTCGTGCAGTACGCGTTCCGCGTACCGCCGTTTGATGCCGCGCTTGAGGCCCGCTTCCTCGAGATAGCGGAAGTACAAGTCCCACGCGTACCGCACCGGAGTATGGATATAACTGATATGGAGCTGATTGCTGTCGGTCAGCGCGCCTTTGGCGACCGAGTGGGACGAGGAAATCACCACGTCGTATCCCCGCAGGTCGAATTCCTCGATCTTGCGCGGAAATAGCGCGAGCAGTTTCCGGTAAAGTTTCGTTATCATCGGGAAACGCTGTAACGAGGACGTATGGATTTCCGCCCCGCTCAGCCGGGATTGCGACACCATTTTCTTATCCATAAACAGCGTGTATATCGGAGAGGGAAAGACCTCATAGATTTCTTCGACAACCTTTTCGCTGCCCGCGAAAGTGGTAAGCCACTCATGTACGATCGCCGTCTTCATTTATTACCGCCGAAAAGTTCGTGCTCCACGATCTCGCAGACGATATGCCCGATAGTGATATGGGCTTCCTGGATTC
>MIBD01000041.1:1689-1810 GCA_001829395.1 Spirochaetes bacterium GWF1_49_6 | reverse complement strand
TAACAATACCCCGCTTTTTACAGCTTTCGAGGGTCTCCACGATATTCCGCGAATTCCCGCTCGTGGACAGTCCGACGAACATATCGCCCTTTTTACCGTTCGCCTCGATCTGCCGCGCGAA
>MIBD01000041.1:1575-1677 GCA_001829395.1 Spirochaetes bacterium GWF1_49_6 | reverse complement strand
CGAGTAATCGTTGCCGATAGCGGTAAGTATCGACGTATTGCAGTTGAGCGCCTCGGCGGGGAGTCCCTCCCGTTCGATGAAAAACTTACTGACCAGTTCAGC
>MIBD01000041.1:0-1404 GCA_001829395.1 Spirochaetes bacterium GWF1_49_6 | reverse complement strand
CGTCTTTTCGATATATCGTTCTATACTGTCCATGTCTGCACCCCCGTCAAACAAAATGAGAAATCCATAAACGACCCGCCGAACTCGGACAGCCCGCTGCGTATTTCAGCGCGTTTCAGCCCGTCCACATACAGCATGATATACCCGCCGCCTCCGGCTCCGCTGACCTTACCGCCTATCGCGCCGAGCGAGAACGCTTTTTCCATAATCCGGTCGATATTCGTATTGGATATATTTTTCGCCATATTCTTCTTATTTTCCCACCCGTAATTGAGGATTTTCCCTATCTGGTCGAGCTCACCGCGGAGAAGGGCGTTCTTCATCTGCACGGCCTGCTCTTTCAGGTTCATCATCGCGTCGATCGATTTCCCTTCCTTCGCGTTGACATTCTTCACCTGATCCTTGATGATATCCGACGATACCCGGCTCTTGCCGGTGTAATAGAGCATCATATTAAACTCAAGCTCGTTCGTGATATTTGATTTGATACGCAGGGGATTGACAAGCACCTGATCACCCTTGAAAAACTCCATAAAGTTAAATCCGCCGAATGTCGCGGAGTACTGGTCTTGCTTCCCGCCCGCCATGTTCAGGTCGATCCGCTCGATCTCGTAGGCGAGATGCGCGAGTTCGTAATCGCCGAGCGGGAGATTGAGGTACTCCTTCATCGCGGCAATCATGGAGACCATCAGCGCGGAGGAGGAGCCGAGACCCGACCCGGCGGGCGCGTCCGAATAGGTAATCATCTTGATCGGGAACGGTTTCCCGCCGCAGAAATCGCGGATGATGCGGTTGTACACCCCCTTATGCAGGTCGAGCGTACCGTCCACCGGCAGTTCCGCCGCGAGGTCGTATTCCACTATGATATTCTGATCCATCGATTCGAAAACGATCTTATCCGCATCGATCGGCTGGAGCGTTGTGTAGGTGTACATCTCGATAGTCACATTGAGGATCGCCCCGCCGTACATTTCGGAAAACGGCGACACATCGGTACCGCCCCCCGCGAGTCCCAGACGCAGCGGCGCTCTGCTCCTTACTGTTTTATTCATGTATAATTCTCTCCTCCATTTCTTCAAAACTGTTATAGGCTTCCCCTGAACTTTCCAACTCATACCCGCCCCGTAATATATAGGAACGAAGGTAGGGCAATTGAATACGGTCGGAGTCCTTGTCCCCGACCATGACGCTATGGGAAAGGTCGGCAAAATGACGGTCGGCGGCCTCGAGTATCATCCCCGGCCCCGGCTTCCGCAGGAGACTCTCCCTCCGGTACTGTTCGATAGCCGCTTCGGGGTGGTACGGGCAATAATAAGTATCCAGTATGCTGATCCCGTTATCCGCGAGCAAATTCACGAGCTTTTCGCTGAACCCGCGGTAGGTCTCCTCGGTAAATACTCCCTT
>MIBD01000040.1 GCA_001829395.1 Spirochaetes bacterium GWF1_49_6 | reverse complement strand
ATACCCCATATCGCGGTAATATTCCGCGAGCGTGATCCCCGTGTAGATCGAGGCCTCGCGCGCGGTCACCGGCATATTCGACGTGTTCGCAATCAGGACAGTCCGCTCGATCAGCGGTTTATTGGTGCGCGGGTCAATCAGCTTCGGGAATTCCTCGAGCACCTCGGTGATTTCGTTACCGCGTTCGCCGCACCCGATATACACAATCACCTGCGCGTCCGCCCATTTTGCGAGCTGGTGCTGGGTGATCGTCTTACCGGTGCCGAATCCGCCCGGAATAGCGGCAGTCCCGCCCTTCGCCATCGGGAAGAACGTATCCACGATACGCTGTCCCGTCAGAAGGGGAATAGTCGGTATATGCCGTTCGGTCACAGGGCGCGGTGTTTTTACCGGCCAGCGATGATACATCTGTAATTCGATATTTTCGCCGAATGGCGTATGTACAACAGCGATTACTTCGTCGACCGTATAATCGCCTTCGGAAATAATTTTCGTTATTTTACCCTGAACCTTCGGGGGAACAAGCACCCTGTGCTCGATCAAAGAAGTTTCCTGAACAGTCCCAATAATCGCGCCTTCGGTGACCATATCCCCGTTCTTGACGGCAGGCTTAAAGGGCCACTTTTTCTTACGGTCGAGGGAAGGAATATTGATACCGCGCCCGATATAAATTCCGCTGATTTTAGCGATTTCCTCCAACGGGCGCTGAATACCGTCGAATACGTTGCCGATCAATCCTGGGCCGAGTTCGACCGATAACGGAAGCCCCGTACCATAGATACTATCGCCAGGTTTCACCCCGCCGGTATCCTCGTAGACCTGGATATTCGCGATGTCCCCGTTGATACCCAAAACCTCGCCGATCAGACGCCATTCGGACACCTGCACCAACTCCATCATCTGTACCATGGTTGAAAGTTTCGCTTCGATCAGAGGGCCGTTGACACGGGTAATCGTCCCGACTGTATTCTCTTTCATATTTTCCTCTATTCCTTGGATAATTCTTGCGTGATCAAACGAATGAAATCGGGCTTCATCTCCCGCAGGATCGACCCCAACGAACTGTCGATAAAAACGGGAGTATCTATCGCGGAGCAGATGACACCCGCGCGGATTACCGCCGGTTCCCCGGATTTTATTTTGGTTTTTACACGCGATTCCAATATTTTAAAAAGATGGGCGTCGTCGCTGTTCAATGAAATCAGGATTTCCTTTTTCTTCAGGACTTTTACCGCATGGTCGATTTGCTTTTGGAGAAAGGTGAGATAGAGTTCCTCGTCTTTTTTCAGACGCTCGATAACATCCTGGAATACCTCATTGATAGTGGTTTCGATTATTTGATTGTCTACTATATTAAGAGACTTCTGCGCGTCCAGTTCCACTTTCGCGAATAGTTTGCGCTCATCGCGCGCGATCTCAGTTAAAAAAGTATCGCGCTTTTTCTTATAGTACTCTTCGAGCTCCTCGCTCTTCTGCATAGAGATTTGCGCGGCTTTCATTTTACTATCGTTGATTATGGTTTGAGTACGCTCATCGGATTCTTTACTGATCTCATCTAAGATTTCTTTTAATCCCATGAAAATCCTGCCTGATTAATCAGATTCTAATACCGACCGCCTCACGGATGAAATCGGATAAACTCTTACCGGTTTCAATGTGCCCTTGTTTATCGGGAACCTCGACCACGAGAAGATTGGACTTCGAAAAACGTGTTTTATTGATCCATATATAAGCCCATTGGGCGACCCTCTCGGTAATAATCAACAAGCCGTAATCTTTACTTTTACGGATGTCCTTTACCTGCTCGACCGCCTGGTTCTCGTTTTCGACAATCCTTCCCTCAATACCCGCGAAGGAGAAAAGGAGAACTGTATGCTTGTCTCCAATCACCACCGTTTTCATAAAACCTCTATAGTTTGCCCAGTATCATAATAGCGATAATCAGACCGTATATAGCGATACCTTCCGCCATACCGATATAAAGAATACTTTTACCGAAGATGCTGGGATCCTCGGAAATAGCGCCTAATGCCGCCGATGCGGACATACCGACCGCGATACCCGCGCCGATAGAACCCAAACCCACAGCGATACCCGCCGCGAGGAATCCTAACCCGGCCACCGGATCGAGGGGGGCTTTAATTGGCGCATGCGCTACAATATTTGTCGTACCCTGTGCCGCCACTGCCGGCTGACCCGCGGCTTCCTGCGCGCTCGCACGGTTATTTACTGTCGTCAGCATTCCGATTGCCAGTACGATCATCAGTACCATCGATATCCCGGCGCTTCCGGTCAATAATGCCTTAGCCTTACCGCTGGGTACTTTTTTCATAAAAATGAAATACACACCGGAAACAATAAGTGTTACAACAATCAGAGTGGCAATTACCAGGATTATATTCCACATGGTATTCCTCCATTTATTTTATCGATACATTATAGCAGAAATATTTTTTTATGCAAATAATAGTTATCATTAATGGGGATAAAACCTTTTACTTTTTGATTTTTATGTTATAATTTGTGCATCACAATTTGAGGTATTTCATTTGAAACATGTTCTTATAGCCGATGATGAAGATATGGTTCTCAAACTGTTAACCCGCTTTTTGGAACGTATGAGTTTCTGCGCCTTGGGCTGTCGTAACGGAACCGAGGCTATGGAACGGCTGGTATTAAAAAAGGAAGATATCGCATTAGCGATTCTCGATCTCAATCTTCCCGATATTTCAGGGATTCAATTAGCCGTACAACTCAAGCAAATCAAACCGTGTTTAAAAATTATCATATCTACCGGCGACCCTATTTCCGCGATGGAAATCAACAACGCATACGGCAGTCAACTGGTCGATAAGGTTCTGAATAAGCCGTTCAGCCTCTCGGTATTCGAAGAAAGCATCTATGGAATTTTAGGAAAACCATTATGATAACAGTAATTCTGATCGAGCCGGAGGGTGAGGGAAATATCGGCGCGGTCGCGCGGGCGATGATGAATACGGGGGTGAGCCGGCTCATTCTCGTCAATCCCAAGTGCGACCATCTCTCCGAGGATTCACTCAACCATTCTGTGCATGCCCGTGAAATCCTCCAAAACGCCGTAGTCTTGCAGTCGTTACCGGACGCGATCGACAACTCCGAAATCCGTATTGCGTTCAGCCGGAGAATCGGACAATGGAGAAAACGCGATTACAGTCTTCAGGAACTGACCGAACACCTCACCCCGCTTCGGGATAAATCGATCGCGGTGGTTTTCGGTAATGAGAAGCACGGGTTGTCCAACGAGGATATCCTGCTCTGCGACCTGCTATGCTATATTCCCTCCGCCCCCGGGTTCGCGTCGCTTAACCTGTCACAGGCCGTCATGGTAGCGTTATATGAACTTTTTATCGCGTTTCAGGGCGCCGACTCGTTCCGGCGGGAAACCGCGCCGCGTGAAGAGTTCGATGAAATGATCGGGACTATCATCGGCACTCTGGAAAACCTCGATTATTTTCGAACCGTCCCCGCATGGCGGCTGACTAAATATCTCAATAAAATCCTGCATCGCGCGTCTCTGGATCATTACGATA
Source organism: Spirochaetes bacterium GWF1_49_6 (assembly GCA_001829395.1). Taxonomy (GTDB): domain Bacteria; phylum Spirochaetota; class Brevinematia; order Brevinematales; family GWF1-51-8; genus GWF1-51-8. The sequence goes on along the minus strand of MIBD01000040.1, from coordinate 8,267 downwards.
CTGTAATTATCAGAAACCTTTTTCAGAGGGTGAACGGTATGATTATCCAGATGCGTAAAGAATTGGACGCTAAAACGGATGATACCGAAAATCCGCCGACGACTAATCTTAATAAATAAATACTTGACAATAGGATTATTTCTTTTAAGATAGTAGAAGTTGAATATAGATTAAGAGGATACGATGGGGAAATTGTACGATGCATTGCCGGACGGTTTTTTAAAGAAGGTGCTCGAGGGCGAAAACCCGGAATTAGTGGAACGCCTTCTCACGCTTCAAGTCAAATACCGCGACAGTACCGAAAAAGACGAGAAAGCCGTGTATCGGGAACGTCTCGCGTCGACTTTCTGGCAATTCTATATAGAGGTCGCGAAAAAAATCAGCCCCAATCTCCCGCCGCAGAAACGTCTCCTGCTCCGCTACGGTACGTTGGATATGCGTTACCTCAACGCGGACGATCAGAAACTTATCCTCGGACGTCCGCTCGAAGAAACCGAACCGGATAACACCGTATTCTACGTAGACGAATGGCTCATGGCTGTAGCCGAGGGAAAAATCAAGCCCAGTATGACGGACGAGCAGCCGAAGCATAAGGCGCAGTCCGCTGGCGGCAGCGGCGAAGACCCGTCAGGTAACCGTTCTAAATACGAACGCCTGGTTGGCGCATCCGAAGCCGAAAAAATGAATTACCAAAACCTGCTGGAAAAACGTAAATTGATGGAAGAGACTCTGCTTTCCATCGCAAACCTCGCTACCAATCACCCCAATGAACAACTGTTGGCGATGCCAGACATCTACTCTGACGACCAGCTTGCCCGTCTGGAGGAATTGCCCGAAATCAGCCGCGAGCTTCGCAGGCTCCAGAAGGAAATGCAATTAGCACGGAATAACTATTCCAGTAAATTCGAGGAAGTCAACGAACTCGAGAAGCAGATCATGGGCGCGTCCGGGGGTGAAAGTGCGTCTACCCAGCTATACGAGACCGACGCCCGTACGATCGAGAACGAAGCCGGTGCATTGCGCCAGATGGTCAAGATGTGCGTCGGACGCCAGGGAAACCATTTCCCGATCCTCACATCCGCGTTCATCCCGAAAGAAACCCGCGATTATAACTTTAAAACCAGCGCATACGGTAAAATAAACGCCGTCGAAAAACTGGACGCGTCGGTATTCTCCCGCACGTTCCGTCAGGCGTCGAACCGTATTCTTCCCTATATCATTCTCTTGCCGGGATATGGAAATTTCGGCATCTGTTGGGAACCATACGATAAATACAACAAAGCCACCAGTAAGGGAAGGATCGCCGTCCCGATGTTTACTCGCATCCCCGACCTCGTCATACAGATGGCGCTCGCGGATTTCCGCTGGCAGACCGCGAAAGAACTCGCTTCCTATCACTGGATGGACGAAGGCCTCACTGGGCGCTACTACGAGTACTTCACCAATGAGAAGCTCAAAGGTGATATCAAGACCACGTTTATGGAGGATTATATCCTTTGGCTGTCGAAGGAAGCACAGGGTATTCAGAAACTCCATAAAGACGTGCGTTACGTCTTCTGGCGCTTTATCCCATTCCCCGACGATCTCAAGGAGAAGCTCAGCCTGAAGGGATTCTATTATAACGAACTCTGGAAAAAGGAACAGACTTTCCGTTTATCGCAAGAATAGTCCCGGATACGATAATGTATTTGAACGAGCTATCCCGTTCCGATCTGAGAGCCCAGAAATATATTACATCCCGTCAGAAATCCCTGCTATCCAAACTTGACCTGTTTACGGTCGCCGATCTACTGACCTATTTCCCGTTTCGTTACGAAGACCGGACGCAGATTGAAACTATCCGCGACAGTCTGACTAAGAACAAGCCCGTCACTGTTGTCGTCACGGTAACCGGGCACCAGAGTATTTTCTACAACCGGAAACCGCACCCCAAGATCTCGGTGCAGGACGGCGAATCGCAGGCATTCCTGATCGGGTTCCATCGTCCCTACCTGCTCCAATCCCTAAAAATCGGGGTAAAGTACTGGCTGACCGCTCACTTTGTGTACAAATTCAACGAGATACAAACGAGTTCATTCGATTTCGAGGAATATGTCGAGGGCGAGGATACCGAAAATTTCGGCGCCATCCTCCCGATCTACCAGCTTACTGAAAAACTCTATATGAAGGAATTGCGGAAGATGGTTCGGAGCACCCTCGATATTTACCTTCCCCAGATCGAGGACGAATTGCCCGAATATATCGTCAAACAGCATAATATTATCGATAAAACGTCCGCGATACAGAATATCCATTTCCCGTCAAGTATGCCCGATATGAAGCGCGCGAAATTACGGCTGGCGTTCGAGGAATTCCTCGCGATACAGCTTGCGGTGACTAAGAAGCGCGCTTTTTTTCATTCTGTACGCAAACCCTACCGTTATGAAAAACGCGATCTGCTGAAACGTTACCTCACAGAGCTAGGGTATGAACCCACGCAGGCACAGCGGCGCGCATTGGAAGAAACGATTGCCGATATGGTTTCCGAATGCCCGATGCATCGCCTGATACACGGGGATGTCGGGAGCGGTAAAACTACGGTCGCTATCGGCGCGATGGTTTTCAGCGCGGAGAACGGATACCAGAGCGCGCTCATGGTTCCTACCGAAGTCCTCGCCGTCCAGCATTTCGAGAAGCTGACATCCCTCACGGAACCGCTCGGTTTCCGTACTGCGATCCTGACCGGCTCGCTTACCGCAGCCGAGAGAAATGAGACCCTCGAAATGATAAAAACCGGAGCGGCGAATTTTATTATCGGGACTCATGCGCTATTTTCTGACGACGTCGAATTCAGGAACCTGAGCCTGATTATTGTGGACGAGCAGCATAAATTCGGGGTCGAACAGCGCATCGCGTTATCGCAAAAAACCGCTAATCCTGACGTACTGGTTATGACCGCCACCCCTATACCGCGCACCCTAACTCTCACACTTTACGGTGATCTCGACGTATCGCTGATAGGCGAACTCCCGAAGAGCCGTATCCCTATCTCTACGAAATGGGTGCCGCATAATAAGTATGAGGTGATGCTGGACTTTATCGCGAAGGAGATCGAGCGCGGAAGACAGGCGTTCTTCATCTATCCCCTTATCGAGGAATCGATGTTTCTTGAAAGCAAGGCCGCAAAGGAGATGTTTCTCAATCTCCAGAAATATTATAAAAACCTGAAAATAGGTATGGTGCATGGAAAGATGAAACCGTCAGAAAAGAACGATATCATGCGGCAATTCCACGAGGGCAAACTTCATATTCTGGTCTCGACAAGTGTTATCGAAGTCGGTATCGATATCCCGAACTCCACGGTGGTAGTCATTGAAAGCGCGGAACGCTTCGGACTTTCGCAATTGCATCAGCTTCGGGGACGTGTCGGGCGCGGAACGCATCAGTCATATTGCTTCCTTGTGACCGCAAGCGAGGTATCCGAGGAAACATCCGCGCGAATGAAGATTATGACGGATACTAACGACGGATTCAGGATAGCGGAGGAGGATTTGCGTCTTCGAGGCCCCGGCGAGATACTCGGGGTTCGTCAATCGGGGCTGCCTGAGTTAAAAATCGCCGACTACCTCCGTGATGAAAAACTCCTCGATACCGCGCGAAAGGATGCTCGCATTATTTTAGAGCATGACCCGGAGCTCGAGAAGCCGGCGAACCTATCGTTAAAAAAGGGAATACTGGAATTCCTCCCCGGCGATTACCTCCGTTCAGGATAATTCCCTTTATTCAAAATCAATACGACATAAAAAAACCGCCCCTAAAAGGGGCGGTTTAAATCTATCCGAAAACTATTCAGACACTTCTACATTCTCGATGGCTTGGGGTTCGATGATATCGTTGATAATTTTATCAAGTCTCAAGATAACATCCTTTGCCTGCTGCTTGCCGAGGAACACTTCGTCAAACTGTTCGTCCATTTTCTGGCGTACTTCCAGCCAATAAGGATTGGCGGGCGCGAATTTCGCATAAGCCAGCTGGATGATAAACGGGTCATCCTTAGAACTCTTCATCGCCAACTGAGGCTGGAACTTAATGACTTCGGGCGCCTTTAGGTAATGATCTGATTCGACTAGAGATATTCTCGACGGTACTCCAGTTCCTGCTTCCGCATTATAAATCTGGCCTTCATAGCTGGTTACGAACTTTAAAAGTTTCCATGCCGCATCTTTATTAGGAGACTGCGCGGCGATAGAAAGCGCAACTGTAACAACAGTGGAGGCTTTTTTCAACTTTTGAGGCAGAACCGCGTAGTTCCACTTGAAGTCTTTAACCTTTTTGAATTTCTGCATCTGCCAGCGGCCGTACATACACATAGCGACACGGCCCGACATAAACGCTTCACCACCGCCAAGCTGTTTCGCCTGGTCGATAGTGGGAGCTACACCGACAACATTGATAAGGTCCGCGACAAACTGGATAGCCTGCGCGTTTTTATCGACATTAGCGCCGCGTGAAAATACCCAGTTTCCTTTATCGTCAAATATCTGACCGTCATTCTGCATAATCCATGACTGGTACCAGTCTGCCCAAGTTTCTATAATAAACCCGTGCTGATCGATTTTCTTGTCGCCGTTGACATCGATGGTCAGCTTTTTCGCCGCATCGAGGAAATCATCCCATGTCCACGATTCGTTAGGATAGGCTACGCCGAGCTTATCAAACATGTCCATATTATAGTATAGTACGAACGATGTCCAGTCCTTAGGTACGCCGTATAATGTTCCTTCGAACGTGAATGCATCAATCAATTGAGGATAGAAGTCATTAATGTTAAAATCTTCTTCCTTCGTATAGTCGTCCAACGGAGCCAAGTTACCCTTACTCGCATACTTAAAGAAATCCTGTATATGCAGATAGAATACATCGGGATAAGTTCCGCCCGCGAACATCGTCTGAAGTTTATCGGAGTAGGAAAGAGAATCAACGGCTATCACTTTTAAACCTATGGGTTCGCCCTTCTCTTTCTGAATAGTCTGGAAACGTTTTAATACGGAGTATACCGCAGTTTTTTCTTCCGGGGTACCCCACATTAAGAAGGTTAGGACAACATCCCCAGTTTCATCCAGTTTATACTCGTCAGAAATCGTATCATTTGTTCCGCCGCCGCCATTTCCGCCGCATGCGGTAAAAGACAGCATAGCGATACATGCGATCATCAATAAATACTTGGTCATGTATGCCTCCAAAAACTTTATTTTTCTATAACATAGACTACTGATTTAAATGTTCCATCTACTAATTCATGCTTATCAGCATTATTAGGGTCGCCTTGAACTATAATTCCCTGATCAATCGCGTACTGGTACATATAACGACCTGCTACCAGAGGAATAGTAACCGTCCAAAACCCCGTTGTCGGATCCATTCGCATCGCAACTTTAGCGCCCTGTGATAAAGGAGCGTCGGGATAAAACGGGTTAGACAAACCAACCGCCCAGTTATTAAAATCACCGATAAGCCATACCTCACGAGCAGTCGGCTCGTCGAAATTAAATTTTACCATAATTTCGCTACCGCCGAGAGAACCCAGAATTTTATAGGGCAATACCCTATCCATTACTTCCGAATCGTCACAGCCCGTTAAGCTAAAAACTAACCCGAGTAGTAATGCCATTCCAAATTGTCTCATCCCTTTTATCCGACGATTCATTTATTCCCCTTATCTCAAACTATTGCACCGGCTCAGGAGCTTTTTCTTCTGGCGCTTCCTTTTCACCGCTGGGCATAGTTACCATTACGATGGAGTTTTGACCGCCAAAGCCGTCATCCACGTGTTCGGGAGTGTTCGGGTCTTCCTTCCAGTTTGAGGTATCAACAACGTATTTATATTGATATCTGCCCGGAGCCAAAGGAATGGTAGCTATCCAGTAACCAGTGGCGGGATCGAGCGACATAACAACACGGGCGTTCTGTGCTAGCGGTACCGCAGGATATGCGGGATTACTTTTACTCTGGGACCAGTTGTTAAACGACCCCGCAAGCCATACCTCAGTTGCAGAAGGTGCATCGAAAACAAACTTTACAAGCACTTCACTTTCCTGAGTACCTACAATCTCATAAGGGATATAACGATCTTTAACCGCATCAAGCATACCGCATGATGAAATCATCATACTTATTGTCGCACACCCAAATATTGATAGGAGGAGCTTTTTTATATTTCCCATAATAACCTCCAAAAATTAATACCCATTTATTAAAATGTTATCATAGCAGTAAAGGCAATCGAAGGATTAGCAACATAACTCATCCAATCCGTTGCATAAACCTGTATGTCTGACCCTACAATCGTATTTACTGTTTTCTTTGAAACCATCGTTTCCTGATTCGCACCGTCAAAATCGTACTCAAATATCTGGACATCATATCCGAAAGTTAGAGCCAGTCGTAGTGTTTCAAAAGGAGAAGAAATAAATCCAACCACAGGAAGAAAATATGACCCTTCGTAGATTGTCTTTCCGGATAAATCGCTCATTAAATTATACATTGTAATTCCAGCATATACCAATGTGGTTTCATCAAAATAATACTCAACTGTTGCTTTGAGAGTAAGATCTGTTCCGGTATTAGTAGACAAACTAAAAGATTCAAAAGATCCCGCAATTCGTATACCAATCATATCCATAATAGGAATTCTTGTGCTTAAATTAACAGCTAACCCACTCATATCGGTACCATAGTTTTTACCTGACATAATGTTTACACTGCCAAGTAACGTTAACTGAATTTCACCAAAATCAAGATCATTAAAATCTTTTACCGTAATATCCATACGGGAGAAATTTGAAGTCATTTCATTCCTATATTGTACAGCAACTTCAAGATCAGTCCCGGGGAACATATCGGTACCTAATCCGCCATATACATCTAACATTCCAAAATTATTCTGCGCGGTGGATGTACCCGGTTGTCCTGACCCAGTTCTATATAAACCTTCAATGAATATATTCATCATATCCATAAGATTAATATTCCCAAATAATCCGGCGGAATAAACAACGAACGCATTGTTGTACTTTTGGGTTAAACCATTATGAATATTTGTTAAATTATAGGCAGATCCTTTGGCAATATCGGTATTCGGGTGGTTATCAACTTTAGCGATAACACCAAACTTGAGTGTATCCAAGTTAAAATTTAGATCCGCTTGAATATGCGAACTTGACTGCCACTTATTAATATATCCAGCAATTTCATATCCGACAGTGCCTTTACCAGCAAGATATAAACCCGATAATCCATACCCTAAGCGCATAAACTCATCACGCGTTTTGCCATCATAGAATGCAGATGTATGTATTGAGTTATTATACGAAAAATATACGGGTTTGTCATAGCCATATTTTGAATACTCCCAAGAATAATTTTCAAGCCCTGAAAACATAGGGTCTTTAAATCTAAACCCAAATCGATTTACAAACAACGTAATGTTTGCAGTATCGGTATCATATATAAAGTTAAACCCTTCAACTACTAGATAATCAGCGCTTGCTGCAGTAGGATTTACTTTAAATTTCATAGTGGTTTTAAAATTTTTATCTTCCAAAGTAGGAAACATATTAAACTTTAAATATGATAAGTTGTTTAGGTAGGGTTGTCCAGTCCCAGTTGGATTTATCAAAACATTTGATATGTCCAACGCCATATTCATCAAGAAAAACCCTTTACCTTTAAACAAAAGTATCGCTGCATGCGAAGAAGCAGATATTCCTATGGTAATAATTGTTACCAAACCAAATACTTTGAATATGTTCTTTAAAGCACTCATTTTATTCCTCCTATTTTCATCAATAAAATTATATATTATAGTTAAATTTAAGAACTATCTTTCTCTCAAATTCTTTTGCGGAACGTGTTGCGCCTTCAGAACTGGTCATTTTATCTGAATCACCACCATTCCCGAATTCAAGATAAATTCCCAAATTATTCACTGGGTAATATTGGATTTGTCCGAAATAATTCCACCATGTCGTAGAACCCGATGAGGATAACACTTTTCCCCCGCTGTTCATCAAAAGTATGCGCGAGTATAACTTCAATTGAGATGAAATATTTACCACGAGTTCCAATCCGGCAACATCAATCCGATAGATCGGATCTTCATAGAAGGGTCGGAATATCTTATATTGGACATTTATCTTTCCGGTCTCATTTTCAAATCTTAATTCAAAGAACAAAGCGTCATTGTCATGTGCATCGTCGTACTTTTTACTCGAATCCGAACCCCATAG
>MIBD01000039.1:2464-12746 GCA_001829395.1 Spirochaetes bacterium GWF1_49_6 | reverse complement strand
GTATTTAGAAATGACCATAACTCAAAAGAAGTTATACAGACTGCTTCATCGCTTCGCGTCTCGCAGTGACAAAAAAGAGCTAAAATTCCTTCTTCGTCATCAAGCCCGGACGGGGGGGGTATTCACCCTTCGACAGCGCTCAGGGTGACGGCGTTTCCCATTAGTTGCTTCTCTTCTTCGATGACACTTATCAAATCATTAGCCGTCACGCAGTGACCTTCCGCCGGATAATCATATCCCACGCGAGCTTGAACACAGACGTGACGAGCGACAATCCCCCGATCAGCGCCCATATCCGCCAATCGTAGATAGGCAGGGTCTTGAATACCAGGTTCAGCGTCGGGACGAACACAATCGCCGCGATCATCCCCGCAGTCACGAGAAAGAACGATTTCAGGAGCTTGTTCGGCGCGGTGAGCCGTTTCAGGAAACGCCCGTCGCGGAGCATGAACACGTGCATCTGCGGAGACAGCAGGGTGATTGTGAACGCCACAGTGCCCGCGAGTAGGAGACGCGCCTCGTCGAACTTCTTCGCCGCGTCGGACGGGATATACGCCGCGAACGATGTGACCGCCGCTATATTCTCAGGGGTGATATAATGATAGACCAGTACATACCCGAGGGTGATCGCCGCTCCGAAGATAAATCCCTCGATAATCATGCGTATCCGTTCCGTACGGCTGATGATCGGCTCGGACAGCTTCGCGGGCTTTTTCCGCATAATCGTCTCGTCGGCGGAGTCGATCGATATCGCGACGCCGGGGAACGATTCCATCACGACGTTCGACCAGAGGAGCTGTACCGGCAGAAGCGCGCTCCCGCCGAACACGAATAACGGCGCGGCGAGGATCGCCACCACTTTCCCGAAATTGTTCGTAATCAGGTACCGCACGAGCTTCTTCAGGTTCTGGTAGATGACCCGCCCCTCGCGGATAGCCTTCACGATAGTCGAGAAGTTATCGTCGGTCAGGATGATGTCCGCCGCTTCCTGCGATACCTGCGTGCCCGCGCGTCCCATCGCGATACCCACGTCGGCCTTCTTCAACGCGGGCGCATCGTTCACACCGTCCCCGGTCATCGCGACTATATGGTCTCTATCCTTCAACGAATTGACTATTTTCAGCTTGTCGAGCGGCGCGACCCGTGAGTATACCCGCAGGTATTCCACCTTCGCGGCGAGTTCCTCGCCGGATAACTGCTCGAATTCCCGTCCTTCGATCGCCTGTTCGATATCGTCGGCGATCCCCACGCTTTCCGCGATCGAGAACCCGGTCTTCTTACTGTCGCCGGTGATCATCACCACCCCGATATTCGCGCCCTTGGCCTCGGCGATCACCTGCTTGACCTCGTCCTTCGGCGGGTCGTAGATCATCGCGGCTCCGAGGAATACCCCGTCCTTCACCGCCGCCCCGTCGAGCTTCTTGGCAGCCGCGCCCTGTTTCTTCATCGCGAACCCGATGAGGCGGAATCCCTTTTCGGAACGGGTCGACAGGTCGTGAAGGATACGCTGGCGCATGCCGTCGTCGAGCGGGACTACTTCGTCCCTAATCAGCACACTCCCGCAGAGTTCGAGCGTTTTGTCCGGCGCGCCCTTGATATATACGCCCTTATCCCCGTGCGCGTCCTGTAACAGGATCGCGGAGTACATCAGCTCAGACGAGAACGGGATACGGTCGAGTTCCTTATAGGTATCGAACTGCGCCGGTTTGAAGCCGGACAGGATACCCGCCTTGATGAGCGATGTTTCAGTCGGGTCGCCCATCTCGTTCACGATACTCCCGTCGCGCTCCTCCACCTTTGCTGTCGAGCATTTCACCGATGTCAGAAAAATGTCGTGGATTGCCTTGAGCTCGCCGTCCGTGATGAGACGGAGAATGTCCGCCATATGGTAAAACTCGTTATCGATATAGTATTCCCGCACCGTCATCTTGTGCTGGGTGATCGTCCCGGTCTTATCGGTGCAGATATAGTCGATATTACCGAGGGTCTCGACCGAGGAGAGCTTCTTAACGATGACCGAGTTGCGGGCGAGCCGTTCGACCGCGAGCGACAACGCGATCGTTATCGACGCGGGGAGTCCCTCCGGGAACACCGCCACCATGACACTGATAGCGGACAGCAGGGGCAGTTCTATCAGCTTCATAAACTTCCCGAAATCAGACGGTATCCCGCCCATGAAACGGGGTATACCGGTCACAATCAGCACGACGACCGCCGAGAAGAACGCGAGCACCACGAGATACTTGATCTCCTTGTCGAGCTTGACCTGTAACGGGGTGCGTTCGTCCTCCGCTTCCTGGATATTCTTCGCGATCTTACCCATCTCGGTAAACCCGCCGGTTTTGACCACTATCGCGCGCCCATGCCCGTTCAGCACCTTGCTCGCGCTGAACAGCATATTCTTCATCTCGTACAATCTCGGGTTATCGCCGGATATAGGCTTCACGTCCTTATGCACCGATTCGCTTTCCCCGGTGAGGTGCGCCTCGTCCACCAGCACCCCCGACCCCTCGATCAGCCGCGCGTCTGCGGGAATAATATCCCCCGACTCGAACTCGATGATGTCGCCGGGCACAATGTACTTCGACGCGATCGTCTCGATATTGCCCTCTCGGACGACCCGGAACTGCGGGGAAAGTATTTTTCGCAGGGCGTCGACCGCCTTCTCGGCCTTACTGTCCTGCACGAGGCTGATAATCGTATTGATGAGGACGACGCCGAGTATGGCGCATCCCTCGATATAATCTCCGATCAGGAATGAAAATACGGTCGCCACGAACAGGATAAGCACCATCGGCTCTTTCACCGACTCCCATATCTTCTCGAGCAGGCTTTCCTTATGCACTTCGCCGAACTCGTTGGGACCGTACTTGTCGTAGAGCTGTCCCGCCTGCTCCATCGTAAGCCCGTTCACCGAACTGCGAAGTTTTTTAATCGATTCCTGCGCGGATATCCCTGTAAATTCCTTTAATTCAGACTGCATACTTGTCCCCTCGTGTTATCGGTATGAGAGTGCGCCTCCGATAATACCCGAATATTATAGGATATTCTAGCGGGGACTGTCAAATATGTACGGTTAATATGGAGTAACAATGAACGAGCAAATTATAGATTCAGTCAAACGGGATGTTTTACGTTATTATGAATCCATCCGAAAGGAAATGCGTGTAAATAGTATTTTTCTTTTCGGTTCCTATGCAAAAGGGACGCCCGGAAAATCCATCGATATCGATGTGGAAGTCATTCTTGATATTTCCGACAAGCATGAAAATTTCTAGCTTAACGCCCGAATGATCCGTTTTGCATTCGATAGCATTCGATATCAATTCCGACATTGAACCTTTCCGCATCACTATCGACGAATGGAATTCCCGTGAACCCGCAAGCATCCTGAACGAAATCTCTAAAAACACGATTATGATCGACTCGCTGAACACGGGTTAGCGTTCACCCGGATTTTTCGTTTAAATTTCATCCGATTCCCGCTTGCGTAATATTTTTCCCCGTATTATAATAACACAATTCCACGGGCGGTTAACTATGTTAGCGGAACTTCTGCAATTAAAATATTTCGCCATCCTCGAAAGTATCGTCCTGATGACTGTCTTCCTTTATTACGGGCACGGCCGCGTGCTGACCAAGTACTTCGACGATAACAAGGCATACCGTCTCCACTTCCTCGCGGCGTTCGTCCTGTTCTTCATCGTCCCGCTCGTCACATTATTCATCTACGGTAAGAATCCTATGGACTTCGGGCTGAAGCTCGGGGATTGGCAGAACGGTCTCCTCTGGGCCGCCGGGGGATGGGTAGTCGCGGTAATCGTCGCGATCACCAATTCGCCGATACCCGAAATGCGGAAGCAGTACCCGTTCTCGAAGAAGGCGATGGATTCGCCGCGCTCGTTCTTCACATTCGAACTGACGTACTTATTCCTATATTATACCGGGTGGGAATTCCTGTTCCGGGGATTCATGCTCTTTACGCTCGCGGAAATCGACCCGATGCTCGGGATACTCGTCCCGGTAATCCCGTCGGTACTCCTCCATATCGGACATCCCGCGTCGGAAACATGGAGCGCGGTAATCGCGGGGGTAGTCTTCGGGTATGTCGCGTGGAGCACCGGATCGATCCTGTACCCATGGCTGATCCACGCCGCGTTCGGGATATCCATGGATATCGCGATCTACCTCCGCGCGAAAGGACGGAAGACCCATGCGGCTTCGTGACGATATTATCAAACGCGCTATCGCGGATTATATGCATGGGGATCAGGACGGCGCGCTCGCGGTGTTCCGTAAAGAGACCGACCTCTATATCTATAACTTCCCGCGTATGGCGTACCGGAAAACCCTCGACTTCTGCTCGGACTTTTACCTCTATGTGACCGAACGTCTCGACGGTATCCTGCGGAATTACCCTCTCGACGCGAATATCCAGTTCAAGACCTGGTTCAACTATGTCCTGCGGAATCAGATGATCAGCTTTATCCGTTACACCTGCCCCGGCGAACCTACCGAACTGACGGTCGAGAATATCGACGATTATCCCAGCCCCGACATCATTTCCACCGATCAGGCGGATTACACGGAACTCCGGCAGGGTCTCGCAAAACTCCCACCGAATGACCGGGTGGTCATTAAATTCTACTATCTCCCGGAGATGATCGACGCGGACGATATCCGCGAGGCGTGCATACTGTTCGGCATTACGATCAGCGCGGCGCTCTCTATCCAGCGAAGCCTGATCGAGGCCAACTACGCGGACATCCGGCGTATCCGCGATGTGTCGTCCAAGACCGCCGAACTCAACGCGAAGCTGAGCGCGCTCAAGCACCGGTTGTACACGGTACATACCCTCGATCTCGGCGAAAAGAACTCGCTTCTCGAAAAAATCGCGCGTCTCGAGGTCGCGCGTAATAAGGAAATCCGGCGGCTGGAACTCCCCGACCGGAAGGTTTTCCAGGAATTCACCGTCCTCTTTAAAAATATCCGCCTCGCGCAGTACCGTTTGTCCAACGCGAAAAAGCGGCTGAGATTCGAGGTGCTGAAAATTCTCCGCAGTAAAGACGAAGGAGCGTAGCCATGTTCGGATGCGGCAAGTTCGACGAAACAACCATGCTTTCCTATATTATCAATCTTTCCGGTAATAACACGCTCGACAAGGATACGGCCGCGAAAATCGACGCGCATCTGATGGAGTGCGGCGAATGCCTGACGCTGGTGACCGAACTGAACCGGATCGAGGCGGCGACCGGAGCGGCGCAGCCGGTACATATCGCGCTCGGAAATACGCGGCATTCCGCCGAAGCAGGGTATACGGTGGAATTCGCGGCGGCGGTGCCTGTGCGCGGCTTCACCGAGCCCGGACTGATTACCGCCTACAATATCGACACCCCCGCGTCGGAAATCAAGATCATCCCCACGGACGGCGGGGTATTCAGGATACAAATCGAGTTCCGGGAGGCGTTCGACCAATATATCGAACTGCGTTCGCCGGGAGCGTCCGCGCCGGAGTTCCTGAAGAAGCCCGACAGGAGTTCGGTAGAAATCCGCGCGGTCAAGCCGGGCAAGTATACCCTGTCGCTCGGTAAAACCGTCCTTCATCTCGAAATCCGTTCGGATAAGTAAAATAATTCCCGAATTACGCACAGTTTTCGGGTAAAAATTTTTCAAATCGGCTAAAAAATACTATAATTTTATCCGCCGGGTAATCGTAACAGATTTATTCCGAGCGGCTTACACAAGTTATGGGGAGAGGAATGTGGAAGAACTCGCTAATGAAATACTATCGAACAAACCTAAAATCGGCTATCTGACCATTTCAAATGCTCTCCAATGGAGACTGCAATATCAAAGAGTAATCGATAATGCCGGAAAAGTCGAAGGTATCATCAAAATATGAATAAATTAGATATAATTCAATTCGGGGATTTTCAAACCCCTAAAGAATTGGCTTTATTAATGTGTAATATTGTTCGGAAATATCAGTTTAATCCGAAAACTATCGTCGAACCTACCTGCGGAGCAGGCAATATTTTAATAACCGCTCAATCGGCTTTCCCGGAAGCGGATAATTTCTATGGTATAGAGATAAATCCTGAATATCTTAATGCTTTAAAAGAAAATATGGATATGGAGAATGTTCATCTTTTTAACCAAAATATTTTTTCTTTCGATTGGAATAGCATCGAAGATACTATGCCCGATCCTGTTTTATTTATCGGAAATCCGCCGTGGGTTACAAATTCAGGTTTAGGAATGATAGATAGAAATAATACCCCTGAGAAAACAAATTTCAAAGGATTAAGAGGAATAGAAGCGATAACCGGAAAAAGCAATTTCGATATCGCCGAATATATTATTATCAATCTCGTCGAAAGGTTTATCGCCCGTCAAGCTGTTTTTTCATTCTTATGTAAAACCTCCGTCGCGAGAAGCATCTTTCAATATATCTCTATTAAAAAACTTCCCGTCCGGTTTTGCGAAATGTATAGAATCGATTCCAAGAAATATTTCAATGTCGATGTCGATGCCTGTTTATTCAATATTATCGTTTCCGAAACCGCCGAAGACGATTTGAAATGCAGCGTATATAAAAGTTTAGAAAGTAATGAAATAGTATCGGTATTAGGTTTTAGTAAAAACATGCTGATAAATAATCTTACCCTGTTCGAGAGATATTCCGGTTTAATCGGAAAATCCCATTATATTTGGAGAAACGGGATTAAGCACGATAATTCAAAAGTAATGGAATTAGAACAAATAAACGGCAGTTATGTAAATGGAAATAATGAAACCCTCGATATCGAACCCGAACTCATCTATCCTTTACTAAAGAGTTCGGATATTTCAAAACCCGATTATTTTATCAGGAAATTTGTAATCGTAACTCAAAAAGCCGTGGGTCAGGATACCGCGTGTATTTTATCCCACTCTCCGAAAACATGGCGATACCTAAACGAAAACCGGGAAACTTTTTTATCGAGAAAAAGCTCTATCTATAAAAACAAACCCGATTTTTCCATTTTTTCAGTAGGCGCTTACACATTCGCGCCTTGGAAAATAGCGATTTCAGGATTATATAAAAAAATTAAGTTCTCGATAATCGGTTCTCTAGGCGATAAACCTATTTTAGTTGACGATACGTGCAATTTTATTCCATGCAATACCGAAGAAGAAGCGATTTTTATCGTGGATTTATTAGAATCCGAACCTGTCATTACTTTGCTTAACTCTTTAATATTTTGGGATTCTAAACGTCCTATCACTACCGGTATTCTTAATTCGATTGATTTAGAAAAAGTTGCCGTGTTTTTAGATAAAGAAGACTTATTCATCTTCTATTTGCATCACAATAACTATGTGAAAGAAGTAAATAATCAACCTATGCTTGAGTTTAATTATTAGGTATAAAAGATTCAATATTCGGGGAGAGGAATGGCTAATTATCTAAAATCCATCGAAATCAGCGGGTTCAAATCGTTCCCGGTCAAATCGCGTATCGAACTGATGGACGGTATCACGGGTATTGTCGGGCCGAACGGGTGCGGTAAGTCCAATGTGGTCGAGGCCATCAAATGGGCGCTCGGCGAGCAGAGCGCGAAAAATATGCGCGGCGAGAAGATGGAGGACGTCATCTTCAACGGCACCAAGGAACGCCCGCCGATGGGTATGGCCGAAGTCAATATCACGCTCAATAACGATTCGAAATGGCTGCCGATAGAGTTCTCCGAGGTTAGTGTCGCCCGCAGGATATTCCGTTCCGGCGAGGGACAGTACTATATCAATAAATCCAAGGTACGTCTCAAGGATATGGTGGAACTCTTCCTCGACACCGGGGTCGGCCGCGACAGCTACGCCATCTTCGAGCAGGGTAAAATCGACCGCCTGCTGTCCGAAAGCCCTATCGAACGCCGTTTCCTGTTCGAGGAGTTCGCGGGAATATCGAAGTTCAAATTCCGCAAGGAAGAGGCCGAGCGTAAGCTCGAAAACTCCCGCCAGAACCTCGAACGTCTGAACGATATCGTCATCGAACTCGATAAAGAAGTGGAAAGCCTCCGGTCACAGGCCGAGGACGCGAACAAGTTCAACGCGCTCCAGACCGACCTGAAGACTCTCGACGCGAAGTTCGCGGCATTACGTATTAAAAATATCCAGAAAGAGATCGACGCGCGGTTCGCCGATAAAAACGAACTTACCCGGAAGCAGAAGGAATTGTCCGAAGTCTCGCGGGAACGCGAGGACTCGATGCTCGCCACCGATCAGGACATCCAGACCCGCGAGGTGGATTTCCGCGCCTACGACGAGCAATTCGCTTTGATGGAGCAGGAGTACGCCGCAGTCAGGTCGCGCCTCGAAAGCAACCGCGAACGTGTCCGTTCCCAGACGGAGTGGCTGTCCAGTATGGAGAACCGCATCAAAGAGGAGATGGAACGGCTGACGGCTCTCGCGGGTGAACTCAAGCAGAAGGAACAGGACTCCCTCGGCATCAATGTCGAGAAGGACGAGTCCGCGTCCGTAATGAACGATATCCAGCGGCAGATAGACGACGTATTCGTCAAAATAAAATCGCTCGACGAGAGCATTCTCGCCAAATCGCGCTCCCTCGGCTTCGATAAAATTATCACCAAGGACGATATTGAACGCCAGCGTCAGGAGATAGTCGCCCTGCGGACCCGTCTCGAGAACTACCGCGTGACGATCGAGGAAAAGTGGGAAATCGGGCGGAATTTCGAGAACGAGCGCGCCGAGAAAAACACCCAGCTCGAGGGATTCTCGCGCGACATTGAAACACTCAAGAACGAACTCGACAAGATTATCAAAGAGATAGATTTATCCCTCCAGAAGGAAAAGGAGATCCGCGAGTCCAACCGGACGATGGGGGAGGAAATCCGCGAGCTTCAGGTACGCCTGAAGTCAATGGACAAGACCATCATGGATTCGCTCGAACGCCAGTCCGCCGAGTTGAAAAAATTCACCGAGCGCAAGCCGATGCTCGACGCGCGTCTCGAGGCGGCGTTAGCGCGTATCACCGGGGCTATCGAGTCCGGCGCGAAGGTGGACGATATCCTCGCGATGGTCTCCGAGCTCAGGACGAACTTCACCGAGTACGGAAAGTACTACGAGAATATTCTCGGCATCCTTTACAGCGACGAGGGCACGTACACCCAGAAGGAGAATATCCAGAACCGTATCGAGGAACTGACCGCCGCGATAGCGTCGAACGAACAGAAGCTCGAAGAGACCCGCGCGCGCCTGCGCGAGCTTCAGGGCGTCCGTTCGGATATCCAGAACGCGTACAACAAGAACGAGTTCGAGACATCCTCCCTCCGTAAGGAAATATCGAGGCTCGACGAACAGTTATCGAATAACCATTCCGCGCTCAAATTCCTCGAGACCCAGATCGCGTCCCATTCGGACATGATCAATAAAAAGGAAACCCTCATCGAATCGATGATTACGGTGGTGGAGGAGTACGAACGGGATATACAGGAATTCCGCGCGGCGAGAAGCGCGCTCGGCGAGGAACTGAACAGTAAGAAGGTCGATTTCGCGCGTATCGACGAGCAGGTTAAGTCCGTGCGTAACGAGATGGAGCGTATCCGTCACCAGATGGGGGATATCGAGCGTCACCGCGAGAATTTCGAGAACGACAAAAAGAACACGTTCGCCTCCCTCGAGGAACTCAAGAACGGTATCGCGGAGGACTCGCTGTCTGTCGAGAGTCTCGGGCAGAAGATCGAGGCCGGGAAAATCGAGCGCGAGAAGAAGCTCAAGCAGGTCGAACAACTGAAAATGTCCCGTAAGCAGATAGAGTTCCAGATCAAGGAATTGAACGACCAGAATATGAAGATCGAGCGCCAGATGATGGAGCTTGAGAACGCTATCGGCGAACGTAACGGTACGTTACAGAGTATCGCGGAAAACGCGTTCAATACCTACGGTATCGACGTGCGCGGTATCCCCGTGCAGGAGGGCGACAATATCGACACCATCCATGCCGATATCAAGCGTCTCCGCGCGGATATAGCCCGTCTCGGTAACGTCAACTTCCTCGCTATCGAGCAGTTCCAGGACGCGAAGGAGCGTCTCGAGTTCCTTCTCACCCAGCGCGGGGATGTGGAAAAGGCGATGGCCGACATTCAGGGGCTGATCGACGAGACCAACGAGAAATCCGCCGAGCAGTTCAGCCGTTCGTTCGAGGAAATCCGCGCGGCGTTCAAGAAAATATTCGCGCGGCTTTTCGACGGCGGTAAGGCCGACCTCGTCCTGGTCGATAAGG